>JBBQOS010000025.1:0-14561 GCA_038331135.1 Candidatus Moraniibacteriota bacterium | reverse complement strand
GAGCCAAGCTTATATTGGTGATATCCATCTTCTCCTTATTTATAAGTTCTAAAAGGAGATCCAATGGACCTTCAAATTGTTCTATTTTTACATTGTACATCGTATCTATAATACTATTTTTTGGAAAAATCCGCAATTGTGGCTTTACAAATTACAAATCTATACAAATATATGGAATATATTAAGCAAGACACAAATTCCAAGAAACAATAACCCAAACAAATCTCAAATTAAAAAGAAATCAAATACATTTTGATTATTTGGAAATTGTTATATTGCTAAATTACTAGATTGTTTTTATGTTTTAATGTTATTTTGTTTTAATTTTTTATTGCCTCAAATACTTTCCATATTTAGCGCCATCATAGTAGCAATGAGGATTGGGATATTCATCTGGATCCAAGCAACATTCCATATCTAGATGTTTTCCTTTTCCCCTATCGCTCTTGCCAGGCTTATCTTTTTTCTTTTCGCAAACTTTTCTTCCAAATTCATCTACATTATAAGTGGCTGGGTTGGGAGCGGTAATTTTGGGGGCTACTGGTTTGGGCTTGGGTCTCACAATATCAATATTTTCAAAAACAGAAATAGCTTCAAAAAACTCAGGCAAACTATCGCTTAACTCTATCATTGGATCATTATCTGTCGTTACGTTATCTTTTAGTCTGGGTGTTATATTATAAATATATTGCCCTTTTATCACGCTAAAAAACAAGACCGCCCCGTAACAGTCATCTCCTCGGGGTATATAAATTTCTTCAGCTGGATAATCGCCTGTTTCAAGCAGATGACCTTCGATATTTTCACACTTAGCCATATCTTCTGGAGAGACACTTTCAATTTTAGGAAATTCGTCAGTTCTAAAAATCTCTTTTACGGTGTTAACATCATAAACCGCTACATCAAAACCAATATAATTTCTGTCCGCTTGATTGTCAGTAGTAAAGGATACGCGATAAAGCGATTGGGAGGCTCTGCTATAAGGACGAACTATTGGCGCTTTCCAATCTTGAGGATATTTTATTTTAAAACCATACCAAGCACTTGCATATTCCTTCCAATTTTCGGTACTTATTTTATCTTGGATAGTTTTAATCTTACTTGCATTAGCTTCTTCAAATTGTTCCACTACCACCTCCTGGATCATTATTTCTTTTTGCCTCTCTTGAACTACTTTTTTAATAGCGGCTGTATATTGCCCTATGCCCAAAAAGGTAGCCGCCACTAAAATAGCCACTGTAATAATTATCCCATCTCGCTTAAGATTGGCCTGACAAGTCATTCCTGTGCAAAAAATATTATTCCATTTTTTCAAAGTTAACCCAGCCTTGAGATAAAGACGCCTTGCTTTGCCCACAATTTCTTTTCCCCAATTTTTGGTATCTCCCGTTAATTCTTCAGAAAAATATTGCTGCTTTTTAATTTTTTTGAGTTTTTTTTTCTTACCCATTTTTATTTAGTTTAATCCCCGTTTATTACTTTCAGACAAATTAGGACTGAGCCTCTTTTAAAAAAATACCTTGACCTAAAAATATTCTAAAATTAGTAACTTCAATTAGTTCCTAATATCCTAGCATATTCAAAGGTTGTTCGTCAATTTAAAAAAAGTTAAATATTGGATATTTAACTTTTTTAAATAATCTGTCTTAAGAGAAAAATTTACTGCAAATCTTTTCTCATTTTCTCAAAATCCTCTTTAGATAATTCTCCTGTGGCATAACGTTCTCTCAAAATGTCCAGAGATTTATCTTGGTGTTTATCTTTATTATGAGACTCATCGTTAGTGATATTTTTGGCCAACACTACAATCGCCCAGATGATAAGTCCCCAAAATAAAAGCATAAATATCCAGCCAAAAACGACACCTCCACCCCAGCCTACATTGCAAAAATTTCCCCACATATAATTAATCTTAAAAAGAATTAATAAATAGACAAATTTTTAGCGATTAGCTCAAATCACTAACCTATCTTTTATTAATAATACGCATAATTATAATTTTTATTTCATTTTAAAAACAACACAGGGTCTAACCAATTTGAAAGAGTCTCCATCGATGAGACATAGCCTAAAATATTAGCTTCTGAGCCCTTATGAAAACTCAAATGCAGATGTTTTCGCTCTCCGCTAGTTTCGGGACTATAAGCCCTCCCTAGAGTGCCCAGTGCCTCTCCAGCTATTATATCGCCTCCTTGTGCCACTTTTATACTATCTAATTTCAAATGCCCGTAAACAACAGTAATTGGTGCGCCCTCCAAATCACAAGATTGCACTGCCACTCCGCCATAACCGCTAGCTATTCTTTTGACTAATAACTTGCCTGTGCAAACTGCACTGATTGAGACTGCTGTTTCTAGCTCTTGGGGAAAAATTTCAAAATCCACCCCAGTATGATAACCTGAGAATTTTTCCGGCTGAACCGGAGAATTCGCTGGTGTAATAAATATGCCAAATGGTTTTTTGGTTATCCTCTCCTTCGTCCTATCCAGAGGCGGTAAAAAAATATCTTGAACCACCACAGCCTCATTTGATTCTCCTTTTTCCAAATTATCCTCCTCTTTTTCTTTAGAGCTTTCTGGCTCTGGCAAAACAATTTCCTGACTAACATCCGAAACAATCTTTACGTCAGTTTTATTATAATCTAAATTCTTCCGCAAAAAAAAGATTCCTGCAGTCATTACTACTAAAAATAATATTGTATAAATTATTTTTTTCATAATAGATATTTTTAAAAAATACACACTTATTTTAAAAGCTTTACTCCAATTCCAAAATTTTCTTCAAATAAGTTCTCCCTTCCAATTGTTGGGCCAAGGAATTTTCCAATTCAAGACTGATGTATTGGGGCAAAAATTCCTTGTATCTCTTCATATAATCAAACTCAGAAAAATTTTCAAACAAATGTCTATCAGAAAACTTTTGACCGGGATTTTCAAAATCCCTTTCATCAGTAGCAGGCTCTGCTAATATGGCGGAAATATGGCAACAACCTATGGGATATTTTTTTAATTTTTTTGCAAAATTTTCATAAGCGGGATCTCCCGAAAGACGCATACTTTCCAGATGTGCAAAATCGATGCATAATCCGCTAAATTTAACTAAATCTGTATCAGATGGCAAAGAAGTACCCTCAAGGTTTTCTACAAAAATCTGCTTACGATATTTGGATAAATCATTTTGTAACGGCCAAGAATTTTGTGGATGAACATTAAAAACAACTGTCCCAAATCTTTTTACTAAAAAATCCATCTCTTTAAGTTCAAAGTCATCTCTCAGGTGGACATGCGGAATTTTTAAATCACCAATATCATCCAACAGCAAATAGAGCTCTTTTCTTTGATTTTTATCTAAACAGGTTGGGAAAAGAGCTATTTTTTCCACACTAAATTTTTTAATTTCTTTAATCTTTTCTCTCCAATC
Organism: Candidatus Moraniibacteriota bacterium; assembly: GCA_038331135.1. GTDB lineage: Bacteria > Patescibacteriota > Minisyncoccia > Moranbacterales > UBA9337 > UBA9337. The sequence goes on along the minus strand of JBBQOS010000025.1, from coordinate 11,141 downwards.
TGAGCCGGCTGTAGTCGTCAGACCCAATAAAATTTCATGATTTTTTTGCATATTTTTGAATTACTTTTTAGCGCTCCATCCTTTCATTATACCACCTCCAAAAAATAATTTCAAAAAGATAAATCTAATTATTATTGATTTTTAATCATCATCAGACGTGGCTCTCCATCGCCAAAATAGTTTTCTTTTCTTGATTCTTGCATAAAGCCCAGAGATTTATAAAGTTTAACTGCGTGATTATCTGGATGTACCACAAGACTTAACTTTTTGAAATCCTTCAATTTCTCAAATAAAAGAACTATCGCTTTTTTTGCAAAACCTTGTTTTTGAAATTCTGGTTTTATAACAAGACCACTTATATCTGCATGATCTACAGCTTCGATTTTATAAGAAATACTTCCAACGGTAACGCCATCATTTTTTATAAGATATACAACTTCATTATTAAACCATTCCGTAACTTCTTTTTGGGTAAAATATCCAGAATATACTTTTAAACCCTTTGCGGTTTTTTCAATTTCCAAAAGTGTTTGGATATCTTCGATTGTCGATTGTATTAGTTTCATAAGTTTTTATTTTAATAATCAATAACCCCGAAAACAAACCCGCCACTTGTTTGTCTTGTGATAATTGAATAAAAAAATTTATTCACCCCATCTTAGATTTCCACGCAAAGACCGTCCTCGATTATTTGGATAATAAAATCCTAAGGCCGTAGGATTTTATTACCTTTGTTTTATTATATATTTTTTAGAAAGATTTAAAATTATTTAACTGGGGTTTATTTGCTACGGAATCCATCTTCGTTAAAACTTCGCCAAGGTAGGGTTTGCTACGTAACATGCTAGGTAACAGCACCGATGTGATTATCTCTTAATCTTAACCACCACTTCTTTAAACTCATATTTAAACCACAAAAAAAAGCCATCCTGATTCTTCGAGAAGTTTATTTATTTTGATTCTAGCCTGCGCTTCTTTTTGCACAAAACTAACCCTTATTAATTAAGGTATACTTTGCTTTATTATCAAGTTTTTCTACAATTCTATGCTATCACTAAGCAAGTGATAATTCAAGGAACATAAAACATCTATCAAAATTAATTTTTGCGTTGTGAATAACTTCCAATTTGCACTTCGGTAAATATTCGGTTATAATATAAATATAACATCACAATAATTAAAGGTCAATCATTATATGGCAACATTAACAAAAAGACAAAAACAAATATTGGACTACACAAAGGCATATATATCGAAGAAAGGATTTTCTCCAACTTTTGAGGAAATTAGAAAACATTTTAAGCTCTCTGCCCTATCAACTGTGCACCAGCACATTGGAACACTAGAAAAGAAGGGCTACATAGAAAAAAACGGTAGCTCTGCCCGAGGTATTGAACTGAAGAAAAAAAATCTATACAATCTTGTTAAAATACCTTTGGTTGGAATAATTGCGGCTGGCCAACCCATTGAAGCTATCGAAGTAAGAGGCGAAAATATAATGATCGCCACAAGCGCCACAAATAAGCATGGTAATTACTATGCACTGAGAGTTCGAGGAAACAGCATGATTGATGAAGGAATATTTAACGGAGATATTGTTGTTATCAAAAAACAATCCGTTGCTGAAAACGGGCAAACTGTTGTCGCGATAATCGACGAAAACGAAGCTACTTTAAAAAAGATCTATCGCGAAAAAAATAGATTCCGTCTCCAACCTGCCAATCAAACGATGCTTCCTATATACAGAAAAGAGGTTGAGATCAGAGGAGTTGTTATTGAAATAAAAAGAAGCCTTGAAAATAGAGAACACCCAACCAAGCAAAAACTTTTTAGAACATTGGATTTATTTGCTGGAATTGGAGGCATACGAATTGGCTTTGAAAAAGCAGGATTCAAAACTGTTTTTGCAAATGACTTCGAAAAAAATTGCAAAGATACCTATGATCTAAATTTCAAAAATTCCAAACTTGTTGTCGAAGATATAAGAAAAATAGGAATTGATGATTTGCCAGAATTTGACTTTATTTTAGGCGGATTCCCCTGCCAGGCATTTTCAATAGCTGGATATCGCAAAGGATTCAATGATGAAAAAGATCGAGGAAATTTATTTTTCGATGTTGCAAGAATATTGGAGGCGCGAAACCCTGCTGGATTTCTTCTGGAAAATGTAAAAAATCTCAAAGGACACGATGGAGGGAAAACTTTCAAAATAATCATGCAGACCTTAGAGGACTTAGAATATCATGTAAAATCCAAAGTTCTTAATAGTATGGAATATGGAAATGTTCCCCAGAATCGAGAAAGAATATATATAGTTGGTTTTAAGAACAAAAGTTATACTGACAGATTCGAATTTCCAAATCCACAAACGCTTAAAATTAAAGTTACCGATATTTTAGAAAAAGATGTGCCTGAAAAATATTATTATAATGGAAAGCCTTTATTTGAAAAACTAAAAGGCTCCGTGGGGGAAGAGGGGAAAGTTTATCAATGGAGAAGACAGTATGTCCGAGAAAATAAAAAAGGTGTATGTCCTACCCTAACAGCAAACATGGGAATGGGCGGACACAATGTTCCAATCATCAAGGACAAAAAAGGAATCAGAAAACTGACTCCGCTTGAATGTTTTAGGTTGCAAGGCTTTCCAAAAAATTATAAACTCCCGAATTTAGCAGACTCTTCGCTTTATAAACAAGCTGGGAATTCAGTGACCGTAACTGTATTAGAAGCAGTTGCGAGAAAGATGATGCAAGCATTAACCTAAATTCCCGCCATCTTTTTCAAAATATCCCAGTTCTCTCTATAGTCAACTAATTTATTAAGGGTTTTAGATGTGCCCATTTTTTGGATATCATCAATGGGAATAATATAGCATTCTCCGCTTCTTCCATCCACAACCAAAATTATATCGCAATCATTCTTTGTATATTTATATGTTCTTTGGGCGACCTCTCTACTTATTTGTTGTCCACTTCTTCCTCCGCCCGTAAAGCTCACGCTGCCTCCAGACGTTCCTTTAATTTGAACTCTCAAAAGTTTATTATTTCCGACATCAATAATAGCATCATACCTACCATTGGTGACATCCGCTCGAGAACAAGGGAACCCTGCCTTCATGCATCTGCCTACACCAATCATTTCATCCGAATTACCATTAATTGATCTAAAAATTCCATCATTTATACCGGTTAAATTTTTCGCCCACATAAATTTATTTATTTAATAAAAAAATCAATATTTTTTTTGTAAATACTTGCAAACTCTTTAAGTCGGATAACATCAATTCGGCGCTGTCCTGATTCAATTTTTGAAACATAAGACTGCGTCTTTTTGAGAAGCTCTGCAACTTGTTTCTGATTAAGTCTTGATAATTCTCGCGCCTTTTTCATTTGTTGCGCTAAAAATTGATGCTCTTTTGAATAGATGTTTTTTTCTACCATATCTATATAATATATTCCAATTTGTAATATGCCAAAATGGAATTTATATAATATCACTAAGCAAGTGATAATTCAAGGAACATAAAAAATCCGCCTAAATTGCAATCAGGTTTTTACTGAGTTTATGTGCTATAAAAAAGAGCCCTAAGGCTCTTTAAGTAAATCTTTATTGTAGATCTTTTTTCATTCTCTCAAAATCTTCTTTGGATATTTCTCCTTTGGCATATCGCTCCTTTAAAATATCCATAGATTTATCCCCCTGCCTGTCTCGGTAATCAAGATTATTATTATGAGAAACATTTTTAGCCAAATAAATAATTGCCCAAATTACCAATCCCCAAAATAAAAGCATAAATATCCATCCAAAACCAAAACCCAATCCTCCGCCCCAACCCATGTTGTAAAAATTTCCCATCATATATTTAAACTTAAAAAATTATAAATTTTAACGATTCAATTTCCCAAATCTCGTCGAACTATCTTCTATTAATTATAATACGCATAATTATAATTTTTATTTCATCTTTTGTCATAATTTCTCAATAATTATTCATTTTTATTTTTTAATTTTCTACTTCATCTTCAAAACATCAATTACTTTTCCACTAATTACAAAATTATCCTCTTTAGTTAAAAATATCGGCTGATGCTTTTTGTCCGTTGAGTCAGGCGCCAAAACGATATTTTCTTCATCAAAAATCCGATAAGTTTTTACCGTAGCCAAGCCATCAATAACCACCAGAACTTTATCTCCATAAGTATACTCTTCAGTTTTTTCCACTAAAACAAAGTCACCATCCCCAATATTTTTATTATTTATTTTAGCCTTATTCATTGAAGTTCCTGAAATCTGAATAGCAAAAACATTTTTATCTCTTACGATACTTTTTGACACCTTGAGATATCCCTCGATGTAGTCATCAGCAAAAGCCAGGGCGGTTCCAGCATTGGCCATTCCCAAAATCGGCACATCGACAAACATTTTTTGGTTTAACCCTCGAAGTTCAATTCCTCGCTCCTCTGACGACCTTTGGATATAGCCTTTAGCTTCTAGGTCATTAAGATAATTAAAAAAACTTCTTAAACTTTTTAATTTTAAACCAAGGCTACCTGCTTCATCTTTTATCTCCCGGATAGTGGGCATGATGCCATGCTCTGAATAATAACTTTTAATTGCTTGCAATACGATTTTTTGTTTGGGGGTTAGTATTTCCATATTTTTTAAATTAATTTTTAATGATTTAATTTTTTTAAATAATACAACTAGGCAACCTGCAGTCTGGATGAATTTTTTATTAACTTTATTTATCTAGTCGCAACATCTTACTTAGCAAAGTTAATTCTAAAAGCTTTAAAAACTTTCTGATTAAATTGTCCTACACCGCTTTGGCGGATTTAACTGGATAAACATTAATAACAATTTCAACATCTAGAACATTTTTATCATCTACAACATTTCTTTGTTTACCAAACATTCACTATATAATTCATAATAACAAATTTATACTTTTTGTCAAATTTAATCGCTCTTGACAACTCCCCTATTATTTGTTATGATTAGCTTTTATGTTAACACTTTCTCGAATTTCATTTCTTTAAGTTGCGACATAGATTTATAATTATTTATGTTTCAATGAAATGTATAACAACAAACCCAAGGGCAAATCAGCCCAAAATGCCAAACAGCGCGTAGCTAGCAAACCTTATCGTGGAAAACCAGCTAGAAGTAATAACAAAACTTCTCAAAACTCAACAAGTAGTGCTACTACTGGAGCAAATAGAAGCTCTCACTTTAAAAGTGCACGACCAACCTCATCGAGAGGCCCACAACAAAACCGAACTCGTAATCGCTTTAAGGGAGCTTATATAAACCCTCAGATGTTTATCAATAAAGCCGTTACACCAACTGAAACTGAGGAAAAAGTTCATGTAGTAAAAACATTTTTCACTAGCTTAGCTCTAAACAAACAACTTCAAGAAGCTGTAGCTAAAAGAGGTTACCAACATCCAACTGATATTCAAGCCAAAACTATTCCTCATATTTTAGAAGGAAAAGATGTAATTGGTCTAGCTAATACAGGAACTGGAAAAACCGGAGCTTTTTTACTACCCATGATTCACAAAATCATGGCTGACCCGCGACAAAAACTTTTAGTGATGGTTCCTACTCGAGAACTAGCTATCCAAATTCAAGAAGAGTTTGTAGCTTTAACTCAAGGACTTCGACTTAAATCTGTTGTAGTAGTTGGAGGCGCCAACATTCGTCCCCAAATTGAAAAACTTCGTTCTCAGCACAATATTGTGATTGGAACCCCCGGAAGAATCAAAGATTTGATTAGCCGAAAAAATCTAAGACTAGAACATTTTAATAATGTAGTTTTGGATGAAGCTGATCGAATGTTGGATATGGGATTTATTAATGACATGAAAACTATTCTTTCTTTGTTAGCTAAACCTCGTCAAACTCTACTTTTTTCTGCCACGCTTTCTAAAGAAATTGAGGCTTTGGTGCAACAATTCCAAAAAGAACCTATTACTATTTCCATTAAAACCAAGGAGGTTTCTTCGCAAATTGATCAAGATATCGTACGCGTCGGAAGAGATGAAGACAAAATTGAAATTCTAAAAAAACTTTTAGCTCAAACTGCTTTTCAAAAAATTCTTATTTTTACTCGTACCAAAAGAGGAGCAGAAAAATTGTCTAAAGTGTTATTTAAGATTGGCTTTCGCGCAGAATCTATCCATGGAGATAAATCTCATGGCCAAAGACAAAAAGCTTTGCAATTATTCAAAAATGATCACATTGAAATTTTAGTAGCGACCGATGTGGCAGCTAGAGGATTAGACATCCCCAATGTGAGCCATGTAATTAACTTTGATGTACCAGCTAGCTATGAAGATTACATCCACCGAATTGGACGAACTGGCCGGGCTGGAAAAACTGGCGTAGCTTTGACCTTTATCGAATAGTTATTCTTTTAAAGAAAAAAACAAAAAACCACTCGTTTTTACAGCGAGTGGTTTTTTATTATCTTTTAAATTAACTACTTTATTATTTTTATAACGAGGATTATAAATATTTATCAATATTCATCTTATGTTCCTCATAAGTTTTAGCGCAATGGATTTGTCTTTCACTGTCATGCAAATAAAACAAACATTCGGTTTCCTTAGGATATAAAACAGCCTCAATGGCATCCAAGCCAGGGTTACAAATTGGATGAGGTGGAAGTCCCTTGTGTTTATAATTATTATAAGGCGAGTCAATATTAATAATATCTTCTGCTTTTATGGGAGTCCACCACCCGTCTTCAGTTTTTCCTCTAGCATATTGCACTGTCGCATCTATTTCCAAATTTATTTCTTGATTAAGTCTATTCCACATAATTCCGGCAATTAGTGGCATATCAGATTTACCACCCGCCTCACGCTGAATAATCGAAGCCAGTTTTAGTCCAGTAGTCCACAGGATATTTTGATTAGCAAATTCATTGATATAAGGAGCGAATTGATCATCGAAACGTCGAATCATTCTCTTGGCGATATCCAGTCCGTTTTCATCTACTGGAATTAGATAAGTATCCGGAAAATAAGTCCCCTCGAGATAATCCACATTCATTTTGGTATAGACCGTGTTCCATTTATCCAATTCTTCTTCACTCCAGCCCAATACACTAGCCAGAACTTCTCCGATTTGCTCTTTGCGATAACCTTCGGGAATAGTTACCCATTTCATATCGGCTCTCATATTAATTTTTTCAACCACCTGCCAAACGTTCATATTTTTTGATATTCGATATCCGCCCGCCTCTGTCTCGCCATTTTTATTTTTAATATCTAAAATAAATTTAAAGGCAATTTTATTTCGGATAAATCCTTGGCTCATCAATTTATCCAAAGTCTCTGTTTCCGTTTGTCTTTTGGTAACAATAAAAACATCATCCGTCACTTCTCTTTGTGGGGCGCTAAAAAGTAAATAATAAACCGTACCCAAACTCGCCAAAACAAAAACAATAAATATTCCACTAGCTATACTAATTTTATTTTTCCTGCTCATATTTTTATATATAAAGGGACTTAGTTTATTTTTTATTTTCTATATCTGAATTTCCCGCATTTCATTACCTGTCCATTTGAGAAATTTATATAAATCATCTTTTGAAATTTGAATGGTGGATGTGTTAATGTTGGGATGAAAATTAAATTTATCATTATTGTTGAGAAGTTCTTTATCTAAAAGTACCACCACTTCCTTGTTTTCATCATTTATTATTCCAAAAGGAGAAACAGAGCCGGGGGTCAATTTCAAATATTTAAATAATCTGTCTGGTGAAGCAAATCCCAGCTTTTTTTCTCCTGTCACCTCGGAAAGTTTTTTAAGATCTATATTCTTAAACGCGTCCGTGATAAAAAGAAAATGCTTATCGCCCTTTTTATTTCTCAGAAATAAATTTTTAATTTTGGCTCCATCCAAATCGCCTTTATGAGTTTCAGCTTCCTCCACTGTAAAAACTGCCTTGTGCTTATGTTCTTTAAATTTTATATCTAATTCTGCTAAAACCTCATCTAGGTAATTCATTTTTTTATTATTAAAAATAATTTCTTTCAATAAAATCAACAATGTCACACTACTCTTATTTCCAAAACAACATCGCCAATTTTATATAATCATAGGAAATTTTTTCCTTTAAATCTTCAAAAATTGGCCTTAATCTTATTTGACCATCTTGAGAAAAATTATCAGGATTATTGTCCTTTTTTATTTTATCTGCCGCCTTTAACACTAAATTTAAAATTTCTTCTTTGGGCTTTAGATAATCAATGTCCATCTTTGGCAAAAGTTTTTTAATTTGTGTTATATGTCCAATTATTGTATCTCTGGAAATACCCCTATCTTTGACCATTTCATTAATCGTTTTTTGTCCATACAGCATTCGCTTGGTAATATCTAAAGTTTTTCCCTTACTTGGTTTATTTACTGAGACTTTTTTTTCTTCTTTTTTGGCTTCCGCTAACTCTTGTTTCTTTTCTCTTATTTTCTCGGCTGATTTTTCTCCACCAATTTTAGTGATGAACTGCTCAGAAATTTCTAGAAATTCAACCTCCGCCATCTCTTGGAATTTTCTAAAATTAAAATGTGACTCTTCCTTTATGGAGCTGTCCATTTCTAAAACTAATTCATCAACTTTAAGCGCGATGTCGTTAAGTCCCATTAGGCGCAAACCGCTAATAGATTTGATTCGAGACAGAGCCACATAACCCTGGCCGATTTCAAATGTTTTAGATAAATCTATTTCAGCCGCGTCCAAAGTCATTCCTTGAGATTTATGGATAGTCAGTGCCCAAGCTAATTTAATAGGTAACTGCTTAACAATGGCTTTAACATTGCCATTATCATCTTCCAGCATCCACTCCTCTAGTGCAACCATTATCCTTCGGCCATCAAAAATTTCCACTATGGGGAAACGTGTTCCTTCTTGAAAAGAAATCACTCTGCCCAAGGTTCCGTTAATATAGCCTTTGTCATAATTATTTTTAATAAAAATTATCATGGCCTCTTTTTTTAGGTTTACCTCCTCTTGCACCAAGGAACTTTTGAAAATCTTTTCAATATTTTGTTTGGATCCTTTAGCACTCGCCTTAAAGTTCATATTTTTTCCAGGTAGTTTATCTAACTCAGTATTGTTCATTTTATCCACATCTACATTGTGGGTGTAAAGTTTTGTCACAGTAAAATTATTAGCTAATTTTTTCTTGTATCTTCCGCGAAAAATATCCATTGAATCCTCCGAAACTTCTCCAGCGCGTATCTCATCTAAAATATTTATTAGCACGTCGTTTTCTTCTTGTCTAAATTTTTCTGCCAGATAACAAATTTTAAAATCAGAATTTTTCCAAAGATTGGTCTGCCAAGCAAATTTTATTTCTTGAGGTGTTTTAGAGACTGGTGGTAATTGAAAAAAATCTCCCGACAAAACCACCTGCACTCCCCCGAAGGGCTCGTCACTGTCTTTAAAAGCACGTAAAATTTTATCCATAGAATCAAACAATCCCGGAGAAACCATAGAAATTTCATCAATAATCAAAACTTTTAAACCTCGCAATCTTTTTCCCAAAAAAGATTGTTTTTTCATCCAATTTAAATAATAATCATCAATAAATTCTCGAATTCCAATACCAAAAAAAGAATGAATGGTTTTGCCTCCAATATGCGAAGCAGCAATACCGGTAGGGGCTACGATAGCCGGCTCAATATTTCTTTCTCTCAAATATTCTATGTACTTATTGATAACATAAGTTTTACCTGTTCCAGCCGAGCCAGTCAAAAAAACATTTGCTCCAGAATATAAAATTTTTAAAGCGATTTCTTGTTTCATTTTTTTATGTAATTTATTTATCAATTATCCAAAGTTTTTATGACTAACTCAAGACTCATTTAACTGGAGTTAATTTACGTTTGCGATTTATAAAATAATTCTCATCAGAGTTATTATAACACAAAAAAAAACCGCTAATTAATTAGCGGTTTTTTGAATGACCTTTAGCCTATTAAATCTTGATAATTTTTAGACCAATATTGAATTTCTGAAGCGTACCATTCATAACGACTCGAAGTTGAGCCAGATAAATACATCTTAGAGGCTCTTCTCTCAGCATAAACGTTATGCTCGACTACTCCAGGAACATCGGCTACCTTAAGCGCCATAGCTAGCACACCATCTCGCGCGCTCCAAGGGTCAGGATTATCAGTTCCGACAATTTTTGCTATCTCATCTTTATATTCCATCCAAGTGTCTGGCATAAATTGCGGAATTCCCATCGCTCCTCCGGTTCCCGAGTAAGCGGGATTACAAGAAACTTTTAATTTATCTGCATCATAACCTAAATCATCAGCAATATCTTGGATAATTTTTTTGCGTTCTAAAAAAGTTTTCCAAGCCTGTTTGCTTAAGCGCCCCCTACTGTGGTCCGCCGCTGCCCCTTCTCTGACTTCTTGGTAAGTACATTTTCCAGTGTTTCTTCCTAAGTCAGACTCCACCACTAGCATGCCCATCAAAAAATCTTTACGCACGCCGGTAATTTGACTGGCAAACTCGGCCTGCTTTTCAATTTCTGTTGCATCGATAATTTCTTTGGGAATTTTTTTTGAATTTTCTTTTTTTATTTCTTGATCAATTAATTTATTAAGTTTTTGAAGCTGTGAATTGTTTTGATTGGGTGTCCCCACCTCTTTGGCTCGATTGCTTTTTCCAACCTCTGAACTTTTTTGATTACTATTTTCATCTTTGGCCTGAGCCCAAGTAACGGAAACCGTTGCAAAAATAATCATCAAGAACATCAGCTTAACCAATTGAGTAATCTTTTTTTGTCTACAAATATGTTTTCCTATTAAAAATTATTGTTGTCCTTTTTGGTTTGCTTTGCCTCTATTTTTTAGAGCCAAAACCGCTAGGACTATTAAATTATCTATAATTTGCGTACTACCAATAAAAAATCTCCCTCTTGAGAGAATATTTTTACGGTGCTTTCTAATATACCATTTTTAAGAAATACCGTCAATGGGGGCTTTAAATTCTTGAACTTTCAGAGAAATATCTCGTTATACAATCAAAAAACACCCATCCATTGAGTGTTCTATTTTTAGAAAAATATTCACTAGGTTTTGGAGAGAATTAAGGTTCTAATTCTCAAGATAAAGAG
>JBBQOS010000024.1:0-14564 GCA_038331135.1 Candidatus Moraniibacteriota bacterium | reverse complement strand
CCCCACCAAGCTGGCAAATTGATATTTTATCCGCATCGAGAAACACTCTCCGCAAAACTATTTTATTAGGATACACAAAGTATCAAATAGAATAAAAAACTCTCTCCATTTTTGTGGAGAAAGTTTAATTAGATAAAATGTCGCCAGCTTATTGGGGATTTTTTTGTATTGGGGTCATGAGGTCATGAGCTATACTTCACTAATAACATCAAAACCTTTGTAACTACCTACCACAGAATATCCAAAAATTTTAATTTTATGTTTGGTAATTTTTCTAATTTTTTTGGCTGTCTCATTTAAGGTTGCCCCTGACCCCGTTGCATCGTCAATGATTAAAATATTAGTATCTATTTTTTGACTGGGGCTGATTGTTATGGTTTTTTGCGCGTTAATAATCCTATCTTCCAACTTGCGCAGAGTTTTTTGCGGAATTCGTATACTGCTTGAAATTTTCATTGCTATTACCTCTTCTAAATTGAGCTTTAATTTATTTTTTAGCACATCTAAAAATTGAATTTTTCGTTCAATGGTTGGCGGAATAAAACAAACCAATTTAATATTGTGCTTTTCGATAATATTTTCAAGGGGATTTTTTATAATCTTAGCTATTTCTGAAATTAATTCTTTGTTTTGAGAGGTTTTTCCTAAATATACTAGCTGGCCCAATTTGGTTTTTCCAAAATGATCAAAAGTATAAAAATCGCTAAAAAATATATCATCCAAATATAGGTCGGCTTTTCCTGAAAGAATTGACTTTTTTACTGAAATTAATCCATTTTTTTTAAATTTTTGGATTGATTTAAAGCTTTTAATAAATAGCGACTCCTCTTTTTTTGGTGCTAGTTCATTTTTATGGCACCATTGGTAAAATCCATTCAATCCTCGAACGAGCTCGCCGCTAGGAGAAACGTAAATGTAGTTTTGCTCAATGATTTGCTCATTGATACTTAGTATAAGTTTTGAGTTAAAAAGATGTTCTTTCTTGATAAAATAAAAAACTTTTGGAGTGGTTCCGCTTTTTTCAATTAAATCTTCGCCAAGCAATATGGTCAGATGCTTATAAACAGTTTTGATGGAAACACTAAGTGTACTGACAATATCCGAAGACCTTATTGGCCCGTAGTGCTCAATAATTTTTAGAACATTTTTTGATTCTTTAGAAATATTACTCATAATTCTATTGTATCAGGTGAATATTAACTAGTCAATATTCACCCCTACGTACAGAAGAGCAAATCACCTCCTGGTCATTTTGTGGAGAAAATTTGGACGCAATGATAAAATGTCGCCAGCTTGGTGGGGATTTTAGCCAAGATAAATTTAAATATTTCTTAAAAGAGGGGAGATGCGGTGGATGGCCTCGGCCTCGTCTCTCTTGTCAGTTATAGCCTGCATATTCATTATGAGTCCTTTTATTTTCTGGGGATCAGGAATTTTGTAAAAAGAAGATTAGTGGATGGTTTAGTAATTGTTTTTAAAAAAGATAAATTATTTTTTGGATAATTTCTAGATTGTCACCGGCTTTAGTTGGTTTTTTCTTTTAATGTCTTATATAAACTATCAAAATTACTTATAAGTTCAAAATAAGAAATATCTTTGTAATTTTTATCAAATAATTCAGGATCTGTATCTCTTAATACTTCTCTAGCTAGCTCCATAATTTTTTTAGCGTTTTCCGGCTTAATATCATTACGGAGATTTGTATTTCTACCAGCTGTTTCATGCAGATATCCAACAAGATACTTTTTAAAATAAATTGATTTTTCCAGTTTATATAGCATTTCTTTAAGATCTACAGTGTCTTTTTCTGGCGAGAATGGTCTAAAAAACTCCGGGCAATATTTTCTAGTTATTGTTCTGATTTCCATATCTGAATCAATTAATTCCCTGAATTTTTCATTATCTGATATTTCCTCAAGAATCATTTTGATAAATCGCTTGTCTCCTTTTTCTATTTTATTCCAAATATTAACTCCTTTTTTTATTTTTTTTAAATTAATATTTTCAGGAATACTCTTTCTTATTTTTTCTTTCAAGCCCTTTGTTAATGTGTCGAAATCTTTATTTATTTCTAATATATTGCGTAATCTTTTTAAATAGTATTCTTTTTTGGTATTATTTTTGTGGGCTAAAACTTTTTCATAGTGGGTTAATAGCTCTGCTATTTCGGTATTGTTTAATTTATGAAAATAATTAGTAGATAGTTTATGCAAAAAAATCTCTAAGCGTTGCTCAGTATAATCTATAGAAGATAAGCCCAACAATATTTTTTCATTATCACTCCAAGTTGCATCCATTTCGATAATGTTTACGTCTTTATTCTCGTTTAAAGTAAAAAATGTGTTCCACGCATGTCCTGGTTCATATGAATAACCTCTTTTTTCAATTTCATAAAGCTTGGCTACTGTATAAGCGCAGTATGAATTTTTTAGAGAATTGTCTATCTGGAAAGATTTAAGAGTTTCAAAAACAGCTTTAACATTGCAAGAAAAATTTCTGCAAACTCCATTGCCTATCCACTTTGAATCACCTTTATTATCTAAGCCTTCTTGTAAAAGTTCGGTGCAAGATTTATGATCAGCTTCTTCGCCATAGGCTAGGCCATTTTTATATGAATAATGAGATAACGACTTAACGATAGCGATAGAAAGTTGGGCAATTTTTTTGGGCGTTAGTTCTTTTATCGAATCAATCTCGAGACTGTCTAAAATAAAATTCCCTTCAGTGTTTAAATATTCATCAATGAAAACAAAAAGTTTTTCTTTCCACTGAGGATCCTGTATTGTCTCAAAATATGTCGATGAGCCACTTTTCATCTCGTTACCTATATTTAATGTTCCATCAGCTTCATTTTTTGTTCCGAAATAGCTTTGTAAAAAAAGTGGAATTTCAACATCTTTGGTATCAATTTTTGGATCAAAATTTTCAAAATCAAAAAAATTAATAGTTGAATCACCAAAATTCAAACTCTCGATGGCAATAGAATGTTCGTTATTTTTTAGGTGATCTTTTGGTTTTTCTGTATTTGAAACATTTTCCATCATACGGAGCATAGCATTTTTAAAATAAATGGTTATATAAAAAAATCAAAAATTATGGATATTTATTTAAGGACTAAATATTTCTTAAAAGAGGGGAGATGCGGTGGATGGCCTCGGCCTCGTCTTTGCGCATCGTCATACTTTGTATATTCATAATCAAGCCTTTAATTTTTTGTGGATCGGGTACTTTGTGAAAAAGAAACCTTTCAGTATTTCCGGCAGTTTGCACATGAACATCTCCAAAATTTAAAATAGTAGGAATTAATCCGATAATACTAACAGAAACATCTTGAATTTTATCGAATTTTAATTCACTGATAGTTCGAACAAAAAGAGCTTTTTGTTCAATATTAACAATTCTTTCATTAGTGATAATCCAAACATCGAAATAAAAATCAATCCAAATAATAAAAGAATAAATCCAAAGAAGCACTAATAAAAAACTTTCGATGAAAAAGAAAATAGGCAGTTCATTGTTGTCTGCGAAATACATCGGTAAGAATTGGAGCGAGGCAAGCATCAAAAACAAAACCCCGATAATTACAAAGTATTGTTCTAAGATATTAAACCAGTGGCGACGAATTATTTTTATAATTATTTCTCCTTTGTGTTGGCCATGAAAATGAAATTTCTCAAATTTTTGCATAATTTTTATTTTTAAAAAGATGATGAGTTGATATTAAAAGTTGAAATAAAATCAAAAGCCTCCTCTGTATCTAAACTTGAGAAGATTGAAAAATTAATTGTCAGTAAGATTAGTAAGACAGTAATAAATAAAACAAGCATAATAGTTGATGATTTTTTATTTATGGAATAACGAGTAATGTGATAAATTATAAAAATACTGGCCACAAGACATCCCATCAAAAACATCAAGTAAAATGCAGTAAATGCAATATTCATATTTTTTAAGACCAACGCAGCCTAGTACTTTTTGTAAACTAGAGTTATTTATTTTTATTGCGCGAGTTTTTATTTTTATATTTTTATTTAATAGGATACCCCAAATGATGATAACCTTTTTCTGTGACAATTCTTCCACGAGGTGTGCGAGCTAATAATCCGCACTGAATTAAGAAAGGCTCGTACACATCTTCAATAGTTTGAACTTCTTCGTGAGTGGCAGCTGCAATGGTTTGAACGCCCACTGGACCACCTTTAAAATTTTCTATAATTATTCTAATTATATCTCGATCGGCTGGCTCAAGACCAAGTTCATCAATATCAATCATTTTTAAAGCTCTTTGAGATATCTCTTTATCTATTATATCCATATTTTCCATTTGCGCAAAATCTCTTACTCTTTTTAAGATACGATTAGCCACTCGGGGAGTTTGACGACTACAAATAGAAATATTTTTACAGCCATCTTCATTAACTTCAATATTTAAGATTCGACTTGAGCGCTTAATGATAGATTGAATTTCTCCTGTTTCATAAAAATTTAATTTATAAATAGCTCCAAATCTGTCGCGCAAAGGATTAGAAATTGATCCTAGTCTGGTAGTAGCACCTATCAAAGTAAAATGTGGTAAATCTAATTGTAAGGTACGAGCAGATGGTCCCTTGCCAACAATAATGTCTAGCTTGTAATCTTCCATGGCTGGATAAAGAATTTCTTCTACTAGTTTATTGAGGCGATGAATTTCATCTATAAATAAAACATCTCCATCATTTAGATTGGTTAAAATTGAGCCCAAATCACCCACTCTTTCAATGGCTGGACCGGAAGTTATTTTTATTCCCACATTCATTTCTTTAGCAATGATATTAGAAAGAGTAGTTTTGCCTAATCCCGCAGGACCATAAAGTAAAATGTGATCAACCGGTTCATTCCTTTTTTTAGCTGCACTTAATAAAATGTGCAAATTTTTCTTAATTTTTTCTTGCCCTATGTATTCATTAAAACTTTGAGGCCGTAGGGTTGAATCTATTTTTTTATCTTCTTCTTGTTCTTTCGAATTGGTAATAACCATAAAATCATGGAACATGGGGCATGAAACACAGAATCATTGTTTAATAGGTTTATTCTACACAATTTTAAAAGGCGTCTCATGCTTTATGTTGTATGTTATGTGTTTAGTATAACACCTATTGACAAAAAAATAAAGATATGCTAACATTAAAAGTCATGAAAAATGACAATAAATCAGTTTTGAAAAGTTACAAAAAAGTTGTTTTTATTGTTCTGTAGGCAATTGGGGGTCACTATCTTTTATCCTCAATTTGGGAGCTTTCGTCCAGATATGGGTGAGGTGGTTTCGACTGCGTCATACCTCGACACCGTTCTCTACCTAAAAAATTTATTTTTTGGGACTGTCTGCAGATCAATAAACGCAACAAAAAAGCTCCGACTTGCTGGAGCTTTTTTATTTTTTCTAAGTTTCGTCTTTAGCGACATGATTGACCTCTTCGATGGTGGTCTCTCCTTCTAGGATTTTAAGTATCCCATCCTGGTACATCGTAAGCATTCCATTTTCTATAGCTTTCCTTTTTATTTCTGAAGAAAGGGCATTGAGAGAAATTAACTTTTCTATATCTTTATCAATAACCATTATTTCGCTTATAGTGGTTCTGCCTTTGTATCCAATAAAATTACACTTATCGCAACCTTTGGGTTTGTAAATTTTTGTGTTGGAGGGGATTGATATTTTTGCTTGAGGAGATATTAAAGCGACAGTTTTATTTATTTCAAGTTGGAGCTTCTCTGGTATGTCAATAATTTCTTTGCAGGTACAAAGTTTCCTTACTAAGCGTTGTGCCATAAACGCATTGACTGAAGTGGCTAATTCATCGGAATCAACATCCATATTGAGCAATCTGTTTACAGAAGAGGCGGCATCGTTGGTATGGATAGTAGAGAGAATTAGATGTCCTGTTAAAGAAGCTTGAATAGCTGTCTTGGCGGTTTCATTATCTCGAATTTCTCCAATCATGATAATATTAGGATTTTGGCGCAGTAAAGCCCGAAGAGCGGTTGCAAAACTGTATCCAGCGTCTTCATTTACTTGGGTTTGCAAAATCCCAGACAATTGATATTCGATAGGATCTTCTACAGTAATTATTTTAACTTCAGGATTGTTTAAAATCTTTAATAAACTGTAAAGAGTGGTGGATTTCCCACTGCCAGTAGGTCCGGTATTTAAAACTATGCCGTGGGGTCTCTTAATTTGTTCTAGCAATTTATCCAAATTTTCTTTACGGATTCCTAATTTATCAATTTCCAAGGCAGTGGCAGATTTATTCAATAGTCGCATAACGACGGTTTCTCCGTAGCCACCTAAAATAATTGAAACACGAACATCTATTTCGGTGTCTGTAATAGTTTCGTATTTTTTAGCTACAGATATTTTAAACCGACTATCTTCTACTCCAGCACGAACGCCTGTTTTTAATCCAGAGAGCATTTTTATTCTGCCCAGTAGAGATGGATATTCATTTAGCGGAATAAAAGCGATATCTTGAAGAATTCCATCAATGCGGTATCTTATTTTTATGGTGTCATTTTCTGGTTCAATGTGGATATCTCCAGCTGACAAAAGAAGTGCAACTACAATAATTATTTCAACCAACTCATTGGAATTAATTTTTTTAATATTTTCATTAAATTTGGTCAAGTTCTTAACATAAAAACTGGCATCAGTTAGATTTTTTTCCGAAATAGGGATGCTTCGAGATAAAGATTGGTTCATTAACTCTTCGTAGATATCTTGTAAAAACGCTGTTTGTCCGGTAACCCTCCAAACTTCTTCCATAGAAGTTATGCCTTCCAAAACTTTTAGGATTCCATCTTGAGTCATGGTTATCATCCCGCTTTCTAGGGCTACTTTAGTTATTTCGCTTTCACTGGCCATTTCAATAATTAATTTTTCCATTTTTTCATCAATGGTGAGAGTTTCAAATATTCCGATTCTTCCTTTATAACCTAAATTGTTGCACTGGGTACATCCAGTTGATTTATATAAGAATTCTATTTTTTTAGGAATTTCTATTTTAGATTTTGGAGATATGATGGAGATTAATTTTTTAATAGTATTGATAGTTTCTGCAGCAGGCGTGTATTGTTCTTTGCAATGAGGACAGAGTTGGCGCACCAATCGCTGAGCCATAAAAATATTTACTGAAGACGCAATTAGTGAAGGTCTGACACCTAGTTCTAGTAGTCTAGAAACTGAAGCAGGCGCATTGTTGGTATGTAAAGTAGAGAAAACCAAATGACCAGTTAGGGCAGCATTTACTGAAATTTCAGCTGTTTCACTATCTCTTATTTCTCCCACCAAAATAATATCAGGATCTTGTCGAACGATAGCTCTGAGCCCGTCGCTGAAAGTAAAACCTCTATCATTTTGAACTTGGGTTTGAGAAATTCCTTTAATTTCGTATTCAATTGGATCTTCAATGGTTATGATTTTTATGGTAGGAGTGTTTAATTTTTTTAAAAAAGAATAAAGGGTAGTGGTCTTGCCGCTACCGGTTGGACCGGTTATTAAAATCATCCCATTGGGTTTTAACAACTGAAGTGAAACTTGTTCGTAAGATAATCCTTTTAGCCCAAGTTTTTCAATGTCTACGGCAATTGAGGATTGACTCAAAAGTCTAAGTACAATGCTTTCTCCATATTTACCAGGTATAATACTGGCGCGAATATCTACTCTCCCAAATCCATCTTTCTTGTCAAGCGTAATTGAAAAATGACCATCTTGTGAAATGTCTCTTAAATTTAATTTCATTTTTCCTACCATTTTCACTCGAGACAATATGGCTTTGTAAGAGGATGGAAAAAAATCTCCCACAATCTGCAACACTCCATCAATTCGGTAACGCATTCGGACGCTATCTTTTTGAGGTTCAAAATGGATATCGCTGGCGCCCATTTTAATAGCTCCAGAGAATATGATTTTCAATATATCACTGGTGTTCATTTCAGTTATTCTTTCTTTCAGTGACAGCAATTCTTTAAATTTTTCTTCAAATTCATCCAGATCTTTTCCAGAAAGTGAAATAAGGAAAAAATCAAGGGTTTCCATTAAGATATTTTCTTTATATTTCTTCCACAGATTATTCATAGCTGACTGAGAAATTAAAGAAATATTTACTTCCCAGCCCTTATCGTTTTTGAGTGAATTTAAATACTCTATTGTTTTTAGATTAGTCGGATCAGGTGTTACCATTCGAACTTTTTTACCAGTTTTTTTAATTAAGCCAACTTTGAACTTAATCGAATCTTGCTCAGGTATATTTCTTAGCGCTTCAATGTCTAAGGGAAAAATATTCAAGTCTAGGTAAGATAAATTTAATTCTTTAGCTAAAGTAGCAGCTGCTTGCTCCTCCTCATATCGGTTAAAATCAGAAATCTTTCTGTTAACAAGATCATTTTTCTTAATGTCTTGTTCATTAGTTTTTTTGGCAGTTATTGTAGTTGTCATATTTTTTATTTTTTAATTTTATAATATATTTATATTATAGCACAAAAACCAACCTGAGTGTTGGTTTTCTAACAGTATTTATTAAATAACATTTCTTACTGAACCAAAAAAGTTTTTAGCTTGTTTAGACAATAAATCTCAGCCATCGCAGTGTTTTCGAAATCTAACTCAAATTCAAAAAAATCTCCAGTTAATTGACTATTTTCAAAAGGAGGAGTCCCTGATAACCTTTCAGGATTAGTAAATTTTAAAATACCTTTAATTTTTCGATTTGAAGCGGTATATAATATTAAGAAAACCTCGCCAGCCTCATAATTGTTTTGAATTTTATCCAAAATAAAAGAAATATCAGATGGTTCTGTTCGGCTTTGAACAAAATCTTCCAGTGAAACAATTGACCAGATAAGTTTTAAATTTTCGTCCCATTTCAATTTAGACATTATTCTCCCCCAAAGTTTTAAGATATTAAAAGGTTGGGTTTTAAATAGATGGCGAATAATTTCTTGCTGATCGGCTCCCAGCACCATTAATTCCGAAGATATCTTAAGGGCATGGGGGGTAGTTTTGGTATTTTGGAAACTTTTGGTAGCACTAATGATTCCAGTCAAAAGACATTTAGCGATATCGTTTTTTATCAAGGACTTGTCGACGTCAACAAAAAAGTCAAAAATAATTTCGCAAACCGAGGATGCTTTTATGTCCACTAAATTTATTTGTCCAAAATTATCATTAGCATTATGATTGTCAATATTAATAATAGGAACTTCATAAAAAATATCAGGATTATCTTCAAATATTTTCCCAAAAGATTCTTTGTCAGGAGAATTGATGCAGACTAGTAAATTGTATTTAAACTCAGCTGGGATAAAAGAAAAATCTCGTGGGTCAATAGTGCCTTTTTCGGGCGTAATATATATTCTAGTTTCTTCGGCCAGTTCTTTGGTTTTAATACTGGTTATTTTGTTGTATTTGGTATTAAAAGATAAGATGAAATCTCGAGCGCCCAAAACGGTATTTTGAATATGGTCCGGCTTAGGCAAGAAAGTGAGTTTACCTATGTTTCCCAAAGGATCATTGGTGGCGATATCTGATTCAATGTTTTTTTCTTTTAAAAATAAGTAAAAAGCAAAACCTGCGCCAATAGCATCGTTGTTTGGATTTTGAGGCAACAAAATTAATACTTTTTTAGCGGATAAGAGTACTTCTTTAATTTGATCGGCAGTTTTAAGAGCCATAAGAGTGATTAAATTCTAGAGAATGCTGTTAAGGGTTAGTAAACAAAAATAGCAGAGAAAAAAAGAAATGTCAAATGGCTTAAAATAAACCTTAGGTTTGGGACTATATAAACTTCATAAATAATAAATAACTTTTTATTATGAATTTATTGGTTAAGATACATTAAGTGCAAATTAATATCTAGAAAAAAGAATTCTAAAAATATTTTTATTGGATAATTTATTTTGCAAAATAAAAAACCGCAAACATTAAACAATGATGTTTGCGGGTTGTGAACAACTACGCTCTATATGGCGTCGACTTTGACACTCCCTTGTAATGATATTCAATTTTCATTATATTTAGGGCCTCCATTGCCCCAAGCTCAAAGAGTTTAAATTTTTTGCATTCTGGTAATTTCCCCTCACTTAACATGGAGAGAAAACCTTCTACGTTGTAAAACTCTCTGGGCATAGTATGCCCATTCGCCGCATACTGTCTTATTAGTGGATCTTCCCCATAGAACCAACCTGCACAGTCTTAATAGCAATATGGAGAACTTCCAGCAAAAAGAAAATCTCTTATCGCGACGATAATCAACCTTCTAATTTTTTTCTCCTTCAATGCGCAATCGGTTAATTGCTCGAAAGCTTGAGCATTCTTCGGTATTTCTAAGATTTCTACTACTGTCATCTCGGTTATATTCATGGTGAATTCTCCTGTAGAAATAATATATGTGGCGGAATTGCCACGTAAGTTGTAAAAGATTATATTTTCTCTCAGAAATCTCAACCACTTTTGAGATTTCAATTGAGAAGAGAAGATTAATGATACTAATCTTCTCCAGACTCCATTCAATATATACTATAAACCCAGGAAGCTTTTCTCGGCCTCGCGGAATTTATCTAGCACATTTGAGTGGTACGGGTCGCGAGAAATCCAATCGACAAACTCATGGCGAGAATCCTTGCTCCAACGAGCATGAAAATTACTAGTCCACGCTGATGATAAACAAGCAGGCCAAATAAAGTATTCTACTCCCACCCTTTTTCTATCAGCCTCAAGGTCAGCAGCCATTTCCTGGTTGATGTAATCAGGATGAAGCGGATTGGAATATTCGTCGACCACTATACATCCACGAACAAGTTTTACCAATGTATAAGTTATTCGTCCATATCCGCTATTAGCTGTTCTAAAAATAGTGAATGATCTCATGGTTTTTCTCCTGTGTAGAAATGATGTACGCGGCAGAATTGCCACATAAATTGCAAAATAACTGTCTGCTAGGAGAGACTTATCCTCAATGGACAACATCTCATCCTAACAAATCAGTATAGCACAATTGCAATATTATGTCAATGAATATTGACTACAAAAATATGACTTGATTTTATCTTAAAATAGGCGTATAATATAACTATGTCACAAATTATTGACGAAAAAGAAAAAAATAAGCTTGTTAAAGACCTTGAAAGCTTTGGGGTTTTAGGACATTCCGGCGAAGTATATTTAGCTCTTCTCTCTGAGAAAGAGACCGGCATTTCCCGTTTGGAGCAAAAAACCGGCTTGCATCGCCAGTTGATTTATAACTCTCTATACGATTTAGAAGAAAAAGGTCTAGCTAAACACGCTATTTTTAATGGTCGCAGACGTTTCTCAGCTCAACCGGCCCGTCGCTTGCAGACGCTAGTAGATGAAAAACAAAGGTTAGCCCATAATCTTATCAACAAACTTTCATCTATAGCTCTCCCAGGCCAAAAACAAGAGTTTGAAGTTTTCCAGGGTGAATCCGCTTTTGTGGCGCATGAAATTCAAAGTCTCATCGACGCTGAGGAAAATGAAACCCTTTCAGTGCTTGCCAGTAATTGGGAAAGATATTATGCCGTTATGTCCCATAAAATGGAAACATATGAAAAGTTGCGGGTTTCTAAAAATATTAATTTGAGAATTATCGGCCTAAAATCTCAAGGTTCTCTTATGCGTACTGCCAAAATTAAGCGTCCGCTTTTTGAATATCTTATTATACCTGGTCTTAAAAATGGCCTAATGGACACTAGTATTTGGAAAAACTCACTATCTTTTAATTTCTTTGGTGAACCACCCATCATTTTTGATCTCAAAAACGAAGAAATTGCGCGTAGCCAACAAACCTTTTTTGATTCATTGTGGAAGATGGGGAGGGAATAGAAATACAAAAAACCATTTCTTCGAATTTATTACATACTTAAGATTAATTTATCTCTGCATATATATTCGTTATATATGCATAGATGTGGTGAGGTATTGCATAGGTGTAAAATATATGCTACAATAACTTTATAATTGCATAAAATATTATAGAATGAGTCAAAAAATGCTCCCAATTGGAGAAGCTGCTAGAAAATTAAATTTATCAATTGATACTTTGCGTCGCTGGGACAAATCTGGACGACTCTTGGCCGTACGAAAAAGTGGTAAGCGCTTTTATCGAGAAGATGATATAAGTGATTTTTTAAAACAAGAAATTATTTTAGCGTCAAATCTTTTTAAAACTGCTTTAGACTGGGTATCAACTGCGGAGCCAAAGGAACCGGAAGATATTTTCTATTGTTCCAATAGTTTAACTTTCCAATCTCGCGTAATGAAGCTTGAGAATAATTTGGGACAAATTACTGAGCTAAAAAACACATTTCCTCTCATCTCTGCTATTGTCGGAGAAATTGGCAATAATTCTTTTGACCACAATTTAGGAAACTGGACAGATATCCCTGGGATTTTTTTTGGCTATGATTTAGAAAAAAAAGAGATTATTCTGGCTGATCGAGGACAAGGAATTTTAAAAACACTACAAAGAGTGCGTTCAAGTCTAGTTTCTGACGAACAAGCCCTGCGAGTTGCTTTTTCAGAAATCATTTCCGGCCGAGCGCCTGAAGCCAGGGGAAATGGATTAAAGTTTGTTAAAAACATCGTCGTGGCAAATGATATAAAACTTTTATTTAGAACAGGTAGCGCGGAATTAAATCTGAAAAAGGGAGACATCACCTTGGAAATAAAAAAAGAAGCCGGATATATTCAAGGTTGTATCGCGTTAATAAATTTTTAAAAGAAAAAAATATGTTTATTAAACTAAATAAATTTGGAACTACTCTTATTTCAAGACAATCTGGAAAAGAAGCCTTAGCTGCTTTTGAGCCAGTTTTACGGGAAATTGAAAAGGATGAAAAGGTAGAAATTGATTTCGAAGGAGTTGTTACATTTACCCCCTCTTGGGGAGATGAATTTTTAAGCCCCCTACAAAAAAGATATGGTAAAAATTTATCTTTAAGAAATACAGAGAATCTTTCTGTGCAAGCAACTTTGCAAATGTTAGAAGAAGTGAATAAAGAAATTTTTATTATTGAAAAATAGTTTTATAGTAAAAACTCTTTTTAATTTAAAAAACCCCTCTCCGTGCTAGGATTGGGGTTTTTGTTTAGGTGTTGTTAATTTCCACATCATCTCAAAAATTTGTTTGAGCATTTTGGCAGTGCGTTCGTTTTCAATAATCACCGCTTGAGGAGATTCTTTTGTTAAATCAACTATACGTACAAAATTACCCATTACATCAATAGAAGTTTCCGAAGAGTAATCTTCATAGGGTAGCTCGCGCATTTCTCGTCCATATTCCTTATCTGCTTTGCGATAATCAGTTGTGGTATCGTGAACCGGTACGAAGCCTCGCAGGGTAATATTATTTTCTCGCATTTTTCTGGCCCAATTCCAGCTCATATCATAGATTTCAGGACTGACGTTTTCCATTAAAGCATAAAATCCTACCACTTCTTTTCCGGCATTCTCTGCTATTTTATAAGAAAGAGCTTGTTTCAATCCATGATCTTTTTCATAATAGGTAGTTTGGACGCTGTTTTCTTTGCGCATTAAAGATAAAATTTCCGGCAGAGTTTCCACAGCGTCACGTACTCGATGTCTGGCATTAGAAAAAAATTCCTCGGGTGATTTAGCGACAAACATCTGAGTTTTGTCTTTTGGCAAGATCATGACCAATCCCTTTTTTCTCAATTCGTCCAGTAAGACATAGGCGGTGGGTTTTTTTACTTGCGCTTTTTGAGCAATTTTATAAGCCGAAGCTTGCCCCAATTCCAAAAGAGCTAAATATATTTTAGCTTCTTTTTCGCTTAAGCCTAAGTTTTCTAGAGCTTTTTCTTTTTCCATATAAGCTTATTTTAGCACGGTATAGTCATATGGTCAATAGTGTTGACTACTAAACAATAATTATCTAAATAATCCTTTAAATATAAGGATAATTAAACATTTAAAGATAAATAACTAGACAGCTCAATTGACTTTTGTATAAAAAAATGCTATTATACGTTGTTATGATAAGTTAATGGATTTGTCATAACACAAGATTAGTTCATTAAAAAAATCTCAAAAACTGTCGGGCACTTAATTGATAACCGACACAAAAGGCAGGAAGCTTGCCAGCACCTCATTGTGAGGTACGAAAAAGCTGATGGTTTTTGAGGGAGATATGGGGAGATGGTTATGAAAATAGAAATTTTAGGACATAATGATGAGTATAGTTCTACAAAATTTGTATTTATTTTAATCGAAAAAGTTTCCTTTAAAATTTCTTTATTTAAGGGGAATGATTCTTCTGATGGTTGGGAGGAAGAAGCAATAATAGAAAGCTGTAGCGATATAGAAAGTAAGTACGCGGAAGTAAATGAGGCAGATGTTCCAAAAATTCTTGAAGCATTGGGGATTATGGGTCGCCCGGCCAAGATGATGTTGGAAGAAATCCCAAATTTTATTGCCAGGAGGAGCAATGATTGGATTGGAAGTCTTCTGTATACAAGGTCTGGCTGTGGATGGGATCCCCCAAGGGAGGAGGTGAAGATAT
>JBBQOS010000023.1:0-14896 GCA_038331135.1 Candidatus Moraniibacteriota bacterium | reverse complement strand
ACTTCATTGCTAATATTATTAACTGTTTTTTCTTGTATTCTCTTTTTTATTTCCGCCTCTATTGCCTCCACAATAGCATCGTTATCAATAAAAGCCCCCACTAATATCTCCGGAAAAACAAACCTATCTCGATATAATCTTTTGCTCCTTTCATCCTTAAATTCAATAACGTCAGGACTCAGTTCATCCATATTCATGTTTTTTAATATTTAAATTTTTTAATTTATTTTTCTATAAAAATTTAGTGCGGTAAAATTATAACTCTATTCCGCGCAATATTTTTATTCTATCTTCAATCGGTGGATGGGTCATAAAAAGTTTTGACATTTTTTTACCTTTAAAAGGATTGGAGATATACAAATGAGCAGTGGCTCGATTAGCAGCTTCGAGTGGTTCATTGTCGGCAGAAATTTTTTCTAAAGCTCGAGCTAATCCTTCGGGATAACGAGTCAGGAGCGCGCCACTAGCATCAGCCAAAAACTCTCTCTTTCTTGAAATTGCCAGTTGCATTATTATAGCCGCAAAAGGAGCTAAAATAGAAAGAACTATAGCTACGATTATCAAAATAATTTTAAATTGTCCCCCCGTGTTTTCGTTATCTCTACCACCCCAAAAGGCCCAATGGCGAAACCAATCAGCTAGAAGAGTTACGAATCCCACCAAAACTACCACGACGGTGGAAAGTAAAATATCGCGGTTTCCAATATGTGAAAGCTCATGGGCAATTACACCTTCCAACTCAGTCTTTTCTAACTTTTGGATTATTCCCGTAGTAAAACAAATCACTCCATGCTCTGGATCACGCCCCGTAGCAAAAGCATTGAGGGCGCTGTCCTCGATAATATAAATTTTTGGCAATGGTAATCCAGCCGTAATACAAAGATTTTCAACCAAATGATACAACTCTCGCGCGTTATCATGGCTAATTTCTTTGGCTCCACTCATGCTCAAAACTATTTTATCGCTCCACCAGTATGAGCCAAAACTCATTAACGTAGAAAAAATAACCGCTCCATAAAGAATCCAACTATTGCCCATCGCGCCAGCAAAAACATATCCCACTCCAATAACAAAAACAAGGAAACCCAAAATGTAAATCCAGGTTAACCTTTTGTTAGTATCTGCTTGAGTATATAATGTCATAAATGTTGTAGATGTTGTAGATGTTGTAAGTGTTACAAATGTTGCATCGCTTCGCTTGTTAAATATTTTCAATCTTTAATATTAAAATATTAACATTTTCAACAAATACAATAATTGGAACATCTTTAACATTTAGAATTCTACTTTTACATTTTCTCTTTCCGCCTCGTTACTTATTTCAAAAAATTCTCTTTTAGTAAAATTTAGCATACCAGCAAAAACATTATTTGGGAAAAGTTCAATTTTAATATTGAAGTCGCGGACATTACCATTGTAAAATCTTCGTGAAGCTTGAATTTTATCCTCAGTATCACTCAGTTCTCTTTGCAATTCCAAGAAATTTTGATTGGCTTTCAATTCTGGATAATTTTCAGCAAGAGCAAAAATTGATTTCAAAGTTCCAGATAAC
This sequence comes from Candidatus Moraniibacteriota bacterium, assembly GCA_038331135.1. Classification (GTDB taxonomy): domain Bacteria; phylum Patescibacteriota; class Minisyncoccia; order Moranbacterales; family UBA9337; genus UBA9337. The sequence goes on along the minus strand of JBBQOS010000023.1, from coordinate 13,344 downwards.
ATATTTTCAGCTTCAGCTTGAGCTTTGGCATCCCCAGTTTCTTGGGCTTGCATAGCTTTATTTCTAGCTTCTGTCACTTTTTCAAAAGTACCGCTTTCATGAGTTGCGTAACCTTTAACCGTACTAATAAGATTGGGGATTAAATCATATCTTCGCTTCAATTGCACATCAATATCACTCCAAGCCTCATCCACTCTGTTTTTTAGTTTAATCAACCCATTGTAAATCGAAATCACCCAGATAACAAGAATGGCCAGCACTGCGAGAATTACTATTAGTGGTATCATACTTTTATGTTTGAATTCGCCTTATCGGCAAATTCATTTATTATTAATTACTCAATATATTATATCATTTTAAAAAATATTTTCAAGGTTCTATAAATTATCGGAAAATTTGAGAAAAGCCATAACTATGCTACAATTAAATTACGTTTAAAAAAATATTATGTTAAATAGCCCATACAATGTTTTTATAATTCCCATCATAGTCCTAGGAATTACTCGAATTTTAAAGTTTGTTATTTTTTATTTCCGCCACAATCGAGATTTGGCATACACTCGCAAACATGCGATGAGTTACGGCCATATGCCCAGCGTCCACACAGCCCTTATGACTGCTATGGTTACCTCGGTCGGATATTATGATGGAATTACCTCGGGATCTTTTGCTATAGCTATCATAGTGTCTATTATTGTAGTAGATGATGCTACTCGGCTTAGGGTTTATATGGGAACCCACAGCGAATACATCAACATGCTGAGAAATAAAATCGGCGCTGACAGCGAACAATATCCGGATCTAAAGGAAAGAATGGGTCATCGTATGAGCGAAGTAATCGCCGGAGGAATTGTTGGCTTTACTCTCACTATCTTATTGATAAATCTTTTAAAATAATCAGATCTTTCGTAGAGACGCCCTGGTAGGGTGTCTTATTTTTTAGACACGGCAACACCACATCTCTACATCACAAATAATTTTATCTCAAATAAAATTAAACAAGATTAAAATCAAAGATAAAGATAATAATATAAAATTTATCCATCTTAAAATTATTTGATATTGATTCACAAAATATTTTTCATCCATTTCGATATCCCCATCCAAATAAAAATCTCTAACTTGTTTTTCATCTATTGATCCAGCATAAAAATTTTTAAAAATTTTAATTTCTTGTTTATTTTTTAAATCCAAACTAATAAATATTTTACCCATCTTTTCTGAGTTTTTTTCAAGAGAGCTAATGTAATTAATGAGAGCAAATAAAAAAGAAAAAGTAGCTAAAAATAAGCCTATTTTGACAAAGGCCTCAGATTCAAAAGTAAAAAACAACGACAAATCAGCCAAAATAATGACCAAAGAAATAAAAAGCATCATCAAATAATAATTGCGACAATTATTATGATAATTATCAATAAATCTAAGAGCGTGGATAAATAATTCCCCTCTTTTTCTTTGAATCTGTTGAATGTGTTTATTAACTGGCTTCAATTGCATACTATTTAGAATTAATTTTTGACTCTAAATAATACCATAACCAACACAAAATGTCAAGAAAAAGTTTCTTGAGTTCAAAATGTTCTAATTCCTAAAGATTTATAAAATAAATTATTAATTTTAGACCACCGCTATAATTATTAATTACCGAGCTTATTAATTTACAAATCAACAATCAACGCCCAATAATAATTAAAACATTTAAAGTGCTGGAACAGCTTGAACAATTACAACATTTTCAATTCTTCCAAAATAACTTTTTTATCATTCCAAGGAATTCTTTTTTCTCTTACTAACATTATTTCTTCCGCTCCTTTACCAGTCACGACCACGAAATCCCCTTCTTTGGCGATACTCAGAGCAAAATTTATAGCCTGTCTTCTATCCATAATTCTCCAACAATTTTTACCCTCTATTTTAAGCTTTTGATTTTCTGCATTTATCGGATATTGGATATCGGATATTGAGTGTTTAGTAAATTCTGTACCGACTTCTTTTCCCACGACTCCCCCGAATACTTCGTTTATAATTCTTTCTGGATCTTCATTGTACGGATCTTCATTGGTTACGATGACAATATCCGTGCTACGAGCCACAATTTCTCCCATTATTGGACGTTTGCCTCTATCTCGCTCCCCACAAGAACCAAGGACAGCAATTACTTTATTATTTTTTACATTAACTGTTTTAATCAAATCATAAAGTTTTTCCAATGAATCTGGCGTAACCGCATAGTCCACAATGATATTAATATTTTTATTGTTATCAATATATTCCATTCTTCCTGGCACAAGAGTAACTTTTCCCAAAGCCGTTGCTATTGTTTTTAATTCCATATTTTCAACCAATCCTACACTAATAGCCGCCAGGGAATTTTCAATATTAAATTTTCCGGGCAAATTTAATCGGAAATCAACTTCACTAATTTTAAATTGAGAATATTGAGCAAACATTTTTATCTCTTGGGCCTTAACTATTTCTAGATCTTTTTGCTTTATACTCTTATCTGCTGTCGTATACCCATAAATCAATTCCTTATTTTGAAAATTATAAAAATCTTCGGGCTTTTCCATATCCAAATTCACGACCAATTTTCTGGCTTTTCGAAATAATTTTAATTTAGAGTCGCGATAAATTTCCATTGTTTTGTGGTAATCCAAATGTTCCCTAGTTACATTGGTTATAACCGCCGTGTCATAATCGATGCCCCACACTCGAAATTGATCCAGCGAATGTGAAGATGTTTCCAAGACCAAATAATCGCATTTTTTATTAACAGCTCTCTGAATAAATTCCTGTACTTTCCAAGCCGACAAAGTGGTAAACTTAGTTTCATTCACCCATTCTTCTTTATCTAATTTAAAATTAATAGTTGAAGCCATCGCCACTTTAAATCCCGCTTCTTCTAATATTTTTGTAATCATCTGGGTCGTGGTTGTCTTACCATTGGTTCCGGTAATTCCGATAATTTTTATTTTTTTACCTGGAAAACCAAAATAAAAAGCCGCCCCAACCGCTTTCAGCAAATGATAAATATTTTTTAAATTTTGAGGAATTAGTTTTTTCATAAAATATTTCTTCTCCTCTCCCTCTTATACTCAAGGGGGAGGCTGGGAGGGGGTTTCTTTTTAACATATTAACATTTTAACAATGCAATAATTACAAATTCTTATACTTACATTCGCTTTACAAACCTTAGGAACTTTAAAAACTTTATAACTATCCCAACAATACAACAATTTAACAATATTTCCAAGAAAATTTTAAAAGCGGGAAAATGACAACTGTCATCTCCCCGCTCACTCCTTGTATCAATATCGCCTACGAGACTTGATAAATTTTTGCCTCTACAAAATATAAATTTTATAAATTTAAAAACTACAAAAATAACAAACACCAACATTGCTAGTGATTTCCATCTTGGCCACTTTTGAATAGGCAACACGCACAAATATATAATAAACAAAACTAAATATAACCCCCTCTTTTACGACTAAAATAAAACCTACCTACCCCGTTAAAGCTCTTGGGATCCTGCGGGAAATTAATTCTTTTCTTCGCAAAATAATTTTCTGTGCATCGCACTTGTTTGTTCTAAATTTGGATCTGTTCTTAAAGTAGATTCCGCAACCATACTGATTGAATCTTCTCTGTGCCTAAGAAAAAAATCTAACCATTTAAAATCAACAAGTACTGCTTTTTATTTTTTCATTGTTCCTCTCCTTTAGCCTTAATTAAAAAACTAATTTATTCTTTAGCCTTCATTGTTTTAACAAGTAATAATCCTACTATTCCTGCAACCAAAATGATCAAAGCCAATGGCAACCATTTTTGATTTTGTAAAATTCTGTTTTCTTTTTTGTCGCAAACATCCCCTATCCCATCAAAATCTTTATCTTTTTGATCTCTATTAATCAAATCACGGCAATTATCTTTTTGGTTAATGACGCCATCTCTATCGAAGTCATCGCAAGCGTCTCCCTGACTGTTCTTATTTATGTCCGCCTGATCAGTGTTGGCTATTTGCACACAGTTGTCTATTTCATCTGCCACCCCATCCTTATCAACATCGGATTTTTTATAAAAATAATTTTCTTTGGCGCTAACTTCTTTAATCAACACGATATCTTTATTGCTATTCAAATCCGGCATTTCTCCACCATAAGAGTTTGCATATCTATCCGCATTAAAATAAACTTCATATTTTTTATCCGGCTGAGCCAAAAAACGAATACTGTTTTGTTCTGATACACTTAAATTTTCCTGGCTTAAAGTCAGCTCCCTTATTCTTAGAGGCTGAACATATTCTAAGTTTATCCTAAATTCCAAAGCAGTAACTTTGGGAAAATTAATTGTTGTATTTGTGACATCTTTCTTACCTAAAATAATTTTATCTTCCCCATTTACAATTGCTTTTATTTCGATAGTTTCTGGCAAAGAGACAAATTCATCCAGATAAAATGTTACTGAAGAAGAAGTCACTGATGCATCAGAATTTAATATAATCTCTACATATTGTTTTTCTCCGCTATTATTTATTGAATACTCCTGAAAATTATTTATTTTGCCATCGGTTAAAAAATGAATATTTTTAGAATTGAAAGAATCTCTAGCTGACAGAAAACTCTTTCTATCCACATTTTTATTTAAGATGACAACTGGCTGGGTTTTTTGCGATTCCTTTTCTATCACCATCACATTATCGAACATATTATTTTCAAACTTAATAGGTACTTCCACTACTACTGGGATACTGCTTTGAGGAATTTCAATTTCTGAAACAGAATGAAAGGCAGGTTTTAAATCTGCTCCACTTAAATTATCGCTTGCCCAAACTCCACTAGCAAAAAATAACCCTAGACTCAAAAAAAACATTTTCATATTTATGAACACTAAGAATTACGCGCCTTACCCTCGTCCCCTCCCTGGTGGGAGAATTAAAAGGGGGTGGCCACAACGAGTAAATCTTAATAATATTAATTATCTTCTGTAATACTAATTTTATTTTTTCTTCCCATAAAAGTGGTACTTACAAATAAAACTCCCACCACAAAGAAAGCCACAATCTTACCCACCATATCCATATTGGCAAATTCAAAAAAGAATAATCTAAAAAGAACTACACCCAGTAAAATTCCGCCAATTGATTTATAAAATCCATGATTATTTCGCTTGCCCATAACATAAAAGAAAACACCCGCCAAAGTATAAATAACCAAAGATAATATCGTGGCTATAGTTTCAGTTTCTATCACAAGATGAGTAATTATCCAAATCAATAAGGTAGTATAAAATCCGCCTACTATAGCGTAAAAGCACACTAGATTGGCAATATTGCCTTGCGGTTTGTTATCTTTATAAAACAACTGCACGGCCACGATTGTTATTATAAAAGCCATTATGCCCATTAAAAATAAAATTATTAAATCAGTGGTTATGTCCACTGTTTGAAGTCTGTCAGAATAATAACCCGAATAATATTTAGATCCATTATAGTGTCTATCATTTAAATACTGCAATATTCTATATATATTATCAACACTAAAAAATAACAAAATTGCATACAAAATCATTCCAAAAGTGTCCAAACTATTTTTAGCATATCCTTGTTTTCTTCTCAGAAAAAGGTTTACGATAGTAAATAAACTAAGTTCTATTATGTAAGCTACCATTAATTCCCAGCCCTTAAATTCTATAGCGGTAGCGTTTACCAATAGCATGATAGACACCGCCACATAAATAATAATTGGGTTTTTGGATTTGGTTAATATAAAAATTATATAAGAACCGATGGCAAAAAGAAGTGCACCAAAAATAATCAAATAAACAAGCATATCCGCGGGGGCAATCATTGACATCCAAATTAAAAATAAAATCCCTGTTCCTCCCGCTACTGCTAAATCATAGTTATCGGCAATTTTCTTGTATAAAATTGTAGCTATATTGGAAATATAAAATAAAAATATAAAAGCAAAAGCAAACATTAAATTCAGATAATCTTCGCTGAATCCCTTAAAATTATCGTAAGCAATCGAATACAAAAATACAACAGCTAGCGACATAATATTTAAAGAAGCCCAGCCCGTTTTGCTCGTAATCCAAAGCGTTCCAGCACTCAAGACGAATAAATACAAAAATATTATGGAAATATCTAGGGAAGCAAAAACAAATACTGGCACGATACTCCCCATCAACAATGTCACTATCGCCAAGGAACTATTTTTCTGATTCCAAGCGACAAATATCATAAATACTGTTAAAACAAAAGCCACTATCAAAGCTACGCTAGCAGGAAAAAGATGATACAAGCCAATACCGGAAATTATAGAAATCAAAACTGAAGTAGAACCTAAAACCAACAAAGCGTTGCCTTGAATCTGATGGCTGGAAGCACGATAAAAACCCAGTAACAAAATGATAACTCCAAAGATTGTCCCTAGGCTAATCCTGCCTACTTCTCCTATCCAATCATTCATAAAGGCATACGTTACAAACCACCCAACTGCTAAAATTAGCAAAAAGATTCCCACTTTCAGTGGCCATTCATCCGATAGCCAAGTTATAAATTTTTCTAGAGCATTCTTTTCGGCTGGCAAATTATTGGGCACGTTGATAGTATTTGAATTTTGCAAAATTGGCGCAATTAAATCAGAAGAATTAACTTGCTCAGCAACTTCGGGCCTTTCAAATGGGACATTTTGCTTAATTGGATCTACCGCGGGATTAACTCCGGAAACGATACTGCCGAAAACTTTATTTTCTATTTTTTTTAATCGACTATTTGTAGACGAATAAAAAATTACAACCAAAACAATTGCAACAAATCCCAACATATTTTTTATTTTTAAGAATTATTTATTGATTATATTATACACCTAAAAAATATTTTAAACAAAAATATACACTATGAATTACCTGCCCACCAGGCAGGCAGGCGAATTTATACAAATTTACGAATCCTTATTTATTTTACTTAAAAGCTATTTGAATAATTCACTTTTTTCATTACAACAATTTCAACATTTGGAACATTTACAACAATTTAACAATATTTCCAAGAAAATTTTAAAAGCGGGAAAATGACAACTGTCATCTCCCCGCTCACTATCACCAACGCTTTTCATTGCGATGATGATAATTTCTTTGGAGACGCTCATCTTCCTCACGATGAGCGTCCTTGTACTCTCTTATAAATCTATTCTGGGGAGGATAAAACACTCCCCGACGGGCGTCTTGACGAGCCTGATCTCGGACCTGATCGATTATCCGACCAGTCCTTTTATACTGCTCGTGTTTTTCGCGATAGTCTTCTTGACCTCGCCGATATTCATCCCTATCATAGCGATGCTGATCGCGTCTCTGAAAATTTTGGTTCGTTCTGTTGAATTCATTATCATAAAGTCCCCACCATCTGGCGGAGATTCCTTGATAATTCTGAACTCCACCGAGAGCATCTTGGCGAGCCCGATCAACTACATCTTGCCTGTTACGATATTCTCTATCGCGTCGATCACGGACTTTCTCAGCTCGACGTCCCCTGTTATATTCTGGGCTTTCACCACCCAGAAAAAGTTTTATTTCAGTCGTATCTCTCGTCTGGGACGTTTTGTCTCGGATTTCCAATCCGGGACTCAAGGGATTATTGCCAGAGTTATATATAACTCCTCCTGGAATTTCCCTGATCTCACTGGAGGCACCCTCACTCCTCGCACAACCAGACAAGAGGGACGAAATCAATCCCCCAATAACCAACCAAAGGATGTTTTTTCTCATATTGAGGCCCTCCTTGGACCTGAAGAAAAATGGAATTGTTGATAATCAAGCCTTATTTAAAGACTTTGATCATATTTGTCAAATCAACTACGATATTTAAGTATACCACTTTTAACCACAAATGTCAAATTATTTTAAACCGCTTTGTGCAAATAATTATCGACTGGCGCATAATCATCAGTTAAGATTGGCATATCTTCGGCAATATCTTTTTTCCACAAATGATTCAAATATTCATCCAACGTTTGATTAGAACTCTCGAAAGTGACGGGTTTTTCTGATTTAATCGCTACAATCATTACGTTTTGGAATTTATACCCGTCATTAACTGTTTGAACTGGTATTACATACACCTGCGGGAAAATACTTTTATAAGTTTGATACTCTGCTCTCAAAAATTCTCCTTTTGGACCCTCTATAGATGAAATAAGATTTAAAATAACAACTCCATTGTCATTTAAGATGTCATAACTTTTTTGAGTGGCCTCTCTAGTTGTCAACTGATATGGAATAGAATAATAGGAATTAAACGCATCACCAAAAATAACATCATATTTTTCCGTAGTCCTATTTAAATACATTCGTCCATCCTCATGATAAATATTTAATCTAGGATTATCCGATAAACGAAAATGTTCTTTGGCTAACTGAGTAATCATCGGGTCAATTTCTACCACATCTATTGAAGCTTTTGGGTATTTTAATAAAAAATCTTTAGGAAAAGAATAGCCAGCTCCACCCAGCATCAAAGTTTTTTTAAAGTTGGGATTAAAATGTTGAGCTAAATGATAGTATTTTAAATAATCAAACACCAACTCATCGCTATCTAAAAACATTCCAGAATTCATAACGTTGTTCATCATTAAATAACGTACATCTCTTTTGGTTTCTGCATCCACGTCATCATAAATCCACACTCGACTATAAGCAGTATTCACATCCATAAAATTATTCTTTCCAAAAATATAATGTAGCCCATTATCTGAATTTAACCCACACAAAAGAATAAACAAAAAAACTAATCTGATTCTGATAAATTTTTCTTTAGCCAATAAAATAGACATGGCTAGCATAGCCAAGGCTAGGATAATTAATATTTTATTCACACCAAAATTAGGGATTAAATAAAAACCCGATAAAAATGTGCCTCCAATGCTTCCTCCAGCTGAAATAGCATAAAGATTGCCGATTGTTGCACCAGCGCTGTCTAAACTGGCTAATTTTAATTTGGCTATATAAGGAGAAACCATCCCCAAAAGAATACTGGCTGGAGAAAACAAAATTATTGAGCTAATTACAGCTGTTATTTTTATTTGTGTTAAGCTGGACAATAAGACTAGGAGTATCAAGTCCTTAAATAAGACAGTTACACCAATGGAAATTGAGGCCAAAAAAATTATCCCAGCCAATCCGGCAAAGCTAGATTTTTTATCGGCAATTTTTCCACCCCAATAATAACCAATGCTCAAACTTCCCAAAACAGTCCCGATTAAACTAGTCCATACAAAAATCGAAGTCCCCAAATAAGGTGACAGCATTCTCGAGCCCACCAGTTCAAATATCATAACTACCGCCCCGCAAAGAAAGATTGCTATTTCTAAAATATATTTATTAATTTTCATAAAAAATTCAATATACTTAATTATTAATCAAATTAGATAATTAGTAAAGCGCCGATATCTACAAAAAACCATACTTTCATGCTAAGATAGAGATTAATCTGATATAATTGAATGGATGGAACTTTTACAATGATAAAGCGTAAAAAAAAATCAAAGCTTAAATATCTTTTTTTCTTTCTACTAATAGTGGGCGGTTTTTATACTGGAAAATTTTTATTTTTTAAAGACAAGCGAGTTTTGGGCATTGCTAACGGAGAAAAAAATATTATTTTAAATGACAATAATTTTAAAAAAAACTTTCAAACAAACTCAAAAACAGTAGCTGATTTATTAGATACTCAAAAAATAACTTTAAACGAGAAAGATTTGATTTTTCCCGACAAATCAGCTGTTCTTTATCCAGGGAGTATTATAGAAATTCAAAGAACCAAGAAATTAATTATTTTAATTGATAAAGAAAAAAAAGAAATCTTTGGCTTTAATAAAACTGTGGGAGAGGTAATTAGTGAAAATAATTTAGACATCCGAGAAGAAGACATTGTAAAACCGGAAAGGAAAACGGTGGCTTATAATAATGAGGAGATAAAAATTACCCGCGTGGAAATAAAAGAAGAAATCGTAAAAAAAGCTATCGACTTTAAGACTGTCGAAAAAGAAGATGATAAATTGAGTTGGCGCACTAAAAAAACAGAGGTAACGGGAGAAAAAGGCATCAAGGAAACAAAATACGAAGTGGCTTACCATGACAGCAAAGAAGTTAGTCGTAAAATTAAAGAAACTATCGTAACCAAGGAACCAATTAACAAAGTGATAACGCAGGGAACTTATGTAAAGCTGGGTAAATCTCATACTGGACTGGCTAGTTGGTATGCTCACACCGGCACTATGGCGGCTGCTAATCCCTGGTTGCCTATGGGTAGTTATGTCAAAGTAACCAACAAAGACAACGGCAAATCGGTAATCGTAAAAATTAACGATCGCGGTCCTTTTGGTCCAAACAGAATCATCGACTTGGACAAAGTCGCCTTTGAAAAAATTGCTTCCTTGGGACAAGGAGTTACCAACGTAAAAATGGAAGAAATAACTAATTAATATTTAAGCACACGTAGATATAATTAAAATTATTATAAGAGGCCGCCAAAAAGACTAAGTTTTCTTGCAGAGAACTTAGTCTTTTTATTGCTTGGCCAATATTATAATCTCTAGAAACTAGAACATCCCAAAAAATTTATCATCTTGTGATAAGTATATTTCCTTAAAAATCAGGCCCCAAATACTGAACTTATTTCCTTGATTTTCAATAAATTTAACGATACTTTCCCGTTTTTCTTGCAAAGCTAAAATTTTATCATCAACTTCTTTCAAAATATTTTCATCAATGATGTGTCCTTTTTTCTCTTCAGCTTCTTCAATTTTTTGATCATAAAAATACAAAGAATCTCTTAATTCCCTTATCTTTTTATAATCCTCACCCACAAAAAATATTTTTAGCTTATTCCTATTTTCAATTGTATTTTTGTTTTTTTTCTGATCTTGATAAAATTTTTCTACCTCGTCAAAAATAATATTAATGTTATTTCTTTCCTCATTGTCTCTTTGCGCAATTCTGTTTTCTTCTTCCTGCTGAGCCTTAATTTCTTCTAATTCTACTTTCTCCTCAACAGAAATAATCTTCTTTTTCTCTTTGACCTCCAAGGCTAATTTTTCCGATTCTCTCTGCTCTTTGGTTTTAGTGGCATCGGCAATTTTATCCCCATCAAATTTGCATGAGCCTGAAATATCTTTCTTTTTATTATTCATTATTTTATTGGAAGTCAAATCCATCGAATCAGCCCAATAGCCTTTGGGCCGTCCATCTCCTCCACTGGGCGCTTTGCAATCCAGTCCGTAATTACTGTTATCAGTAATAACATTGTTTTTAATATTTACATCGCCTTTTTTGTCTGTGTCACTATAAAATTGAGCTGCGATTCCACTGGAACCATTCTTTTTTATGCTATTATTTACAATACTAAGTTCCGCTTTTCCCAAGATAACCTCGATTCCACTTTCGCCATTATCGTAAATTTCATTGCTATTAATTGAACCGCTTACATTGGCTCTGATGTCCAGACCCTCTTCTTTATTGTCATAAACTTTACAATTTGTAATTTTAACATCTTTGCCATACTGAATATACGATCCCTTCCTATTGCCGGAAATCACCACATCATCAGCCGTTAATTTTCCTCCTCCGGTCGTTAGTATTCCTATATTGGCACCCTTAATTATTACAGTTTTAATATCCACATCTGCTCCTTGAGCCACTTCTATTCCTCCGATTGAGACAGTTACTTTACTAATTTCAGATCCATCGGACATTGTAACTTTTCCTTTGACAATAGTGCTATCTTTGCTGTTGCCTCTTAATTTCATTCCTGCTTTTAAATTCACATTTTCTTCGTATGTTCCCTTAGAGAGTTTTATCTCTGAACAATTTTCTTCAGTGGCTTTGGATATTTTTTTGTAAGGCTTATCATCGCTACCATCCCCACTATTTTCGACACTTTCATCCACATAACAGATATTTGACGCCACAACAAAACTGGGAGATAAAAAAATCCCCCCTATAATCAAACCTAAAAATGGATAAATATAAAGACTTTTCATTAATTATAATAATAACACAAAATATAATTTTGTCCAGTCCTAACTTAACTAAACCATTATTACTTAAAATTAAGAGAGCTTTTTGTAAAAATATATGGTGTTTGATTTTTAATGCTGGTGTGTAATCTTGAATAATTATAATACCTAATCTTACTTTTAATAAATCTTTCAACTTCTTCAAAACTTCTAAGCTCATTGATTTCTGCTTTCCATTCATCTTTGAATCTTCCAAAAAATGATTCCTGTCCTGGATTCTCTGTGGGCGTGCCTGGAGTGGAATATGAAATTTTTCCAATTTTCAAAACTGCATTTACATATTCATAGCTGGTGTACTGCGAACCCTGATCAGAATGAAACAAAATATCTTTGGGTTTGAGCTTTTTCTTTTTCCAGTACTTAAGCATTTTCCCGAAAGAATTGAGCACCAAGCTTGTTTCCATATTCCTGCCCACTTTGTGTCCATACACCATTTGCCCCAAAGCATCTTTATGCACCGAGAGGTAGCATTTTTCTTTGCCTTGGTTGTAATGGATTTCACTGATGTCTGCGGTTACTGCTTGCAACGGATTTTCCAATTTAGTTCTAATCAGCAGATTACTTCTACCAGCCAGTGCAATAAGGATTTTCTGAATGATACTCTTTTTCTTTTTGCCAACTTTTCTTTTCAGCGATAGCCCCCAGAGTCTCAAAAGCCTTGCCAGGGCATCTCTGCCGATGAAAACCCCATGCTTGTTAAATAGCCCCTGCTTGAGTCTGCCAATCCCATAGGCGGGATTTTTTTGAATCACTTTTTCCAACTTCTTTTTGATGTGGGCGTATTTGTTTTCAAATTGCTGCTCGGGATCCTTATGGGCATAAAAGGTGGCTTTACTGATTCCACAAAGAAAACAAATACGGCTTACTCCCATAATATTGTCTTCCACTAGACTGCGGGCAAATTCGATTATGGCATGCTTTGGGATTCGTAAAAATCTGAAAAATTTTTTAGCAGATTCAGTTCAATCTCCTTTCTACCCACAATTCTTTCGAGTCTAGCAATGGTCTTCTTGAGCTCCTCTTTTTCTTTGTCATCCGTCATTTCAAATACCTGCTGGCCATTTTGTAAAAACATGGCCTTCCACTTGGCCAGCAAGGCGAAATTGATTCCGTGCTGTCTGGCGATAGTTGTCATATTGTCGTTTTTGAGGGCTTCCGTCACCAATTTGAACTTAAATTCGGGAGTGTACTGTTTTCTGGTCTTTTTTAGCATAGTTTTTTTGATTACTGTACCCGTATTCTAGACCAAATCCCAATTTTTGCAAAG
>JBBQOS010000022.1:0-15098 GCA_038331135.1 Candidatus Moraniibacteriota bacterium | reverse complement strand
GGCTGGATTTTTTCTCCATTGAAAAGATCAAAGGAAATTTTGAGGTTATTATTATCTTGTGTCACTATTTTTGCATCATAGATTTCCACTGTAGCAACTACAATTGCCTTCGGATCTATCTGAATTTGCTTATCATCATTTATATCAAAAACAGTTTCCTGTGCATGGATTTTTCCAGAAAACCCGATTGACATCACGCACATCATCATTACGATTGCTACCCTTAAAATAAATTTCATAATTTTTTTTATTTTTATTAAAGTTTATTAATTTAATTTATTATACCACGAACTAATTTAATTGCAAATAATTCAATTAGCATTTTAGTATTTTAGCATTTTAGCTTTTTAGCATGTTAATATATTAGCATAACAACATTAAAAAAATGGCAATTTATTTTTTATTTATTCCTTCAATTGCTCTTAGTACTTCTATCGGCAAGGCAAATATTATTGTGTTGGATTGGTCCGAGCTTACGTCATTTATTGTGCTCAGAGTTCGCAAATGAAGCGCCCCGCTTGAGCCTGATAAAGTAGCGGCGGCTTTAGCCAAATTTTCGGCTGCGATTACTTCGCCCTCCGCTTTAATAATAACTGAACGTTTTTCTCTCTCAGCTTCAGCTTGTTTACCGATTACTCTTTTCATTTCTTCAGGAAGATTGACGTCTTTGAGCTCCACGGATTGCACCTCGATTCCCCAAGCATCTGTAGCCAAATCAACAATTGATCGAATTTTTTCGGCGATTGTATCTCGATTGGAAAGAAGCTCATCCAGGTTAACTTCCCCTACTACATTTCGCATTGTAGTTTGCGCCAACTGACTTACTGCATAAAAAAAGTTTTCAACTTCAATAATGGCTTTATTGGCATCTTTAACTTTGTAGTAAATAACCGCATTAACTTTAACAGAAATATTATCTTTGGTAATTGCTTCTTGATCTGGCACATCTACAGCTTTGATACGCATATCTACTTTTTGATAACCTTGAAAAACCGGAACAACCAATCTCCAACCGGGTTCCATAATTCCGGAGTACTTACCAATAGTAAATTTAACTCCTCTTTCATATTGATTGATTTGCTTAATTGAAACCAATACAATAAAGACCACTATGCCCAATATTATTTCCATATTTTTTTCCGCCTCTGACTATCCGCCAACCGGCGGAGGTGAACGGCAAGATTAATTATTAATTTGATATTTAACTATATTTATATTACAATGATACTTGTTTTAGTACAATAGTTATTATTAATACTATTCGCCACCTTAGCTCATCCGCCAGCTGGCGGAGGTAGACCTGCCCGCCATCGCCTAAGCCTACATAGCTCAATTGGTAGAGCAACGGTATCGTAAACCGTAGGTTATCGGTTCAAGTCCGATTGTAGGCTCAGGCAATGGCAGGCGAGACGACGCACTTCAGCCAGAGGCTGATAAACTCCACGCGTAGGTCGCGAGTTCAATTCTCGCTCATGGCTCATCTTATTAACATCTTAACATATTAGCATATTGGCAATCTTGTAGTTTAAAACTCTAAAAAATAAAACTAGGAGATATATCTTGGGAGATTGCTTCGCTCCGCTCGCAAAGACCCTCAATAATCTGTCTTTGCGAGATTTTTTTGTACTCAAAAAAATCGTGGCAATCTCTTTAGAATTAAGAAACATATTTGGAGACTTCCGCGGTCAGCTTGAGTACAAGCCTTCCTCGCAAATAAAAACAGCAGAGACGCCCCAGCGGGGCGTCTCTTTTTTCAGACGTACGTTGATATGTACCTACGTCTGAATCTGGAAGGTTAAATCTTTGGCAAGACAGTAAATTCTCTCGAGATTGCTTCGCTAAGCGTTCGCGAAGACCCGAGCTCGCTTTAGACTAATCGCATCTCGAAAGTATTTTTTCCCAATTCTTATCAACACCCGTTTGAATAGTTTTTATTACCTCTTCATTTTCGGCACTAAATAAATGCTTAAATCTTTTTTGGATTTTTAGATATTCTTCTATTTTTTTCGGATTTTCGTTTTTTAAACTTAATTTATAATCGCCGTTTTCTATTTCGTAAAGTGGCCAGTAATTAGTTTCAGTCGCTAGCTTGCCAACCTTAACATAATCCGAAGTGGGAAATTTCCAAACATTAGTACAAGGTTGAAAGACCAACAGAAAAGATGAACCCTCGGTATCCAGGGCTTTTTTGGCTTTTTTTCTCAAATCTTCCACATAGGCCACATTGGCTTGAGCTAAATATTTAACATCATGACCAGCCACAATCTCCATCATATTTTTACGAGAGTTTCTATTTCCATAAGATTTTTTTCCGGCTGGGGTGGTTTCCATGCTGGCTCCAATCGGAGTTGCCCCAGAACGTTGACCACCCGTATTCATATAGCCCTCATTGTCATAAGCTACATAGAGCACATCATGTCCGCGCTCAAGCATTCCCGAAAGAGATTGCAAGCCGATATCAAAAGTTCCTCCGTCTCCGCCAAAAACTATAAATTTTATTTTTTTATCCATCAAACCTCTTTTTTTCATAGCTTGATAAGCCGTTTCTATTCCCGCTGCGGTAGCGGCGGCATTTTCAAAAGCATTATGGATATAGGGAACTTTCCACGCCGTATAAGGATAAATAGTGGAAGTTACCTCCAAACATCCCGTAGCATTAATAATTACTACTGGATCAGTCGCTACATCCAAAATATTTCTTACAATCACAGGAATTCCACAGCCAGCGCAGGTATCGCCACCGGGAGAGTATTTATTTATTAAATCATTATTCATATTATCTTCCTCCCTCCCCTCCTTTCTGAGGAGGGGTTGGGGGTGGTGTAAAAATTACTAAATTATAAATATTTTCTTGTTTCAAAAATAAATCATTCTGCTCCACCCCTCCGCCTTCGGCACCTCCCCTTTAAAAAGGGGAGGAGGGGATCCATTATTTTATATATTTTACCTCTTTACTAGACTTCCCACCAATTATTTCCTCAAAAACTCCCTCAATATCTTTAATAAAAACATCTCTTCCGCCTAATCCATAAACGTAACTGTTAATTTTTATCTCGCTCAAATCTGCCTGCCTCAAGGTATTATTTATTTCAGTGTATAATGCTGGCATCGAACCTGATGAAATTGCTTTATCCATCACCACAACATTTTTAACATTTTTCAAAATCTTAGCTATCGCTTCATACGGAAAAGGTCTGAACAATTTTATTTTTAAAAGTCCCACTTTTTTTCCTTCTTTTCTTAAATTATCCACCGCGTCTTTAGCTGTCCCAGCTGTTGCTCCCATCACAACAGTTACAACTTCAGCATCCTTTATTTCGTATTCTTCAAACAAATTATATTTTCTGCCTGAAATTTCTTTAAATTCTTTCATTACTTCTTTACACTTACCCGCTACTTCATGCATAGCTTTTTCTTGATCAAGTTTAAATTCGAAATACGAATTAGATAAAGCCACTGATCCATAGGTGACTGGTTTATCCACATCAAGCAATGCATTTTCATTTTTATATTCCCCGACGAAATTTTTCACAACTTCATCTGGCAACAATTCTAAATTTTCTACATTATGCGAAGTTGTAAAACCATCCATCACCACCATAATCGGCAATTCTGATTTTTCAGCTAGCTTTGTTCCAATAATTGTATTGTCATAAACTTCTTGCACACTTTCTGAAAAAAGTTGAATCCAACCAGTGTCTCGAGCACCCATCACATCGCTATGATCACCATGAATGTTTAGTGGTGCACTCAAGGCTCGCGCAGAAATCAGCATCACAATTGGCAATCGCATCCCGCTGGCAATATAAAGAATTTCATTCATTAACGCTAATCCCTGAGAGCTTGTTGCTGTCACTGTGCGTACTCCAGCGGCTTGAGCACCAATGGCGGCTGAAATTGCACTGTGCTCCGATTCAACTGTGATTATTTCCGTATCCGCTTTTCCATCGGCACAAATTTTGGCAAAAGATTCAATAATTGGAGTTTGCGGAGTAATCGGATAAACTGGCATTACGAAAGGATTAATCTGGCGAAGGGCTTCACCTGAAGCAGCTCCTCCGGTTAAGGCAATTCTAGATTTAAATTGTTTTTTATTTTTAATATCTTTTGTCATTGTTTTAATTCTATTTAAAGTATTTATGTATTTTATTATTTTTAATTTATCTGTCTTTGCGAGAAATTGGGTACTCCTAATTTCGTGGCAATCTCGTTAGATTAAAGTTACATCGCTCGAAATTCCTGCCTGCCGGCAGGCAGGGCTTCGCTAACCATTCGCAAAGACCCAAGTTTATTAAATTCAATTATTCTAAATTGATTCAAAATTAAAAATTAGAAATTCAAAACTATCATCTATTTCATTTCAATTGCTTTCACTGGACAAACTTGCGCACATACTCCGCAACCCTTGCAAAATTCCAAATCAATCTCCGCCAGCTTAGTCGGCTTACCGTCTTCTCTATTTTTTAAAACGATACAAGCATCCGGACAATATTTAACACAAGTATTGCATCCAATACATTTTTCACTGTCTACTCCTGGAGCATAATTTCTCCAACTTCCTGTGGGGGAGGCATTTTTTATATTATGTTTTATGATAGCTCCTTTTTCCATAATTTTTAGCTTTTTAGCATGTTAGCTTTTTAGTGTTGCTAATAATTTATTTAACATTTTCATAATTTCTAGTAATAATTCTTCAGCTTTAACGAATTCGTTTTCCTCGGCCAAATTTAATCTTTTCGAAATTTCAATTTGAGTTTCCAACTCTGCCCCAGAAGCATAAGCAATGATCAAAAATCTTCTAAATTCTTTTTTACCATCCCTCCTTCTTCCTTCTGCAATATTTAATGGCACCGAAACTGCGCATCTTCTCATTTGAGAAATAATTCCATAAACTTCCGTCTTTGGAAAAATATCAGTTAACCGATAAACTTCAACAACTACTTCCATAGATCTTTGCCACACTATCAAATCTTTATCTTTATATGAATTCAAGTTATTTTTCGTGGAAATAATTTATAATAAAAATCCGTTACAGCTAAAAAGCTAACTTGCTGTTAGCTACACCCTATAGAGCATCATATCCTCTCTCAATCGCCAAGGCATTTTTTTGAGTTAATTCTGTGCCGATTTTTTTCTCAAATATTTCTCTAAACTGTTTTATAACACTTTCCAATTTTACAATTTCAGTAACTGCAATCAACTTGCCCAAAATTACTCCATTGGGTTGAATTATCCCCACCGTATCTAGAGCAATCCCATTGGCGTCTATGGCTTTGATATTTCCTTTAAAATCATTGATGTTTTTTCGAATTTCTTCTTCGTTCTTTCTTGTGTTAACAATTACCGATTCATTTTCGGTTATATTTTTTCCCACATCCTCGCTACCCATCAAAGTATCATCCAAGACGACTACCACATCTGGATCAGAAATTGGTTCATGATTTCTAATCGGAGTATCAGAAATTTTTACATAAGCTTTGGTGGGCGCCCCACTTCGTTGCGGTCCATAAAAAGAAAAAGCTTGGACAAATTTTCCTTCACTCACAGCTGCCTGAGCCAAAGACTCAGCAATGCTTTTGGCACCCTGACCAGCTCTGGCAAAAAAAATTATTTCAAAAGTTTTTTTATTAAATTTCATTATGTTTTAATTATCCAGTTAACGAGTTAACATATTAACGAGTTATTTTTTGAAGAAAATATTATTTTTTTTCTCAATTCGTTAATTCGTTAACTATGCAATAATTTCCTTATTTGTATCTAAGTGCTTCCAATGTATCCAAAGCGGCTGCTCTTTTGGCTGGATAAAATCCAGTCACCAGTCCAACTACAGTGGAAAAAATTATTATAAAAATAACAAACCACAACGGAATATAAAATATGTCGACACTTACCCCACCAAAATTAGTAGCTACTAAGTTGAGTAACAAATTGAAAAATTCTGTTCCCGCATATCCTATGCCGATGCCTATCGTACCGCCCAAAAAACCTATCAGTACTGATTCGGTTAAAAACATACTCCAGATATCTCGAGCAGAAGCTCCCAGTGATTTCATTATAGCAATTTCTTGCGTTCTTTCCAATAAGGATATGGTCATAGTATTAAACATACCGATTGCACTTACCAATAAGGCCAACATTCCAAATGATAATAGCACCATTTGAATCACTCCGAATATTTTTCTCGTTTGGTCAACCGTATCGGAAATAGCTGAAACTATGTAACCCATCTCGCTTATCGAATTTCGCACAAAACCTATTTTATCTTCAGAAGTAACCCTTATCTTTATACGATTAAAATAACCAAATCCCAAGTCCGCAACCGAATTATTAGATATATATACATTTGCTTTTGATTTGTCGTTTATTATACCCACGATTAAATATTTTTTTTCTACTATTTTAATATCTTTTGATTCACTTTGCTCTTCTTCGGTTAGCGTAGAAATGTCTATTAATACTTCTTTGTTTTTAAAATCATCACTATCAATATGCAATAAATCCAAAACTGATGTCGTTACCACTATTTCATTTTTAGATCCATCCGCAATAAATTCTCCTTTTTGCACAGATAAACCTTCCAATTTTAAGAAATCTTCATTTATGATATTCACCTTGGACTCGGTGGCAAATTCACCGCTATGCAATTTAAATTTTTGAGTAATTATCGGCGCAATTTTTAAAACACCTTCTACTTTTTCTATTTCAGGGATATCTTTATTGAAAATAACATTGACTTTACCGTCTCCGCCAGACTTGGGAAACACATCGATAGAAAGCAAAGAATCACTAGTAGCAATTCGCTCCAAGACAACTTTTTGAAAACCATAACCGAGAGAAACCAAGAAAAATATAGAGGAAATTCCAACACTAATACCCATCACTGTCAAAAATGTCCTCAAGCGGTTATTCTTGAATGATCTGGCTGATATTCTAATTGTGTCCAATGCTAACATGATTTTTAAATCTTAATCCCTTACTGTAAAATGGTTCACAGTTTACAGTTCATAGTATATATAATTCAAACGAAAAAATTAAACATTTTTTATTCTTAAATTTTTATATTCTCAAATTCTCAAATTAAATTATTTCATTCCGTAGCCAACCATTAAAATAATATCTATGGCTTTTGCTATTTTCTTAGCTGTTTTTAAATTAAACCCAGCCCCCTTATCGCGAACTGGAGCATCTAGAAGATCTTTAAAGACACCTCTGTCGATTCTGTTCATTATTCTATGTTTAATTAATTCCTTTAAATTATCCAGTTGGTCAGGAGCCACTTTTACGTTTTCCTGAGTCAATAAATATTTAACGATTGAATTGGCCTTATATTCGTGATCATCGCTATCCGTATTATTAACTATATGTGCCAGAGCAATTAAATCTTCCACTTTTTTTGCTACCTTGTGTGCCTTTCTAATATCCATATCCACTCCTCCATCCTTGTCAGATTTATCCATTTTTTCAAAAAATTCTTCGGGAGTGATAGTATTTAAAATCCTCCTGCGAATACTTTCCTCCAAAATACTCATTTGCTTTTGATCCATGTCCACCAAAACTGAACGCGTGAGAATTTCTGATTTCATCGGAGTAATTAATATTTTTATTTGCTCGGATGTTAAGCCCTGAAAATTTCGGAGCATAGCCTCAATCTTTGTAAATTCATCCTCCTCTTCCTTACTGATTTGAGTCGTTTCTCCAGCTGAATTTCGAATATCCTCTTTGACCACCTTGCCATCCTTCATATAAATAATATGATCACCCCAAATTATATTTTCTGGGTTATGAGAAACCATTACTATCGTTTTGTTTTCTTTTTTATTCAATTCACTCAAAATCTGCATCACATTATTAGCTGATTTAGAATCCAAATTTCCTACCGGCTCATCAGCCAGCATTATGGGCTGATCATTGATAATTGCTCTAGCGATACCTATTCTTTGTTGCTGTCCACCAGAAAGTTCTGATGGCAATTTGTGTGCCTGGGGCATAATTCCAAACCTATCCAAAAGTTGCATAGCCTTCTCCTCTCTGTTTTTCTTATTATTTGAAACAAATATCTGAGGAATAGCCACATTATCCAACACGCTCAAAGTGGGAATCAAGTTATAGGATTGAAAAACCATTCCGATTGTTTTTCTGTGAAAATACACATGTTCACTTTTGGTCATTGTAAGTAAATCTTTTCCCTCCACAAAAACTTCTCCTTTGTCGGGAACCTCAAGTCCTGAAATGGTGTTTAACAAGCTAGACTTGCCACAACCACTAGGACCAAAAATAATAGCAAAAGAATTCTTTTTTATTTCAAGATTAATCCCTTGCAGAGCTCTATAAGCATTGGGCTTGCCATCATTATAAGTCAGCTCCACGTCTTTCAATTTTATCGAAACCTCATTTTCCATTTATTTTTGTTTTTATATAAATTGCACTGTAGATATATTATAGCACAAGTCATGTTAGCATGTTAACATTTTAGCATGAAAACAAAACAATAATAATAAAGTCAATGGTCATCGAGTCATCACAATCAAGCAACTACTAATATGTCTAGTTGACCCGATTACTGATGACTTTGATTTTATTTATTCTAATTCTATAAACTTTACAGATATTGGAAAAATTACCGCACTTTGAACATTTAAAACACCTAGAACAATTACACCATCTTCAACATTTAGAACATTTTGATTTTTCTATTATTTCCTTATAAACATAAAAGCTTTTTCGTGGTTTTCTCTCCAATGTCTTATAATCAATTTCAATCAAACCAAAACGAGGCCAAAAACCCTTGTCCCATTCAAAGTTGTCTAGGAGAGACCAATAAAAATATCCCCTTACATCAACTCCCTCAGAGATTGCTTTGTGCACCCACTTCAAATGTTCTTTTATAAACTCTGTTCTTTTCTCATCATCTTTGTCAGCTAAGCCATTTTCAGTCACATAAATAGGCAGATTATATTTGTGCAAATCTTTTATAATTTGATACAAACCTTCGGGATAAATTTCCCAATTAAAATCAGAAACTTTTTTGTTCTCATTTTTTCTTTTTCCAAAAAAATTTATTTTGTGATGAAAATAATATTGAGGCGCAAGAAAATCATTTTTCCCTTCTGTCATTTTAAAAAATTTATCATTAGAAAAATATTTTGCAATTTTCACAGTCAAAATATCTAGGGGATTTTTTCTGTTTGCTGGCTCAAAATATGCCAAAATATTTGCAAATCCAACTTTCGCATTTTTGGAAACGGAATGAATTTCATCATAGGCTTTCCTATGAGCCTCTGCTAAAACTTTGTAGACTTTCAGGGCTAGCAATGGGTTTTTATTTTGTGGTGGCCAATTACCTAAAATATAACAACTTGAAATGACAGACATTGGCTCGTTTATTGTCAACCAAAAATTCACGCCCTCCAACTTCTCAGCCATCAGCTTTGCAAATCTTCCAAAATATTTCGGAAACTCACTACTAGCAGATCCACCTTTATCTTCGAGCCAAAGTGGATGCGTCCAATGCCAAAGACAAATAAATGGTTCGATTTTTCTTTCGCGAAGAGCTGAAACAACTTTTTGATAGTGCTCAATTTCTTTCTCATCAAATTTTCCTTCTTCTGGCTCGATACGTGACCATTCAATCGAAAACCTATGAGCATTGTGCCCACCTAACTTGACCAGATCAAAGTCTTCCTTATAACGATTATACTGATCACAAGCTTGACCTGAAATATAATTTTCAGAATTAAACATCTCTGGGAATTTTTCTTGTTGCCATTTCTCCCATTTTTTTCCAGCTCCATTTGCAATCCTCTGGGCATTATTTTTTTCCCACTCACTCCAATTATTTTTCGTTCCACCTTCAACTTGATGCGCGCTTGTCGCAGCACCCCATAAGAATCCAGCTGGAAATTTTAAATTATTTTTTATTTCTTTTTCCATTTTTATTTACATTGTAGAGACTCGATTCATCGCGTCTCAGACGTGATAAATCACGTCTCTACAATTTTATTTTTAGACGTGATGAATCACGTCTCTACGTTAAAATACATTTTCTATATTATATCTTTCCTCTTCCCAATTTTTTGGATTATTAATTATATATTCTCTAATTTTATTTAATTCTATTTCATTTCTAATTATATGATCATAAAAACGAGGTTGCCAAGCAAAAACATTACTATTTGTATGTTTTCTGATTTCGAATGAGCACCTTCCCTTGTACCAGCGAATAATATTTGATAACGAACACAGAGTCGGTATAGGATTATTTTTATTGGTAACGCCCTCTATTGAATCTTCCGTAGAGACGTGATTCATCGCGTCTCGGCTTATATCGTCTTTTTTAGTCGCGATAAATCGTGTCTCCATATTATCATCTTGAATTATTTCCAAATTTCCATGAATATGATTTGGCATAATAACAAATTCATCTAATTTTACAAATAAAAAATGCTTGGGTATTTCTCGCCAAAATTGATCGACAACCTTACCAATCTCATTTAAAATAATTTCTCCATCCTTAATCTCGCCAAAATAATCTTCCCTATTCTTGGTGCAAATAGTCACAAAATACATTCCGTTTTGAGAATAATCATAATTTTTTAAACGAGCTGACTTGATTCTATATTTATTTTTAAATTTATCGGACATAATCATCAAATACATTGTAGAGACGTGATTCATCGCGTCTCAGACGTGATGAATCACGTCTCTACAATTTTATTTTTAGGTTAGACGTGATGAATCACGTCTCTACTTCCTGGCATCCATTTTCTCAAAACTTCCGGAATAATTACACTGCCATCGGCTTGTTGGAAATTTTCTAAAATTGCGATAAGCGGTCGCACGGACGGCAAAGCGGTGTTATTTAAAAGATAAGCAAATTTATTTTTACCATCACTATCTTTATATTTTATATTTAAACGTCTAGCTTGCCAATCCAAAAAATTAGAAGCGCTACCTGTTTCTCCCCAGCGATTAAGTCCCGGCATCCAGGCCTCCAAATCAAAAGCTCGATATTTTCCAGCTGGCATATCACCAGTACAAATTTGCAATTTACGATATGGCAAACCAAGCTCTTCGTGCATTTCCTCTGAAATCCCAATCATTTCTTCTTGTAGTTTTGTCGCTTCCACTTTGTCTGCTTTGGATACTACTACTTGCTCCACCTTAAAAAATTCATGGACTCGATAAAGCCCCTTATTATCCTTACCATAATCCCCGATTTCACTTCTGTAACATGGCGAAAATCCGCAGACTTTTATCGGCAATTTAGCTTCGTCCAAGACTTCGTCGGAAAAATAGGCCAGAAGTGATGGCTCAGCAGTGCCCACTAAAAATTTCTTTTCTTTACTCTCTGCACCGTCCATTTCCTTGTCACGCGTCGCAATTTGATAAATATTATCAGAATCACTATCATATTGAGTGCCTTTAAAATATCCACTGCCAAAAAGAGCAAATTCTTTTATCAATGTTGGAGGAATTATCGGAGCATAACCTTTCTCTACCATTTTATTTAACGCATACATCATAAGCGCCATTACAAGAAGTGACCCTTCGTTTTTCAGATAATAACCCCGATATCCAGAAACCTTGGCGCCCTTTTCAAAATCAATAATATCCAAATCCTGCGCCAATTCAATATGTGTCTTTGGCGTAAAGTCAAATTTTGGTATTTCACCTTTTCGGTAAATTTCAACATTCTTGCTATCATCCTTTCCAACTGGGGTATCTTCTGATGGGACAACCGGCACCAAAACCATAAACTCATTAAATCGCTTTTTAATTTCAATAAATTCAGGATCAAGTTTCGCTAATTTTTCTTTCACTATTAATCCCTTTTTTATGATTTCTTTTTTATCAACATCATTTTTTGCGGATTTAATTTCATCGTTTAATTTATTTTTTTCCGCCTTCAAATCTTCAATCTCTTGCAATAAGTTCACCCGCTTTTGATCTATTTTTAAGAGCTCATCTAAATCCAACTTAATATTTTTATTTTCAATCGCCTCTTTTAGAGCGATTTGGTTTTCTCTGATATATCTTATGTCCAACATAAATTTGCATTTTAAGTTTTAAAATTATTCTTAGTTCAATAGCGCATTGCAAGTTTAACAAATGAGCTTACTTACAAATCAAATTTCAAATCACAAGAAACAATTTACAAATATTAATATCAATTCTATCCGCTTATTTGTCATTCTTACCATCTGTCATTGCGATAAATTGTGTATTCGCAATTTCGTGGCAATCTCAAAATATAATGCAGAGATGTTTATCCGAGATTGCTTCGGATTACCTCGCAAAGACGAGAGAGTTTGTCATTGCGAGTAATTGTTGTAATTTATTTTCTTTCTTTTATTTCATTCAACACTTTTTTTAATTCCGCTATACTTTTATCGTCTAGAAGTGAAAGAGAAACAACGTTGGGATTTTTTTTCTTTAACTTATCCACAATTTTACTAACTTCCAGTGGACTCTTTTCATCCGATTTACTTACAATTACCCATTCTTCTTTCTCCAATAATTCTTTATTGAATGTTCCCAATTCTTCTCTTATTATTTCATAATCTTTTAATGGGTCTTCACTATCGGCGGCGATAAAATGAAACAAAATATTGGTTCTTTCGATATGTTTTAAAAACTTTAATCCCAAACCTTTGCCCTCCGAAGCGCCCTCAATTATTCCTGGGATATCCGCCAAAATTAATTCGTAGTAAACTCCCAAATGCGGTTCCAGCGTGGTAAATTTATAATTCGCCACTTTACTGGAGGCATTAGTGAGCTCGTTTAAGAGACTGGATTTCCCAACATTGGGATAGCCCACAAAACCAATATCGGCAATTAATTTTAACTCCAAACGAAGTTCAACATTTTCTCCCACCGCTCCGGGGTTAGCTTGCTGGGGGGTAGTGTTGGTGCTAGAACGAAAATAAAAATTTCCAAATCCACCGTTGCCCCCTTTGGCAATAATAATTTCTTGACCCAATTTATTTATTTCGTAATTTTTTTTATTACTTAAATCATGCACTACTGTTCCTATTGGCACGATTACTATTCCGTCGTTACCATTGGCTCCGGTTCGCATATTTTGCTCGCCTGCTCCTCCATCTTTGGCAGCGACTAATTTTTTGGTTTTGAAAGGCCGTAAAGCTCCCAAGTCGTTTACTCCTCGGACAATTACATTTCCTCCTCGTCCTCCATCTCCACCAGTCGGACCTTGATTCATAAGTGTCTTAGCAAAAGCCACCATTCCATTGCCACCTTTACCTGCTCGCACTTTAATTGTAACATCATCTATTAGCATACCAATTTATAATTCATGAATTAACGCATTAACGAGTTTGGATAAAAAAAATATTTATTCAATCGTTCTCACTGGTGGGAAAATAACAGTTTCTCGGACTGATTTTCCTAACATCACTGCAAATAATCTCTCGCTCATTCCAAAACCAAAAGCAGGTGGCATCCCATATTCCAAAGCCTCAATAAAATCCTCATCTAGCATTTGAGCCTCATTATCTCCCGCTTCACGTAGCTTCATCTGAGCTTCAAATCTTTCTTTTTGATCAATTGGGTCGTTTAATTCGGCAAAACCATTACCTAATTCACTCTTACAAGCTACGGGCTGAAAGCGTAAAACTCTATTGGGAATATTGGGATCTTTTTTGGCTAGCGGAGAAACTTCCAGCGGTTGACCCACCAAAAAGCAAGGCTGGATTAATTTTTGACGAACTGTCTTTTTGTAAATTGTATCAATCATTCTTCCCTTGCCATCGGCTTGATCATATTTTATTTTTAACTCATCCGCTTTTGCCCGTAAGGCTTCGGTGGACACATCCGCTTTACTGAGATCAATACCGGTTTCTTTTTTGAATTCGGTAAAAAAATCCACCCGTGGCCAAGGCTTACTCCAATCAATTTCCTCGCCTTCCCAAACAGATATCATTTGCTCTCCCAAAACTGCGCGCGCGATGGCTTTGTACATTTTCTCCACTAGCTCCATTCCATTTTCCATATCTGCGTAAGCCCAATAAAATTCCATATGATCAAATTCTTGCAAATGCTCGCGTGAAATTCCTTCATTTCGGAAAACTCGACCGATTTCAAAAACTCTTTCATAACCGCCCACGAGTAATCTTTTTAAATGCAATTCCAAAGAAATTCTCAAATAAAAATCCTGGTCCAGCGCGTTGTAATGCGTGATAAATGGTTCCGCGTCCGCTCCTCCAGGGACACTTTCCAAAACCGGAGTTTGTACTTCAAGAAATTTTTCGTCAGTTAAAACTTTTCTAACAGTCTGCCAAAAAAGACTTTTCTTTACAAATAAATCTCTGGTTTCAGGATTACCCATCAGATCTAAATACCTTTTTCGGAGAAGTTTCTCTGTATCTTTTAGACCGTAATATTCACTTGGAATCGGTCGGATATTTTTGGTTAAAATTTTCCAAGCCGTTACCGATAAAGATTTTTCCTCAGTCTTAGTTCTAAACAAGGTTCCTTGTACTTGGATAAAATCTCCTGTCTCAATATTTTTAGTAAATATTTTATAACTATCAAACTCCTCCCCTCCTTGTGGGGTGGTGTTTAAATTATTTTTATTAAAAAACAACTGCATCTTATCTGTCCCATCTTCGATGTGTACAAAAGCTGAGCCTCCCATCGAACGCACCGAGCGCACTCTGCCAACCAAAAAAACTTCTTCTTTTATATTATCAAAATTTTCCAACACCTCTTTGTTGGTGTGGGTTCGTTTGGATTTTTCCGGATACGGATCAATCCCCGCATTTCTTAGGTTTTCTAGTTTTTCCAGCTTGGCCTTCAAGATATCTTCTCTCATAAATTTGTTGATAGCTAGTAGTTAGTAGGTTGTATAGACGTGACAAAAAAATGTCGTGTTTCTCACTTTTATAGTATAATCATAAACTATAAATTTAGCAATCAAAAAAATAAAATGTCCAATTTACAATTTTCATTCAATATTCAATATTTTAATATGCCCATTAAATAAAATTTTGAACTTAATTGCTAGAATTATTTAATATTTGTTGTATTAAAATTATTTTATTTCTCATTAATTTATTCATTGGAAATTTATTGAAAATTGA
>JBBQOS010000021.1:0-17526 GCA_038331135.1 Candidatus Moraniibacteriota bacterium | reverse complement strand
TGGCTCCGCGAGAGGGATTCGAACCCCCGACCAATTGATTAACAGTCAACTGCTCTACCACTGAGCTATCGCGGAATGCTTGGCCCGTTAAATTTGTATTCTATTTAACTGGGCTAAGTTTTCAATGTTTGATTAACAATAAAATTATTAACCAAATTTTAAAAACTAAAAAATCCCATTTCAAAGCCAACAAAGATTATTATATATTATTTACACAATAAATCAAGAGTATGTACTACAAATTACGAACTGACATAAAATTACAAATAATATCTCAAAACTGCTACAATTATCAAACCCAAATTTTCTCTATAATACATAGAAAAAAGTAAAAATCATATTTAATTATTATACCTATCTTTTAATTTAGATTCTATAGTTATAAAATCAAACACACTTTGGGCGAAATTTTTAGCCATTTGCTCCTCTACTTTTGTAGCATCTTTATTAACATCACCAAGTGCTACTTTCCATTCTCTAGTCTTATTTTCCATCATTCCCCTATTGCTAAAAAAATGACGATTAATTTCTGCCATCAAATCAGTATCATCAGCTATGTCTTTTAGTCCAAAACCAAAAAGTTTTCCCAATTCCATCTTTGTGGCGTTAAGTACTCTTAAACTCGGTCCGCTAAGCTCTGTTTCGGGATCAAAAGGTTTTGTATCTTTATTAGTATATTTCTCTGCGGGGTTAAAACCTCCAGATTGCGTTTTATTGAAATCCAAGTTTTCCATAATTTTATTTTTTAAAATTAATAATCTCTTAATTTTCCTAAACCTTTTTGATTCCTTATTTTATCCAAAGCCTTGGCTTCAATTTGCCGAATACGCTCTCGAGTTACGCCAAACTCTTGTCCCACTTCTTCCAATGTATGAGTTACGCCATCATCCAGTCCAAAACGAATTTTAAGAATTCTTTGTTCACGAGGGCTAAGTTCTTCTAAAATTTCAATTACATGATTTTTAAGCAATGTTCTAGAAGCAGTTTGGTCGGGCATAATAGTTTCTGTATCTTCAATAAAATCTCCCAACACACTGTCATCTTCACTATCTCCAATTGAAGTTTCTAAAGAAACTGTTTCTTGAGAAATTTTTTGAATGTGCCTTATCTTATCTACTTCCATATCCATCTCAGCCGCAATTTCCTCAGCTAGTGGCTCTCTACCTAATTCTTGAACCAGCTGTCTCACTATCTGAGTGTACTTATTAATAGTTTCTACCATATGCACCGGGATACGAATTGTCCTGGATTGATCAGCTAACGCTCTAGTAATTGCTTGGCGGATCCACCAAGTCGCGTAAGTGGAAAATTTGTAACCCTTGTGATAATCAAATTTTTCAACAGCTTTAAATAATCCAATATTACCCTCCTGAATTAAATCAAGCAAAGATAAATTATTAGATCTGCCCACATATTTTTTGGCGATACTAACCACTAAACGCAGATTCGCCTCAGTCAATTTTTGCTTGGCGGATATTTCTCCTTTTTCAATTAATTTCGCAAGTCTGACTTCATCATCAGATTTTAAAAGAGGCACTTTTCCAATTTCTCTCAAATACATCTGCACAGAATCATTATAATTAGGTTCTGATTCTCCAGCTACTTTCTTTTTCTTTTTAGATTTGCTTTTCTTTTCTTCTATAAAATCATTAGCTATTTTATCTGTTTCATTTTTTATCACTTCTCCAGAACTCATTATGCGCACACCGCCAACTTCCAATTTACCATAAAGCTCTTCCAGCTCTTCTATATACTTTTCCATATCTGGAAAAGTATGGATAATTTCATCTTCAGTTATAAAACCACGTTGCTTTCCGCGAGAAACCAAATCATCTATAATATTATTTATTTTTTCTTTAGCTCCGCTGGTTTTCTTAGCTTTTTTAGCTGGCACCATTTTTTTGACCACCTTCTTTGCTGCCTTCTTGGTATATTTTTTTATCATTTTTTTAGGTGCTTTTTTAGAAATTTTCTTTATTATTTTTTTATCCTTTTTCTTGATTATTTCGCGCGCACTCTTCCCAACAGTCTTTTTGACTATTTTTTTATTAGAATGTTTTTTAACAATTCCTTTTTTCTTGGGAGTTGTTTTTTTATTATTCTTTTTCTTATTTGTAGTCATTTTTTTAAAAAATAATTTCTTAATTAAAAAATAAAAAACATCAACGCAAAAAAACCTCGTTCCTTTAGTAGTTGTATTCTATACCATTTTTAGCATAAAAACAAATAAATACAAGCACTTGATTACATTTTATTTAATTCCATTAACTCATGGGATAGCATTTTCAGCTCTTCTTTGTTTCCCAATTTCTCCGCTTGCTTGATTTTATCTATAATAACAGCGCTTTTTTCCTTAATAATCTCCTTTTTTAGCTCGGTAAAATACTGCTCTACTACCAACCACTTGTCTTTGGTTGAAACTAAATCTTCATTTTTCTCACAATTTTTAAAATATAGTTCTCTTAAGAATTTTTTCTGCTTTGCATTATCAATTCCTCCTAGCAGTCTCTCAAAATTAAAGCCAAATTGCTCACCCTTATTCAAAATAATCTCCATTATCTTTGGATTACTAAAATAATTCCTAATATCATTTTCATATTTCTTAACTGCCTCTTTCCAAATATCATTATCACTAATAAACGTACCCATTATTTGAATTTGGATATCTTTAATTTTATCGTAATTAAATTTATCATTTTCTAAATTATTCAAATTCACATTCGTATAATTACTAGAGGTGGCAAAATTTCTTTTATCAAACTCCTCTCTAAGAGAAATTTCCGATGTTCCCAAATTTTCTGATATTTCTTTTATCCAATGCTCTTTTTCAATTTTATTTGAGAAACTATTGATTAATCCAGCGAGTTCTTCTATAATTTTTTTCTTGTCTTCAATGTTAGATTTATCTCTATTTTTTAATGATTGCTTAATAAAATAATCCATAGCTGAAGCTGCGCTGTTGATGGATTTAATAAATTTTTGAGAATCATCTTTAACAGCATCAGCTGCATCCTTGCCATCCTCAATTGACACAATAGAAACATTTAATTCTTTATCAAAGGCCAATTGAGCACTTCTTTTGGCTGCTTTTTGTCCAGCCTCATCCATGTCAAAAAACATTTTTACATTTTTAGTATACCTTTTGATAATACCCAATTGCTCCAAAGTAAGTGCCGTTCCCGAAACGGCTACTGTGTTTTTTATTCCTGCTTGATTGGTCGCGATAACATCCATCTGACCTTCTACCAAAAGAATCCAATCTTTTTCTTTGGCACTCATTTTGGCCTTATCAATCCCATATAGGACATTACTTTTGTGATAAATTTCAGTCTCGGGGGTATTAATATATTTAGCCTGTGATTCATCTTCTCCTGGAGCAAGTCTGGCTGAATAACCAATCACTTTACCAACTGGATTAGTAATTGGAAACATTATTCTATTCCTAAAGCGATCATAAAAATTTTCATTTCCCTGTCCGACACCTTCTTTTTGGATAGTTAAACCGGTTCTTAAAATATCTTTAACTAAATAATTTTTATTTAACAAAAATTGCAAGATGTTTCTCCAACCGTCCGGTGCATAACCAAGCCTAAATTCAAGGATAGTATCTTTATTTAATCCACGATCTTCTAGGTATTTCAGAATTTTTTTGCCTTCAGCGCCATCCCAAAGTTGCTTTTCATAAAAGCGAGTCGCCCATTCTAATATTTCTTCTATCTTATTTTTTTCTAAGTTGTTTATATTTTCCTTTTGGCTGAATTTTGGCAATTCTACTCCAGTTCTAGTTGCTAGATTTTCCAAAGCTTCCCTAAAACTCAATCCTTCTATTTCCATTAAAAAACCAAAAGCATCACCACCTTTTCCGCAACCAAAACAATGCCAAAACTGCTTATCCTCACTAACAGAAAAAGATGGGGTTTTTTCATTATGAAATGGACAGCACGCTTTCCAATTGGTGCCGGCTTTTTGTAGGCGGACATACTCCCCAATTAAGTCAACAATATTCAATTTAGCTTTTATTGTTTCTATTTCTTGGCTCATTATTTTTTATTTTATAAACATTGCCTGTTATTATGACACAATAACAAAATTTTTGGAAGAGCTGGGTTTATAATTTTTTTAAAACAACTAATCATTATTAACTTGAACTTTTATTTTAGAAGGATATCTAGGAAAGCTATTGGCTAGAAAACTAGGCGAGATTAATGCCTCTGCCCTATTTATCTCTGGATATTTTTTTATCACATCGCTCAATTCATCCTTGCTTTTGCCAGCTAGACTTCGAGAAAGATCATTTACGTCAATTTCTGATCTTAATTTTAAATTTACATTCACATCCATTTTTATTGCTTTCTTGGAAAAATCAATATCGGCATTTCCATAATTGTTTTCAAAAGATACTAAACTCATAGGAGAATTTTTTTGAATAAAACTATTTTGAATAAAACTATTTTTAATAAAATCTTTTATATTATTATTCATTTCTTCGTTGGAAAACGAAAGAGCTTTAGCTTTCATTTTTACTTGATATTCAAAACTTTCAGTGATTGATCCTTCTTCGGGAAAAACTGAAAAATCCACTACCTCATAAGCCACTGCATTGTCAAGCAAAAATTTATCCCTGCCAACGATATCTTTAATATTTTCTTTTAATTGATTTTTTAATTGTTCTTCAGTTTTAAATTTAGCACTTTCAATATCGCTTTTAGAAACTATTTTTAAATTATTTTCACTGTTTCCACCACCTTTTGTTTCTTGAATTAATTTAGCGTAAAATTTATCATATTTAGAGCTTCCTTTAAGTCCCGGGATTTTAAAATCAGCTTCTTTGATATTAAAATCAATTCCTGCCTCATCAGCCACGATATCAGCGTCTGCCTTTCCTGGCTCCATCTTACCGTCTTTCATAGACATCCCCGGAACAGTCACTGTCTCTAGCAATCTAAATAATTTATTATTATTGCTTAAAAAACGAGTAGTTACTACCAAAACTTGGCTAGTCTCACTAAATTCATTATAAATAGTTATTTTTCCTCGTGCTTTTTGATTCGAATCACCCTTTTGACCGGTGGATTCGAAATTAAGCGACAAAGTATTTTCTTTTTCAGTCACTTCTGTTTTGAGATTAATTATGTTATTTTGATAATTATTTGAATCTTCCAAGCCTTCAGTCACATTTAATTCTAAGCTAATGTTTTCATTTTTCTTAAAAGGAAAGACTACTACCTCGGCTTTGGGTAATAAAAAGTAAGCTGCTATTCCAGCAACTAAAATTAAAATAATCACTGCAAATATCCAAATAAATTTTACGACTTTCTTTGTGGAAAAATCTTTCTTTTTTTCAATTACAGGAGGCTCTGAGGATGGAATAAAAAGATTATTAAAAGCATCATCTCGTGGCTCTGACAATTTTTTATTTCCAATAAGCTCTTTTTGCGGTTTATTTGTAGAAACTTCATCTTTCCAGGATTTATCTTTTTTAGCCTCTCTCTGATTTTTTTTATTTTCAGTTATCCCGCTAGCGGAAATAAAACTATCTGACCCCAAATTAACTAATCTATTTTTTTTAATAACAATATTATTTAAATCAGAGCTATTTAACTCTCGACTGCCCATATTTTTGGGGTATTGAATGTCAGTTTGCTTTTGAATAATCTGGCTATCTAAACCTTTTACTTCTTCCAAGCTTTTTTTAACTGGGAAACCTATTTTTGTAGCAATCGTGGCCGCTCGCTCATCTCGAGTAATAAACATTATTTTTTTATCCAATGAATCAATCTCTCTTTTGATTAATTTTAAACTAACAGCACTTTGCATCAATAAAGCACCTTGGGCAATAACCAAGATATTATATTTGGAATTTGATTTTCGAATCTTGCCAATAATTGAATTTACTTCTTCATTGACATCGATATAAAAAATTTGATGCATACTATCTATAAATTATTTATAATCAACTTTATTCATAGCTCTTTTCAAAATCCCGGCTAAAACTTTTTCCTCTTGAGATAATTCCAGCATCAACCCTGCAAGCCCCATCGGAGTGACATCTTGAGTACTTGTTAGCTCTCCAGTTTTATCAATTACATGTACTGCATCTTCGGGTCTTAAAAATGATATTTTGGGTGGATTAACAAAAGCCAGCTTGCTTAACCATTCCTTGGACAAGAGTGCTTTTTTAATACCAGGCAAACCCGATCCTCCTCCGCACATTAAAATTTTATTAGGCAAGAGATCACTTTGGGAAAACTCTGATAATGCTAATTCTATACCATCCAGCCATATTCGACAATCATCCTCAAAAATATTTTCTACTTTTTCTGTATCGATTTTATTTAATTTTCCCAATGAATAATTTATTTTTAATTTTTCTGCTCTTTCAAAATCTACATTGACTTCATGCGCCAATCTCTTAGTAAAGGCTCTTCCGCCTAAGGCAAACATTTTTGTTCCTTCCAGACCTCCGTTTCTGACAACTGCGATATCGGTCGTGCCTCCACCGATGTCAATAAAAATAGAATTAAAATTTAAATCACCCTCAAAATCAACTAATTTTGCCACGGCATAAGGCTCAGCAGCAATACTCACTAGAGATATCCCTAATTCATTCACGATTGACTCAATCGCACCCAAATGAATAGTTGGGGCATAAGCATTAAAAACACTAATAGAGACATTGTGTCCTTGGAAACCAAGTGGATTATTAATTCGATAACCATCAATACGCACATCTGAGATTGCTGCATTGATTAATTTTATATCAATATTGCTTTGTCCAGTTTCCCAAGCAATTTGCTCTCCGATTCTTTCGTAAGCTTTTTGTTGAACTTTTTGAATAATATTACTCAACTCTGGTAATCCAATTTTCAAATCAGCGTTAGCTCTTTCATAATGAACTGTAGTGGTAGTTCCCTTTACTAATTCTCCAGCTATTCCAACAATAGCATACTTAACATTTTTTACCCCCGCTTTTTCTTTGGCGATATCGATAGCTTCTCTAGCTATTTTAACCACTCCGGCAATATCTGAAACCGCCCCACTTTGCATATTGCCCAATTCTTGTCTTATTTTTCCTACTCCTATAACAATTCCTTTATTATTAACACTATCAACTTTAAAAACCAAAGCCTTTATAACTTCCGTCCCTATATCCAGGGCCAAAACCACATTTGGCTTTTTTTTAATAGCTAAAATTTTTGAAATAAAACTCATAAAATATTCTAACTTAACTTTTTTACTTTTAATTTAATTTTTCAGTCTTAACTTTATTAATATACTCATCTATAGTTGCTTCGTCTAGCAGTCCAGTTATAGCTCCGTAATATAAAACCACACTAGAGCCGTTAGCTATTCCCATTTTTAATGACTCCAAAATAGATTTTTCTTTAATATAAGCAACTAGAAAACCGCTAGAAAAAGCATCGCCTGCGCCCGTTGAATCAACAGCTAACACTTCCATTGCATCAGCATGAAAAAAATCCACCCCATCATATCCCCATGCTCCTCTTTTCCCATCTGTAATAACTACAACACGAGCTCCTGTTTTTTTTAATTCTCCCAAAATAAAAATATCATCATTAATTTTTTCATCATTAATTTTTTCTGGATTAATTTTTGTAATAATCTCTATCGCCTCATCTTTATTTACAAAAAATATCTCAGCTTTTCCAGCAAAATCATAAACTGCCTGCACGTCTTCGGTGATATTTTTTCCTCGCGGATTAAAAGAAATTTTAGCGCCGTTTTCTCTGGCAACCTCGGCAACAGATAATAAAACTTCTCGCCAGTTACCGCTAGGATCAGTAATAGAAATCCATTTAAAATTGGAGATCTTTTCTTTTTTTATTTTTAAATATTTATTCGCTTCCTGATTGGAAAAAATAATTCTCTCTCCGGTATCTGAATGGACAATAATAGCTGAAAGTCCGGTCAAGCAGTTTTCTTTTCTTATTAATGAAGTGTCAATATTTTTTTTCTCGAGCTCTTTTAATATCCACTCTCCTATAGCATCTTTTCCCAAGACAGTATAACAGATGCTTGAAACACCCAATTTTTGTAAACCACAAGCTACATTTATCGCGCAGCCACCCAATGACTCAAAACGATTATCAATATGATATTTGGCCCCCAACTCAAAAGCAATTTTTTTCTGAGCAGTGATGTCTTGGGGCGTATCAAAAACCACCCCCTCTTTGGTAGGGAAAAATATATCTTTAGAAGCTGAACCAATACAAATAACTTGAAACATAATTTATTCTGCGTTACTTTTAATAATTTTAATTAGGGAGCAGCTGGTGTTGTTGAATTAATATTTCTAACACTATCTAAGGAAATATTAGTTAGGTTTGGGTTAATAGTGTTAAGAATCACCCAAGCAAACAACACGGCAATTAAACCATAAAGGGCATCAGCAATTATCTTTTTTCCACTTTCCATTTTGGAAGTATTTCCTGCAGATGCAAAATACATAAATCCTCCAATTGTAATCATCAATAATGCCGAGATTCCAACTGCCCAAATGGCAAACTTATAAACTGCACTTACATAAGCAGGAAAAGTTTTGATTGCCGCTGTTCCGGAAGTCCCAGGAATAGGTTCCAATGGCTCATATGCTCCCAAGGCCTGCTGACTAAAAATAAAAACAGCCATAATTGATACAGTAAATATTAACCAACTTTTTTTCATATTTTTATATATAATTATTAAATTCTAAGCTTAGTCCTATCCATTATCTCCCTATTAACTATACTTGCATCTCTTCCATATTTCAAGCGAGACATCTCCTTTAAATAGGCCGGTATTTCTTTGTTACCCTCCTTGGGCGGATAAGTTTTTATATTAAAAGGTTTTGTCGTGTCATTATTTACCAAAAGCTTGGCAAATCCGCTATAATTACTTACGTTGATTAAATCACTCGCTGAAAAAATTGGTTCAAATTGCTTTTCTAAAAAATCAGCGTCCTCCGGTCCCACTCGAAAAGCACACATTGATCCCACGTTTCCAAAGACAGCCTTTGAGATTTCATCACTGAGCTGACCGATAAATTGATGAGCAATAATTAAATTTAATCTATACTTTCTAGCTTCAGAAAGAATTTGAGATATTGAATTAGTGGTTACATTTTGAAACTCATCTATATAGAGATAAAAATCTTTCCTTTCATCCTCTGGCATATCAGTTCGAGAAAGCGCGGCCATTAAAATTTTTCCAATTATGATCATTCCCAAGAGATGGCTGTTGATCTCTCCAATTCTTCCCTTGGAAAGATTAATTAATAATATTTTTCCATCGTCCATTATTTTTCTAAAATCCAAAGCGCTATGTTGCTGAGCAATAATCGGACGCATTAAATCATTTGAAATAAAGGTGGTGAGTTTAGATGTGATATAAGGCACCATATTAGCCAAAGCGGCTTCTCCTCCAGCTTTTTCTGCTTCTTTTATCCAAAAATCTCTCACTACGGGATTTTTACAATGTGTTAATTTCATTTTTCTAAATTCTTCATCTGCCAAAACTTTAGGTATCTCCATTAAAGTTGAACCTGATTCAGGATGCTCCATAATTAAAAGCATGGCATTTCTAGCATACTGTTCAAACATTGGACCGCCCGTTTGCTTTAGATCATATAACTTATCAAAGATACCAATCATTTCATTGATAACAAAACTTTTTTCTTCGGGTCGGCTATATTCAAGCATATTAATTCCAAGTGGTCTCTCGCTGTCGGCTGGATTAAATATAATTACATCATCGGCTCTTTCTTTGGGTACAGCTGTTAAAATATCCTCGATAGCATCTCCGTGCGGATCGATAAAGCAAACTCCTTTTCCATTGCGCACATCTTGTTTGGCCATTTCTTGAAGAAAATGAGATTTTCCAACTCCAGTTTGTCCAATAGTATAAAGATGTCTTCTTCTGTCACTATCAGATATCCTAATGGGGGTTTTTTCACCTCGATAATCATTATAGCCCAGCAATATTCCTTCATGGGGAATATTGATAGGTGGTGGAGCGGCGCCCGCTTTTAGCCATTTAATTTTGGGAGTTTCTGTGGTAGAAATTGGAAAATGAAAGATGCTGGCAATTTCTTCAGTATTCAAAATCATAGCGTTGTCTTCATTGAAATTTCTAAAAATATAATCAAAAGAAACACCTTTGCTTCGAACCCTTTTTTTAACTTTAAAGAAATTTATTCCATAATTTTCAAATTGAGAAAAAGAATTTTCTATTTGTGACAATATTTCATCAGCTCTTTGTTGCGATCCGGCTGAAGCTAAAAGTCTAATATTAACCATAAAACCTGCTTTGCTCGACTTGTTTTCTATCGACTTAATAAGCTCTTGCTCCTCTGGGGTAAGCTGAATATTTTCTCTTCTTTCCATATCGTTTCCACCAGATTTATTGTTGCTAGATATCATAGTATTAACAAAATCACCAGCTCCTTTACTGATATCACTGCCCACTTTTGAAATTATTGAATTGCTATGTACATCTTTCAATCTTTTGCCTTGTTGCATTTTGTGAGCAATTGTTTTACCCAGCGTTTGCCAACCTCTTTTGGCTGGTGCAATAACTAACTGTACAGCCGCACCCTCTTCTTCGGTTCTAAATTTACTCAAAGAATTAGACAACTCATTGAGTGGGTCAATATTCATATTCTCATAAGTTTTAATTGGCAGAGCAAATTTATTTTTTAATTCCAAAACAGCCGAAGCAGTAAAACTTCCAGGCGAAAAAATAGTATAATCAGAAATTTTTTCTATAGAAGCACTGGGGAAATAACTATGAATTTGCTTTTCAATAGTACCTCGAAATTTTTTCGCAATCGCCACATAAAAAAATATTTCCTCGCTGTTCGAAGGATTAGCTATCTCAAAAGAAACACAAGGTGTGTCATAAAAGAAACTCCTAAAAAAAGATTGACTTATCTTAATTTTGGATAAAGAGGTTAACAACTGTTCCATCGCACCAATTTCTTCCTTCCAAAATTCTCCTCCCTGTCCACTGCCATTGGAATTATTATCTTTTTTGCTCAATTTAGCTACTCGCACAACTTCCAAATCCATATTCATAGAATGATTTATTTGAATACGAAAACGAAAAAAACTGCGCACCACTAAAAATAATCCGCTGAAAAAAGCGGTAGCGCCCAACGCAATCATCAAAAAAACTAATATCAAATTAAAATCTAGCATTTTTATTTTTTATTCTTTATTTTTATAAAAAATTACTCTGTTACAAAATTCTTTTCCACCAATGTTTTATGAAACTCTTCTGAAATCATTTTATCATGCAACATATCTAAAATATAGTTATCATCCATATGCTTGGCAACTTTAACAGCATGTACTACTCCTTTAGTTGTTGCCAAATCTAACAAATGCTGAATTTGACTTTCCGCGTCAATTTTTAAAGAAACTTCGGCGGAATCATTTTTAATATCATCGTCATCAGAGCCATTTGAACTTGTAGAAATTTTAGAAAGAATTTCATCATAAGAGGAATCCTTTTCTGCGCCTACTATTTCCTTGGGACTTTCTTTTTCTACCGCCAAAGAAACGGATTCTTTTTTATTCTCCCCCAATTCAAGACCATCTTTTTTAACATGTCCAAATTTATTAGCCGCATCAAGATCGTTATCGTTAAATGGCTCCAAATTTGATTTTATTATTTTTTCATCAGGCATATTTTTTTATTCAGTTAATTTGCGGTAATCCGCACTATTTGAATAGGACTATCCTCTCTAAATAGCTTAACTTTAAAATATAATTAAATTTTTAACTATTTTTTATGTCATTTTTGACTTCTTCAACTATTCTATTTATTATCATATCATAATTTTCTATTTTTGTATTGAGAAATTTTTCTATACTGTCAGCATCTGATCCTTCTTTGAGCATTTTTTCAAATGCCAATCGATCTTCTTCTCCCAATTTATCCACAGTTTCAATAAATATCTTTTTTAAAATAATTTCTCCAATTTTAGCCAAGATTTCATCTTGCTTATCTTGAGATAATTTACTTAAGCCCAAGTATTGCATAATATCTTCTTTGATTTTGTCTTGTTTTTTTTCATTCATATTTTTTAAAATTATAATTTTAAATTTTTAAGCAGCTTTTTGCAGGTTGGAAATATCTATTTTAGAGATATTTTCTTTTAATTTATCTATTTCTCCAATCTCACAGGCTCTTCTGATACTGGTTAAAATATATTTGCCAACTGTTTCACTGTCTTTATAAACTACATTGCCTACGCTATTTTTTGTTGCCTCCTTAAAAGACATCAATAATTCATTATCAGACAGACTTCCCATAGAAACTCCCCTCAAAGCTGCCAATTCTTTCATAATTTTCCCCTCTCCAGCATTATTACCTATCATATCTTTAAGTTCTGACTGGATAAGCGCGCTCATATATTCACTATACATTTCATTTTCATCTAATGACATAGCCAAATCGCCTTTTTCGGAAATAGCTCCAAAAGTTCCTTCGTAAGTTCTGATTGCACCCATAAAATCTGATTCATTTACGCTTCTTAAAGTTTCAGCGATACTCTGGTTCGGATTTTCTATCTTTCCGTCTCTTACAAGATAATTTAATACTCTCCCCATTCTAGAATTAGCCATTTCGTCATTTCCAAAGACAGTACCTACTGGTAAATTACTCGTTGCCACATCCATAGAGTCCTCTCCTCCCCCATGCACTATACTATCTACTCTTTTAGCTTCAGCAATAAATTCGGCGGTGGACATATGATTTATTTCAGCGTAATGTTTTGGGTTAATTCCTATGCGATGAGCGGCTTGCGTTTCCAGCTTGGCTACATTTTCTCGGATATCCTTGACGGTTTCGACGGTTTCTTGATCAGCTGTTTCTCCTGACAAAATTTCATTTCGAATATCCTCCACATTCTGATTCATTTTTTCTATATTAGCAATTTCCTCAGTTTTAATTTCAGGGTTAGCTGAAGTCTCAATCTCATCTTTAGCACTTTGAAATTCATTTGAAACTGTTTTAATATTTTCAGTTTGCACTTTATTACTCGCTCCACTTTCTAAATCTTGGCCATCGACAAAATCAACAATTTTTATATCAGCCGGGTTGCTCATATCCAGAGTAATCTGAGATTCCAATGAAACTTTATTAATATTATATTCAGATTCCCCCACGATACCAATTGCTCTTTTATGCGCCCATTCATCTACACTGGCATATTTATCCGGATTCCAACCCATTTTCCCTTCGGTTAAATTTTCATAATTTTTCGCCAATAAAGCTGCTACAGTATCTTTTATACCCTTGCCTTCGATAATTTCGATTGAACCCTGTCCTGATTCGTCTAATTCAATGCCGCTATATTCACTTGTTTGAACTTTTTCTTGGGTTGGAGAATCTTCTTGATTAGAAGATGTCTTCTGCTCCAGAGAAGATTCTTGTTCGAAAGTAGAAGGAGTTTCTGGCACATTGGTAGAATTAGTATTAGCTTCCTCTACTAAAGGTTTTGGTAATTCCGCCGAATTAAAGTCTTCTACTATGTTAGAATCTGAATTAACAGGAGGAAAATTAGTTTGCGTATGAATATTTAATCCATTAAAAGAATTTTCATTTTTAAATAGCTGTTTGATATTTTCTTCCGATGCCGATTGATCCGTTCCTGGCATACCCTTAAAAAATACTCCAACAGCTTGACCTGCCTCATAAAAAATAGTGCTTACCGCAATAGCTTTGGCCAAAGATAAAGCCATTCTCTTTCCGACTGCTTCTTTTTCTTTTTTAACTTCTTCCAAAATATTATCAACAGCTAATCCAAGCTCTCTTCTAAAAGCCTCATCCACATTTGCCCCCAAATCATTTATATATTCAAGTCTTTTTTCTAATTCTTCAGCCCCTTTTTCTAAGGATTCTTCTTTTTCAATTATGGCTTTATTTTCAGCTCTTTCATAAAAACCCTTGGTCGCAATCGCAACACTTAATGTTCTAGCTATGCCACTTAAGCCAGGGATATAATTAGCCGCAAAAGCCATAGCTCCACCCACCGCAATCATGCCCCCACCAAAACCTAATGTTTTAGACTTGGTTTTATTTTGCAATAACTCTCGTGGCTTTCCTAATAATTCTTTATACTTATCAATAAAACTCAAAGCTCCTACCTCAAAATCTCTTTTGGTTGCCTCAAAATTTGGATGATGTGCAAATTTTATATCTTCCTTGGCATCCATGACCTGCAAAGCTTCTCCGATTTGAGCATACCTATAAATTATTTTTCTTTCTTCAGCATCTCCTGGCTTCTCTATTTGCACCATAAGATTTAAATAATTCTTCACAGCTTCTTGATAGTCTTTTTTTGAACTTTCCAGTTCCTCCTGAGCATTTCCCATGTCAACTTTTTCCATCCTAAAAAATCTTTTCATTTTTGAGGTTGTTTTGTTGAATTCATACTCTTTATTGAGATAGGTGCTTCGCATAGCTTTCATATATTCCCCAAAGCGTTTTAATTTTTCATTGGTCTCCAGTTTTTCCGCCTCAGATATTATATTTTCATTTGCTTCCCTTTTTTCTCTTAACTTCTCAATTCTAAACGCCAGTTTTTCATCAGTAGATAATAAAAATTCCTCCCTATCTTTTTTTTGCAGATTAAAGAAATATTTCATATCTTCATCACTTGCTCCAGCTGCTTTTAATTTTTCAGTTATTTGTTCCAATGTAAAGCTCTCTTTTTTCGCGCTCGTTTTTGGTTCTGATTCTTTTTTAATTTCCGCTTCCAGCGCATTAACTTTTTCTTGTACACTACCTGCTATCAAGTTCCAGGCTTCTTTTATTTTACTCTCATCACCATCCAAAAAATTAAAGGCCTTAGCAGTCTCCTCAAACTGAACACGTAAAAACTCCGCTACATCATCGCTATATCCAGTCCAATTATTTTCTTCTCTCTTGGCTCTATAGGTAGGCAAGACGTCTTTATCAAAAAATTTAATTACTTCCCTTTGTTCTTCAGGAGTTAACGATTCTTTCTTATTTTCGTCATTCTCTTCCTCTATATTTAATCGATAGTAAGAGGTTTCAGTTTCTATAATATATGAACCATCTTTGCATTTTTTTATACTCGCAACCCTAGAAGTTCTGGAACCAGATTCCATAAAAATCTGCTCGCCATTATTTATATTGTCTTTTTCCAAAAGCCCCTCAAATTGTCCTCCCTTATCAACAGAAGTAGCTTTTTGTGATTTTTTTCTTAATTTCTTAAGTGTAGCTTTTTTTCCTTTTACCTCGCCTATCGAATCTACATCTTCCGCTTCCAGCATATCTCTATCAAATTCAAGCTTTTCTATTTTTTCCAAACGCAGTTTTATTGTATTTAAAATTTTATTATTAACTTTTCCTTTACGCTTGCCCATAGCCACATTAGCAACCTCAATTTCTTTTTTTTCTCTTTCTATTTCATCATTAATTTTTTTTATTTTTTCTTCTTTTTCTGTTTTAAGTCTAGCCACTTCTTCATTTTTTTTCGCTTCTGCCTCAGCTTTAAGTCTCTCTTCTTCCAATTGGAGTGCTTCTTGCTCATCTAATGCTCTAGCTTCTTGGGATTTTTTTATTTCTTCTTTTTTATTTTTTTCTATTTTTTTTAAAATAGCTTGCATAGTAGGCGCCTTTTGAGATAATTCCAATAGCGATTTCATTGCTTCAAATTCAACTTCATCCAGCTCATCAATGCTTTTCTTATCATTCAATATTTTCTTAGAGTTCATTAAAATCACCCTTGAGTATTTAGTTAATCTCTGAGCATTACTTAAGCCTCTTTTTCTCTCGGCTTTCTTCGGTGTCTTTTTTCTATATTCATCAAATTCCGGCCTATCGATAATCTCAAAAATATCCGCTCTCAATTTCTTGATCAATTTTATTTTTCTTCCAGCAGTTAAACCTTCTTCAGAATTTGGTTCAATATTTTCTTGCTCTTCCAATGTTCCTATCTCCATAGCAAAAGCTGCGCCAAGTTTAGATCTCGAATTTTTCCAATCTCCCAAAACAGAATCTTTAATGTCCTCAGCCCCCCCCACTCCTCCTTGCTCGAGAGTATCTAATTCAGCCAGTATATC
This sequence comes from Candidatus Moraniibacteriota bacterium, assembly GCA_038331135.1. Lineage (GTDB taxonomy): Bacteria > Patescibacteriota > Minisyncoccia > Moranbacterales > UBA9337 > UBA9337. Next base: position 1,432 of record JBBQOS010000021.1, on the reverse strand, counting down.
TGCGCCCATCTCTGCCCCTAATTCAAATGGATTTTTTTTAGCTTTCATTTTAATTATTTATTTTTTTATGTTTTAAATTATTAAAAATTTCACCGATTGCTTTTTCACTTATTTCCTCGGTATTAAAAATATTTTTCATTTTTTCCATAACCAATCTCAACTGAGCCTTGATAACCAACTCAATTGCCACTTCTTTATCAGCTTCTCTGTAACCGCTCCAATCAGCTTTATCCATCAATGTTTCTATAAATTTCTTTTTCTTGAACAATTCAGTCGCAACTGATATTTTTTCTTTTTGTTCTTGGCTAAATTCAATATTTTCTTTTTCTAAGCTTTCTTTAAATTTTAGTAACTCCTGCTCCCATTCTTTCGGATTTGAAATTTTAATCAAATCATCTGTTTCATGAATTAATTTTAAAATTTCTTCGCTAGTTGTATGAGTTATATTATCACCAATATTTATAATATTTTTTATTTTTTTTAAATTTTCCACTAGTGCAATAATTTCTTTTTGAATCAAATGATTAAATTTAGGTTCCTTCAAATGACCCTCCAAAAAATATCCGAATTCATTTTCCACCCTCTCCAAGGCTGCTTCTATTTCTATGATTTTTTCAGCAACTATGCTCTTTAATTCCACTCTTTCCTCAATTGATAATTCACCATTTTCTTCATATTTAAAATCTTTTAAAACTTCTATGGAGTTTCCCTCATCCACAATACTGGAATGTCCTATTTCTTCATGACTTAAGTCATTTAAAATAGGTTCAGAATTTTCTTCATTTTCAATTCTATCATTCATATCCTTATTCAATATTACAGCATCCGCTAGGCCCGCCGCTAAGTCGGCATTCATTTCCTGCTGTGCTTTTTCTTTTTCATCTTCCTTACTTAATTCCAAGGGGATAGAGACATCCTTATATTTTTCAACTCCTTGCTCATCTGAAATTTTTTCTTCAAATTCTCGATTTATTAAATCTATTTTGATTTTTTTTTCCTCAGGACTTAATTCCTCAGAATTTAAAATTTCTTCCACATCCGCATCTCTTTTCTTTTCCAAATGTTGGCGTAAAATTTTAAAAGAATTAGCAATTTTGTTGCTTTCAGAACTTATTTTTTTACCATCGCTACCATCAGCTGGATTTATTTTTTGTTTTTTCTTTATATTATACTGCCGCCGTAGCTCTCTTCCTTTTGGTTTGCTAGGTATTTCATTTTCCATATCAAAAAAATAAGAAGTTATTTATAATGAATTAATTATACCACAACTTTATTTATTCCACAAAAAATGTTATTATATATTCAGTTAAAAACTAAAAAATAAATATAAAAAAATGAAATTCAAAAATAAAAGGATCCTCAATTTAGTCTTGCTATTTTTAATCGTGGCTTCCGCTTTTGTCCTGCGTTTTTATAATATTGAAAACGCCCC
>JBBQOS010000020.1:0-17632 GCA_038331135.1 Candidatus Moraniibacteriota bacterium | reverse complement strand
TTATTAGGAGAACGTTTTTCTCTATCTCCGTTTAAATATGAAGCTGGAATTTCTTTTAAAATTCTTTCAATTAAATAATCCCGCAGTTTTTTAATTTGAGTGGCTTGATTATTTTTTATTTCATCTAGAGCAAGCCCTAAGCCAATGATAGCTGGGACATTTTGAGTGCCGGCGCGCAATTTAAATTCCTGTACCCCGCCAGTCTGGATGCCCTTGAGGGGGGTCCCCTTTTTTATATAAAGCGCTCCTGCCCCTTTGGGACCATAAAATTTATGAGCCGAAAAAGAAAGTAGATCTACACCTAGCTTCTTGACATTACAATCCAAATAATTAATCGCTTGGACTGCATCAGTATGAAATAATATTTTTTTTAATCTCTTTAAATTTAATTTTTTAATTATTCCACCCGCTTCTTCAATCGGCTGGATGGTGCCTATTTCATTGTTGACATACATAATTGAAACAAGCAAAGTATTATCTTGCGTGGCTTCTTTGAGTTTTTCCAAATCAATTAAACCTTCACTATTTACCGCTAAAAAAGTAGCTTCAATTAAATCTAATTTTTGAAGATTTTCAATAGTTTCCAGGACACAGTGGTGCTCAATAGTGGAGGCTATAAAATGAGGTTTGGGGGCGTTTTTTCCATTTTTAGCGTAATAGTGGCTCACTACTCCTCGAAGGGCTAAATTATTGCTTTCTGTGGCCCCAGAAGTGAAGATTATCTCGCCTGGTTGGGAATTTAAAATTTTAGCTACTTTATTACGAGTTTCATCCAGAACGACATTGGCCTCTTGACCCATGGCATGAACTGAAGATGGGTTGCCAAAGTCAGTTGAAAAATATGGCATCATTTTTTCTAAAACTTTTTCGTCTACGGGGGTAGTGGCCGCGTAATCTAAATATATTTTTTTATGCATAATAATTGTCCCGCTAAACTTATTGTTATTTAACTTAATTTATTTTATTAAATCACTTAATTTTATATTATCTAAAGTCTTTTTAATTTCTTGGCTTAATTTTACCCAAACTTTTTTTGAAGCACAGGCACTATTTTTACACTCTGGACTATTGCATTTAGTGGGCTCAATTTTTCCCTCCAACGTTTCGACAATTTCGCCTACAGTTATTTTATACGGTTCTCGATTAAGTGTGTATCCCCCACTCTTTCCTTTTTGACTAACGATTATGTCAGCTCCGCGAAGTTTGATAAAAATTTGCTCCAGATATTTGGCGGAAATATTTTCTTCTAGAGATATCTCAGTAATACTTCTTAGATAAGGATAATCACGAGCCAAGACAACCATGGCGCGTAAACCATATTCAGCTTTAGTAGAAAATTTCATACATTTATTTTTTACTATTACAATTTGAAATTGTAACAATATCTTATTCATACTATTTTACTATGCTTTGAGTATAGTAAGTTTTGGTTTAGTTGTCAAATTTAAATCATAAATCACTAAAATACATAATATGAAACCTATACCATATAGCATAGACAGAATTTGATTTGTATAAAAAACAGGAGCTAAGTCTAAAAATGACTTGCTCCTGTGCGAATAACCCAAATCTAAGATTAGATGTGGGAAATTAGATTTTGATCACCTCCTTTTTTAGATTTAAAAAAAGCATAGTGAAATTTCCTCTTCTCGAGAGGAAAAATAGTTTCTCGAGCTAAATTCCTTCCTTTAGTAGACAGGTAGAAGGCTGATTGAATCCAACGAACAAAGAAGCCTCTATTGCCCACTCCTAGCACTTTATTCTGGCAAAATTTATCAAGTTTTTCCTTCGACATTCTGGATAAGTCTTCTTTATGAAGAAATCCATCTGCATGAAGACCATATAAAGCATGGGCTAGTATATCTAGTACATTTGTTTGATAATCAATTTCTTTATTACCGAATTGATTCCAAAAACCCCACTCCTTGATTTTTTCATAAATAAAGCACCGCGAAGCAAGTTTTCCCTTTGGTAATAATAATAGAATCACTAAACAAAATCTTCTCCAGCATCGATTTTCTAGTAAAATTTTAGCTTTTTCTTTTACCAGTTCTTCTGTCACTTTCTTATGCATAACCATTTTCTCCAAAAAGAAATTTTTGATCTTTTTAAAGCGCCTCTAAAAAAACTCCGACGAGATTAACTATACAACTTTTGCAGAAATAATCAATAGTTTTTTGCTCAGGTGTCTATTTATAAAATATTGTAGAGACGCGATAAATCATTGTCTCTACTTTCCTGCCAATTGCCCGCAAGCTCCACTGATGTCAGAGCCTAGGCTTTTGCGGATAGTAACAGTCACTCCTGCTTTCTTGAGCGTGTCTTTGAATTTTTGAGTAATTTCCGGAGAGGATGGATTTAAGCCAAATCCGATAGAATTATAGCGAATTAAATTTACATGTAATAATTTGCCGCCATCTATTTCTTTTAAAAATTTTGCCAATTTTAAAGCATCTTTCTTGGCATCGTTCACTTTGTCCATTAAAATATATTCAATAAATATTCTCCTGTTACTTTTAGATAAATAATTTTTTAGAGCTATTTTAAGTTTATTTAAATCATTCAGCTTATTAATTTTCATAAACTCACTGCGCTTGGCGTTGTCAGCAAAATGCAATGAAATGGCCAAATTGGCTTGAGGAAAAGTACCAGCAAAGTCTTCCAGCTTGTCCACTACTCCAGCTGTCGAAATAGAGATGCTTCGATTTCTAAAAGCAAATAATTTTGGATCCGTAAGCTCTTGAATACTTTCTTTGACATTTTCCCAATTTAAAAATGGTTCCCCCATTCCCATATAGACAATATTTTCAAATTTCAAATTTTCATTTTTTAATTTTAAATTATTTTTGATATATTGGAGCCAAAATAAAACCTGACTGCTAATTTCATCCACAGTCAAATCTCTTTTGAATCCATTTTTGCCAGTCGCACAAAAAAGACACCCTAGTGCGCAACCAACCTGCGAAGAAATACAAGCTGACCAAACATCGGGCTTGGGAGAAATTAAAACAGTTTCAATTAAATTACCGTCATTTAAAACAAGTAAAGCCTTGATAGCACGATTATCTTTGGAAACTAGAATGGTTTTGACTTCAAAGGGTAATATTTCCAACTCCTTTTCTAAAATATTTCTCAATTCCAATGGAAGATTGGAGATATTTAAAAAAGAGGACTGTGCCTCCGAAAAAATCGCTTTTTGAATTTGCTCTAAGCGATATTTGGGTATATTATTTTTTAAAATTAAATTTTCTAAGGTGTTATTATTCATAGTTTAAAATATTTTCTTATGGAAAAAGCCCTCAATGCAAGACAAGCGTGTGAATCCCTTTGAAAAAAGTATCGGAAAAAATAAATTTTTTCCCTGAACTCCAGGTGGGTTTCAATTTTTCGCTCATCTATTCTGAAAGCTTTTCCAATTAGATTATAGCTTAAAATAACATTTTTGGCTAATTTAAAAAAAGCACCGCATTTGTCTTGGACAAATGCGGTGTTGATTGCTTAAAATTCGGATTCTCTCGAATGTTTTCTTCTTAAGCGTTGAGAACTTTGTTCTCTGCCTTGCTGGGGGGTCATGTACTGAATAGATTCAGACAGGCTATGTAGCACTCTGCCAAATGTCAAATTATCCAAATGCATCAGGAAAGCGAAAACATCACTTTTCCCCCTATAGCCACAACCACAGCAAAACGTGCCCTTGTTTATATTTAGCACTGATTTTTCTCCTAGCATTTCTGGGCAGTTTACACTGATTTCCCCATTTTCATACACATAGTGTACTTTGAAAATTTTGCTAATTGTCTTTATATTTTTCAAAGACCGTCTTAATGTTTCTACCCATTTTCGGAAATCCCGATTATTTGATTTGGTCTTTCTTTTCATGTGTGCTCCTTTGTAAAGTTTGAGATGACATGATTGTTCTTCTTATGTTTAAATCCTTTTGCCTTAGCTAGCAATTCTTGGAGATCAATTTCGTCATTCAAGCCCATCTGCTCAAAAGTATATATTCCCGAAGAAACCTCAGAAATCAAATCTTTGATTTTTTTCTGAGCATCGGGAATACACAAATTGCCCTCCTGTAGCATTTTTACTGTTAATTTAGGGTCTTCATTTAAGCTCATATTTTTCATCTCCTCACGTTTGATTTTTATTAATTTAATAAAAACAAAAGTCTTTATTAGCTTACATTCTTTATTTAAAAAAGCAAGTAAAAAAAGTTTTTTATTTTTGAACACTTATATCTTAATTAAAATTATAGATTTAAAATTGAAAATTTATTCAAAAGCTGTTATAATTATTTAAATCAATAATCTTTCTAAACCTATTTTTACCCTTATGAGAATTTCATATTCTGCTCTAAATTCTTACCAAATTTGTCCACTTAAATACAAATTTCAATATATCGATAAAATCAGAACGATCAAATCCAAAGAGGCTGTTTTTGGAACTTTAATTCACTCGACGTTGAATTTTATTCACACCCCGGCTATTCTTGCTCCCAGCATGGAGCAGGCTTTGGATCATTTTTCTAAAAATTGGAACGAGGATGTGTTTACTGATGAACTTGAGGAGCGAGCGGCTTTTTCTCAGGGAGTAGAAATTATCCGCCGTTACTATAACGATAATGATATTGCCAAAATAAATATTGTGGCTCTGGAAAGCTCTTTTCAGATAAAGTTAGGTGATCATGTCGTAAATGGTATTGTGGATAGAATCGATAGGACTGAAGATGGTTATGAGATTATTGATTATAAAACAGCCAAAAAGATGCCCTCTCAGGAAAAAGTAGACAATGACGTGCAATTAACTATTTATCTGCAGGCTTTTTTGGATAGATATCCCGAAGAAAGAAAAAATTTAGACAAACTAAAAGTTAGTTTGTATTTCGTAAAACACGGCGCCAAACTGACTTCCACGCGCACTGAGGAAGATTTAAAAAATATAGAAAATAAGTTTTTAGAAGTAATTGAAAAAATTGAAGAAAATGAATTTGAACCAGTTATTAATCCTCTTTGCGATTGGTGTGATTTTCAAAACAAATGTCCGATGTGGCGTCATAAATTTAAAGAAGAAAGAAAAATTGATACTGATGAGGTAAATAAAGCGATTGCCCAATATATTGCTGTCAAAGATGAGGCTAAACATATTCGCACCAAAATTGCACAATTACAGGACGTTGTAGCTAAATATATGGACCAAGAAGGCGTAGAAAGAGTTTTTTGTGAAGATGGAATCGTTGCTCGTACCTTACGAAAGACTTATAAATATAATGAAGCTAAATTAAAAGAAATTTTGGAGCCTTTGGGAAAATGGGAGGCTGTAAATAAAGTGAGCGCAACTGCTTTAAAAAATGTTATTACTACGCTGAATATCCCGATTAAAAATAAAATTGAAGAAGTCAAAGAGCTTGACAAAAAATCATTTGGGTTTAGTATTAAAAAGCAGTAAATATTGCAAAGAAGCTCTTTCTAATTTAAACTTTTTAGATACTTCAAAGGGAGGTGATTTAATTGTGAGTGTAAAAGCTAAAAATATTTTGAGAGAGTTCGCTAGCATAATAGAAGAAGCTGGCTTATTTCTAGCCACAGTCAAAAACGAAAATCACACTTATCCTCAATTAGTAGTCGCCGGTCTCCCTCCAACCAAAAAAGGAGTTGAATCTTTTTGCTTTTTTTTATTTCCTTATATTATCACAAAAACTGATGACGGAAATAAAATACACAACCCCAAAGAAATACAATTATTGACAATTTACCCTTGTAAAGGAAAAATATCTGGAATTTCTGAAGGGTCCTTTAATAAGAAAATTCAGTTATTTTATGAAAATATCAAAAAACTGATGTTATTAAGAGATATTCTGTCAGAAATGAACAGAATTCTCAAAAATTAGGAGATAAAACCCAGCAGAACTTAAGGTTCTTGCTGGGATTTTTTATTTATTCAATGCTATATGCTCCATGCTCCATGTCTTATGCTGTATGATCTATGTCTTAATGCTACTTTCATGTTCAGTGCTCTATGTCTTGTGCTCCATGTTTTACACTACCCGATAACGCTGCCCTCAAATTCTTCTCCCCTAATATATTTTTTCATGTTATCCAAATTGTCTCCACCGATAATCGCTACTTCTAAATTATTTTCTTGGGCTAATTTTGAAGCAATTGGATCAAATGGTGCGCTCATTCCCGGATCCCACGTATCCCCGACTATCTTTCTAAATTCTTCCCAGGTTATTTCTTTTATTTTTTTAGCATCGGGAAACTTATTAGGATCTTTGTCACATAAATAAGTAATATTGGAAAGATTAATAATTTTTTTAGCTTTGAATCTTTCAGCCAGAATTGTGGCTACATAATCAGTTGACCAACCAGGTCTCCACCCAGCCGCCATCATAACTTTTTCACCACTAGCAAAATGCTCCATTAAATCTTCTTTGGTGCGGGGGTTTTTGTTGATTCTTGGATGAGCATACTCTTTAAAAACTGTTTTTATAAAATGAGCGTTCATCCTAGTAGCATGAACTCCCAGCCAATCTTTTTCTTCGTCGTCAACGCAACCCATGGCTTGGGCTGCTTGGATATAGGTTCGGGCAATTTTTCCTCCTCCAGTTATAATCACAAAACGATAGCCATTGGAAATTTCTTCTTCTATAGCCTTTTTAAACTTGATTATAAAGTCAGTATTTATTTTTTCGGGAAAGATTAATGATCCGCCCAAGGAAATTATTATTATCTCTTCGTTGATTTTTTGCATTTTTTTATAATAACAAATTTAGTTAATTATGCCGCAAAAAAACAATCCTTTTTAAATGGATTGTTTTTTATTTTTTCAACTTTTATTTTTAAATTCAATGTTGTAATTACTTACCAATAACGCAGAGGCCACGAAGACTGACGAATATGCTCCAAAACTTACACCGATCAAAATAGCTAAAGAAAAGTATTTAATGGAGTCTCCACCAAACAGAACAATGGTTATAAGCACAATTATCACAGTCATCACCGTGTTAATTGAGCGTGCCATCGTTTCTATGATGGATTTATTTACAATAACCTCAAAATTTTCCTTACGGCTTGATTTCGTCAGATTTTCTCTTATTCTGTCATAAACAACGATAGTATCGTTTATTGAATAACCCAAAATTGTCAAAAGAGCTGCGATAAAAGAAGCGTCCACCTCAATGTCAAAGAATTTTCCTAAAACTGAAAATATTCCTAGCGTTATAATAATATCATGAGCTAGGGCAATAACAGCGCATATCCCATACTGCCAAGAGGCCATTGGGTAAGAAATTTTTCGAAATGACCAAGCAATATATAGAGCAATTCCGATAACCGCCAAAATGAGCGCTATAACAGCATTCTGTTTTAATTGTTGAGAAACAGAAGCGCCAATAAAATCAACTCTGAGTAAATCAACTTTGCTATTAAATTCATCAAGTTTTTTGGTTACTTTTTCATTAAGATCTTCATCTGATCCCTCATATCTCAAAGTAATCAGTCCATTTTGAGAATCTTGGATGTTTAAGCTCACTAATCCTAAATCTTTTAATTTATCTTGAATTTCTTCTCGGGTAGGTAATTTAAATTCGATATTCGCCTCGGAAGCTTTTTCTTTTGCAACATCCTCTTGCGGAACTTCTTTTTTGGAAAATTGAACCTCCATCAATGTTCCACCCTTAAAATCTATACCCAATTTTAATCCCCAAAGAGATAAAAATAAAATACTTAATACAGTTAGTATGCCAGAAAAAAAATAGGCGTATTTTCTTTTTTCAATTATGTTCATCATTTAATTTAAAATTATTCTTTTAGTATATATGCTTTTAGCGTTGAGATTTCAAACGGGCTCTTATTACCAGCCAAAGTCTATTAGATATCCAATCCCCTACTACAAACTGTAAAATTATTCTAACCAAAACAATAGCTGTAAACATAGATAGCACAACTCCTATAGTCAATATCACAGCAAAACCCTTAACAAAGCCCGTGCCCATCCAAATAAGAATCATAGAAGTTAAGATTGTTGAATAATTTCCATCCCTGATACTTGGCCAAGCTCTTCTAAATCCTTCGGTGATAGCACTTTCCAAACTGCGACCTCCGTGCAATTCTTCTTTAATTCTTTCAAAAATCAAAACATTGGCATCTACTGCCATTCCAATTGAAAGAATAAATCCAGCAATTCCAGAAAGCGTCAAAGTAATCGGCCAATCCGATGCAACGCCAGAAAGTTTAAAAACTGAGATCATCATAGCTGAATAGATAAACAAAGCAATGATAGCAATAAATCCAAAAAATCTATAATATAAAATCATAAAGATCGCCACAATTGCCAGTCCCGCCACTCCAGCTTTCAAGCTTTTTTCTAAGGAAATTTTACCCAATGAAGCTCCCACGCTTTGTTGGGAAACTAATTTTATTGGCACAGGAAGAGCTCCTTCATTTAATCTCCTTTTTAATTCTTTAGCTTCATCGACAGTAAATTTCCCAGTGATGACGGCTTCTCCTCCAGTAATTTCAGCTTGAACCGTGGGCGCACTGATTACTTCACCATCCAAATAAATTGCTACACTCTTGCCCATATTTCGCTTAGTAATTTCAGCAAAAAGCTTTGCACCTTCGTCGTCAAATTTTAATTGTACTTGAGGTTCTGATAGTCCTTGGTCAGTAAAGATAACGGCGGTATCTTTTAAATTTTTTCCAGTTAGCTCAGTTTCTTTATAAATCCAATATTCACGATACATCTCAGCTGTTTGCTTGGAAAATAAAATATGTTGAGCTTTTATTTCTTTATTATCTCCTTCTCCTTTTTCTTCTAACTTTCTAATAATGTGCCAGCCAAAATCAGTCTCTACTAGCTCAGAATAAAATTCTCCATTTTTCAAATTACCATTAAACAAAATTTCATCAAATTGAGGCACAAATTGACCTTTTTTTATAAAATCCAAAACTCCATTGGTGTCTTTTGAGCCAGGGTCTTGATTAAATTCTTTGGCCAATTCATCAAAGTTACCGCCGTCTTTCACTTTCTGCAAATTTTCAACGGCTGATTTTTTAGAAGTCTCATTGTTTGGCGCAAGCATTTTATTAAATTTTGCGATCTCCGCTTTTTGCTCTTCTTCATTTTTTTCTTCTTTAAATTCCAAGAAAGGAGTTTCTTTTATTAAGCTTTTCAAATCTTCGGCACTTTTAGCTCCCGGATATTCAATAATTATTCGAGGAGGAGTTCCAGCCACAGTTTGAATTAAAGCCTCGCTTGTTCCGGTAGTATTTACTTTTCTTTCCAACACATCTTTCGCAGCCTGCACTGCATCTTCTTTTTTATCTTCAGCTATTTTGGAAGTATCAACTTCATATTCCAATCTATAGCCTCCTTGCAAATCTAACCCTAAATTAATTTTTGCCTGATCGACAAAATTAAAAACCGGCGGTATAAATTTAACCGTCTTTGGATAAGCCACGATGATTGAAACTAAAGCCATTAAAACAACCAAGGCAAAGTTTAGTCTGATTTTGCTTTGAATACTCATATCCCCGATTATAGTTTATATTTTAAAAATTGGCAATATTTGCCGAATTCAGTCTTTAAATTAATTTTAACTTTTGAATTCTTGTCAGCTTTTTAATCTGAGCTTCTTCTTTTAGGGCGGCGGATCTGTTTTTTAATTTTTTAGACCATGCCAAAAATACTGGCCGACGTGTCCTAGTATATCTAGCGCCCAACTTAGAATTATTATGCTCTACTATTCTTCTTTTTAAATCGGTAGTAATGCCTGTATACAAAGTTTTATCTGCACAACTGAGCATATAAACATAATACATATTTTTTATTTCAAATTTTTTTCTAACTCCATTCATTATAACACCTCAAAAAAAACTTGCCAATTTTAAAGACAGTAGCTATTTAAATAAATAAATAAATAAATTTTTCATAACCCTTGTTTTTTAGTTCTGTTTTCGAAATAAAAAGTAGCGCAGCCGAATTCAGACAATAGCGCTGTCCTCCCCTATCGACAGGCCCATCATTAAAAACATGTCCCAAATGAGAATCACTATAACGTGAGCGCACTTCCGTTCGTGTAGTTAATAATTTTTTATCTTCATGCAAAACTACCGCCTCGGCTTCAATTGGCTTAGTAAAAGAAGGCCAACCTGTTCCAGAGTCGTATTTATCCTTAGAGGAAAAAAGTGGCTCGCCAGAAATCCGATCTACATAGATTCCATCCGCTTTATTTAAATTATATTCATTAGCAAAAGGTTTCTCAGTTCCCTCTTTTTGAATAACTTCATATTGCTTGGGAGTTAATTCTTTTTTTAATAACTCATCGGATGGTTTTTGATAATTTTGGAAATTTAAATCTTTGGGCATCGCTATGGGCAAACTATCGTCCAGAAGCAATCCTTTTTCTAGGGCTTTTTCTTGATGTTTTTGGACAAAAGAATTTCTTCCCGAAGCATTACGATAAAAATTATAGCGGAGAGGATTTTTTTTAGCATAATCTTGGTGATATTTTTCAGCTGACCAAAATTTTTCTTGAGGCAATATTTTTATAGCCAGTGGTCTGTCATAAATTTTTTTGGCATTTACTTCATTCACTACGCCCTGAGCGATATTTTTTTCTGTTTCGTTTTCAAAGTAAATAGCCGAAGCATATTGAATTCCTCGGTCACCAAAAGAACCGCTAGCATCAGTGGGATCACCATATAAAATAATATGCTCCACTAAACTTTTATAAGTAGTTTGTTTGGGGTCGTAAGTAACTTGAACTACTTCACGATGACCACCCTGGGCATAATTTTCATAAGTGGGATTTTCTGCTTTGCCTCCAGCGTATCCAGAAGTCACAGAAATAATTCCCTTAAGTTTTTCAAAATCCGCCTCCACGCACCAAAAACATCCCCCCGCGAATAACGCCGTTTTAGTCTCAGTGGGAATAATTGAATTTTTCATATGATTATTATTAGTAAATTGATTAAAGACTTGCATGATAACTAAAATTAACAGTACAGACACAGTCACCCAGACGCCAACAATGATATTTTTATTATTTTTAATATTCATAATTTTATTTCCAAATATTAAGCCATACTCCCACGTAATGCACTACCACATATAAGAAGAAAACATAACCCAATATTCCAGCAATTAGAGAGATAGCCACTGTATTTATTATTTCGTTTCTTCTGCGTTTGACTGCGTCTAGAGTGCAGATATTTTTATCTTTACGAAAATAGATTAATAAAGAAATTGCTATCGCCAGAAAACCAGCTAGCCTAAAAAACCATTTATAATCACCATACAGAATGTCTGACAGAGATGTTGCAAAACCCACAGTCCCAACTCCAAACAAGACTAAAACTATAGGTGATAAGCAACACAATGAAGCTATTAATACAGGAAGACTGGTTATTTTTAGAAGTTCCATAAGTTTCATATTGTTTATAATTAATATGAATTATTTTGTTTTGCGGGTAATTTAGATTGGGCAAAGAGCTATATACTTCAAAAGTTTGTAGATATTATTTAATACGCAAAGAACATTTCTTTCTTTCATCGGAAGTGTGTTCGCCAACGGCTTAATTGTTTAAGGTAAGAATAAAACTAGTATTTTCTTCAGCCTCAAGAGAATGCACACTGTCAGCCTCCATATAGATAAGCACTCCTGGAGCCATCGCGATATCTTCTCCTTTAAGATTAAAAACGCCCCTGCCTTCAACAATATAGACTGTTCCCTGGCGAGTGGAAGTATGCTCGGATAAATCAGTGCCAGCCGCCATACACATCAATGTTACATTTAGTTTATCACTCTTAACAAGCTCCTTGCTTAAAATTCCCCCTTTGGAGTACTCAATTAAATCCCTTATTTTTTTATGCATATTTTTTTATCCCCACCGAATAACAAACCGCTGCGAATTAAAGAGATAAACCGCTAACGTGTACCAAGTTACAATATTCTGTAAGGATCTTATTTTATTAAATACAAAATTATTTCTCCAATTATTTATTTTAATTCTCGGTCTATAGCACAAAAGATGTTTTTAAATGAAAACTGGCATATCACATTTTAATAAAATTTCAATAAAAATGAGCGTACCACTAATAGTTAATAATCACAAACTCCCTAATCTCTCCTTTTTTTCCTAAATAAAAGAGATACCTCTATTCTATGCTAAAATGGATGATAAATCAAAGAGTTCAATGAATGCGTCCACTAGATGAATTTAAGAATTTAAAGCCTCTCTTTTTTGCCAGGAGCAAATAAAAGAAAAGAATTTTGGGAACACTTTTTTCAAAATAAAAAACCCGATTTTAGTCGGGTCTTTATATCGGCGTGTCTATTCTACTACGTTTATTTTTTACCAAAAGACATTGAACCGGAATTATTTTTTAAAAACAAAACCAAATTATTATCTTTATCAAAAGCTAGACTAATAACTTCTTTTAGCGATTGGGTAAATATTTCTCCTGCTGGATTATCACAAAACTTTTTAGCTACATTTAAGTTGGTGATAGAAATTTTATCTCCTACCAATTGATAATCTCCGCTAAGGTCAGCACAGTTCGTGGCAGCTAAAACTTTTCCGTCTTTATTAAAAGACATATTAAAAATATTGGAGTTTACTGGTCTCAAGAAGGTATCTCCTCTCCCAACTAAGTTCTGCCATTGCCATACATTTTTTGTCAGAGCCAAAGCTTTGGCATTTTTATAAGAATCATCGGCTTGAAATGTGCCCGCAAAGACATTTTTTTCTCCGATAAAAATTGAAACTTCCCCATCTTTTTCTTGGAGAATTAAATTATTAGTTTCATTTTTGTAGTTAGCTTCCCCGTTGCCTCCACTAGACTTAAGCTTTAGGGCGCCAAAATTCTTCCCAGAAAGATGGGCTATTTTTTTATAAAGAGTTACCTCGATCTGATCGTCACGAGTGCTATCGTGGTAAACTTTCTTTTGGGGCTCTGAGCTTATATCCTCACCTTTGACCCAAAAAGCCATAAAAACTCCACCCATTAAAATTATAACGAAGCCCAAAATAAACCTTTTACGCATAAACATATCAAAAATTAATTTAAAAACTTAACTTTTAATTATACACCAAAATCAATAAAAAGTCAAGAGGAACACTCCGTAGAATAGACCCATTAAAAAATTGACGCAATTACAAGATGAATGTATAATTTAGATAGGTTGGAGCGTTGTCTATTTATTGCATAACCTTAACATAGGTCAAACAATAAAAAAGACTTTCTTCATATGAAAAAGTACTAATCATATGGGGATTATTTTTACAAGAGACATCTTTTTTGTCTCTGGCTATCAACCACTTATTCTCGTAATATCATTGTATATAACGAGAATATTTTTTGTCACAAATTATAGATTTCACTAAGGAAAAAATTAAATATCTGATTTACCATGCATTACCCTAAATGCGTAAGTTTTTAATCAAACAAATCCCTGAAATCAAGAAAGCATTTTTAAAACATCTTTCATCTTTACGGTAGCTACTCCCAAAACACTATCTGCTCCCCCATAATAAATATAGATAACACCTCTGCGTACCACTGTTCCACAAGGAAAAACTACATTATCCACCTGACCCTTTAACTCATAATCAGTTTCGGGCTCCATAATATGATAAGAAGTTCTAGCAATTACTTTTTCTGGATTTTTTTTATCCAAAAGCGCCGCCCCTAATTTATAAACACCTTTGTTAACTCCATGATAAAAAACTAACCAGCCCTTAGCAGTTTTAATTGGTGGCGTAGAAAGACCGATTCTAAAAGAATCCCACATCCCTTCTCGAGGAGACATTAATTTAATATATTCCTGAGCCCTCTTTCCAGAAAAATCCAAAGAGTCAATGTAGTCAGCACAAATGCTAGAGCCTAATCGATGAATTAAAAAAAATTTACCTTTAACTTTTTCTGGGATAATACAAGCATCCTTGTCCCACTCTTTTTCTGGAGAAATAATAATCGGATCTGACCACTTCCAATCTTTATTTAGAAAGTCATCAATATCAATAGAACTAACCGCCACTTTAGGAGAATCAATGCCATTATAGGCTGTATAAAAATTATAAATTCTATCACCCACTTTTACAATTCGAGGGTCCTCGCATCCGCTATTGCCTCCAGCAATAGATTTACGCTCAAAATCAAACCTGGGCCAATAAGCAGGAGAAGGCAAATTTTCTATAATATTAAAACCATCTTTACTGGAGGCATAACCAACATAGGAAGTATTATCTTTAGACATTGCTCGATATAAAATATGCACCTTTCCTTTTAAATCGATAGTGGCCGGATTAAAGATTGCTTTCGACCGCCATGCCATCTCGGAATCTGGAGCTAAAATTGGATTACCTTCGTATCTTTTAATTAGTTTAGATGTCCTCTCTTTGTCCATTGCATTCAAAAGAAGATTTAAATTAACATCTGCCGAGGCGCAAACAGTATCTGCTGCTCCATAAAAAATTCGTAAATCATTTCCTATTACGATAGCACCACTAGGAAAAACAATGTTATCCACTTGTCCATAACGTTCATAACTTGTTTCGGGAGCAAAGAAGGATTCTGTAGTTCTTTTAATAATTTTTTTGGGATCGTTTAAGTCAGTCAAGAAAGCTTCAAAGCCAAAAACTTTATTTTCAGAAAAATAATTTTGAATATGACTATACACAAAAAGCCAACCATCTTTTGTTTTTATTGGTGGCGCCCCAATTTCCACATGATCTGAAGAACTTCTGCTTAATTTAATTTCATGTCCATCTATTTCTCGGTAAAATTTATGCCAATATTCCTGTGACCACATATCTGATTCTTTATCAAACTGTGCTACACAAATTTTACTCGGTGGATTATCGGTATTTACTGAAAGAATAGCTGTAAATTTGCCATTAATTTTTTCCGGAAAAAGCGTCATGGCCTTGGCGTTAAAGGGTGTTACAAGGTGCTTTTCATCAATTTTTTTTAAATCTTTTGAGATAGCCAAGGCTACTTTGATGCCTTCGGCTGAAAAAGGAAATTCAGAAAGGGCGGTGTATAAGATATAATATTTATCTTCAATCTTTGTAATACGCGGATCTTCACAGCCAAATTTTTCCCATTCCATTTCTGGCAAAATAAGCTCTCTACGATCTTTGAATTTAGCCCCATCGGATGAAGTAGCATGCCCAATAACAGATAATTGCAGTTCATGACCTCCTACATTTTTTTTCTCAGAGATAGCGCGATAGACTAAGTCAATTTTCTTTCCTTTTTTAATAGGACAACAATTAAAGACAGCTGAATTTTCCCATGGATTTTCCAAAAGAGGAGACAATATAGGATTATGTGGCGATCTTTTTACGTAAAACATATTTTTATTTAAAATTATAAATTTATTTTTTTCACAAAAGTTCTTTTATTGGCAACTAATTTATTTAAAAAATCATCTATTTCTGCACTAGCCACACACATCACAGTGTCTGCTCCTCCATAATAAATATGTAAAATATTTTTTTCAATTATCGCTCCGCAAACATAGATAACGCCTGCTTTGTGACCCTCATTTTCATAATACTCATCTGGTTCAAGAATTGGAGTTGTGGAACGATATAATATTGTTTCTGGGTTTTTATAATCCAAAATCATAGCCCCTATTTTATAACGATTAGGATCCCTTTTATCCATAGCATGGTAAAAAAGCAACCACCCATATTTAGTTTTAATTGGAGGAGCTCCCGCCCCGCGCACAATATTATCCCAGCGATTTTCTTTGGTATCTGTTTGTCTAAAACTTTTTTCAATATAAACCTTATCTTTGTCAATATTGTCAAAATAATCTATCATTATTTGGGGGGTAATACTGTGAATGATGGCAAATTTTCCATTTATTTTTTCAGGAAAAAGCATCCAATTTTTTTGGATTTGACCTGGCTTAGAAATTAGTCTAGCCTTATCCCAGTGCCAGCGATGATTTATGAAATCTATGTATTTTATGGAAGTAACAGCCACTCCTGGAACATCATGGCCATTAAAAGCCACATAGGTCATATAAATAGTATCTCCTATTTTAGTTAAACGAGGATCTTCACAGCCCCCACAGCATCCACCTCCTGAATCATAGACCGCTTCATTTTTGCAAGGCTCATATTTTTCGCGAGTTACTCCTTCGAATTTTTCACGAGGAACATACACCGGAAAATTAAAACGTTTATTAAACTCGAAACCGTTTTTACTTGAGGCATATCCAAAAGTAGATACGTCATCATTTCCGATAGCTCTATAAATTAAATGAAATATTCCATCTGCGTAAATAGCGGCTGCATTAAAAACTGCTTTACTTTCCCATTTATTTTCTTTTTTAGGTTTAATAATTGGATTTTTTTCATGTCGAATAAGTAGATTAATTTGTTTGTCTTCTTTTTTATAAAAAGTGGGCCTGTTTATATTTGCCGATACCAGCTCTCCATTTATTGAATAAAAAATGGAAAATCCTTTGCCTCTACTTAGAGCCCCTAAAGAGAAAATGTCGTTCACTTCCTTAACTGAAAAACTTTGCTCCCAAATCGGATTTTCAGAGCGCCAAATTAGCTTCTTTGGGTCGTTTTTTTCAAATAAAACTCCACCTATCTGCAAATAAAAAAGATCATCTTGAACAAAAGATGATTCATATAAAAGAAAAATTCCTTCCGAAAGACTTACTGATTCGATAATTTTTACACCGTTGTGGTCAAAATAGTTTTGTCGAGGAGTTAACAAATATTCTTTATGCACATCCCACTTGCTAAGAGATTTAGCTGTGGCAAAATAAATAAAATTTTCACCTGTATAAGAGATATATTTCTCCTGAAAAAGATCCTTAATTGAAAAAATTAATTTATATTTAATATCTTTAGCTATTGCGATTTCTTTAAAGTTTGAGCTATCTGATGACTCCGCAAAAACGGTTACTAATTTTTTATTATATTCTCTTTTATAGCTTAAAATTAGTTGTCCTTCAACTTGAGCGATGTTGATTTCAGATAAATCCTTGGATAAAATATTAAATCCAAAGTTATTAACTATTGAAATATTTTTTATTTTTGCGAGCAACTTTTTTCCGCTCAAATCTCTAATAAAAAAATTACCATTCTTTTTGTAAAGCAAGTGTGGATGCTTATCAATATTGAATACTTTTAAATATTTTAGAGATTTCTCCTTTTTGTTTTTTATAGGTAGGGCTGTTTTTGTTGTAGATTTTTTTTTATTTATTTTATTTTTAGGATGGGTATTTTTTTTATTTTTGTCCAAAGAAAAAGATGCATTAATAAATTTTGCTACTCTTTTTAACATAAAATTATATTTACTTGATATCTTTTAAAAAGTATTTTTTATTTAAATAATTTTTATTTTAGTACTTAGTTTTTAGAATCTAACGCAACACTGCTAGTTAATTAATTGGTTAAATACCTCGATTGGTTTTTGAAAATTAAGCACCGCTCTCGGTCTGCCATTTAATAAATCTTGCACTTTTTTAAGCTCCCTTCTGCTAATTTTGTTGAAGTCTGTACCCTTGGGAAAAAACTGTCGGATAAGTCCATTAGTATTTTCATTAGTACCTCGCTCCCAAGGGCTTCTCGGATGAGCAAAAAATATTTTCACTCCG
>JBBQOS010000019.1:0-17781 GCA_038331135.1 Candidatus Moraniibacteriota bacterium | reverse complement strand
AAAGAAATTTATGTCATTGGAGATTTAGTACACAACAATCAAGTAATTGAAACTCTGGCAAAAAAGGGTTTAAAAACAGTGGAAAAATTAGATGAAATTCCAGATGGAGTGACTATGATCATAAGAAGTCATGGAGCGCCGATAGAAATTATTGACGAAGCTAATGCTAGGGGAATTAAAATTGTCGATGCTACATGTCCATTTGTAAATAAAGCTAGAATAGTAGCACGCGATTTTTACAAAAAAGGGTATGAGATTTTAATTTGTGGAGATAAAAAGCATGCTGAAATAATTGGAATTAATTCTTTGACGAATAATTCTGCAAAAATTGTGAGTAGTGCTGATCAAATTAAAGATATCAATTTTGAAAAAAGCATCATTGGAGTAATGAGTCAAACTACTTATAAAATCAGTCTTTTAAAAGAGGTTACGCTGAAACTTTTAGATAGAGGATTTAAAAAAATTGTAATAGAAAATACTATCTGTCTAGATAGCACCACCAAGCAAGCAGAAATAGCGTCTTTAGCTCAAGAGGTGGATGTAATGATTGTGGTGGGAGGAAAATCGTCCAGTAATACTAATAAACTGGCCGAGATTAGCAATGCAGTTGGAGCAAAAACTTACCACATTGAGATAGCTGACGAATTAAAATCAGAATGGTTTAACGAAGCGGATAATATCGGAGTAGCTGCTGGAGCCTCGACTGCACAGTTTTTGATAGATGATGTGGTAAACGGTATTAAAAAAGCAATAAGGATAGAAAAGTAATTAATTTTTTTCGAGGAACACCCAATTATCCAACTACCTGAATCATGGAGGGCGTCTAGCTACTTATTTTTTAAAAGTGTTTGGATGGATAAATTTTTTTACTTCTTTTTCTATGTCTTTATAATCTATAAGCCATTTAATATTAGAGTTTCTTTTAAACCATGTCATTTGGCGTTTGGCGTAATTTTTTTCAGCCAGATAAATTTTTTCTGGCAACTCTTCTTTGGATAAAATTTCACCCTTTAAATACATGGGGATTAATTTGTAGCTTAGTCCAAAGCTCATTATTTTTTTCCAGCTCACTCCTTTGGTGTGGAGTTTTTCTACTTCAGCAATCATTCCATTTTTAAATCTTTGGGCTACGTTTAATTTTATTCTTTGGTGTAAAATTTCTTTTTCTCGATTGATTCCTATTTGTAAAAACTGGTACCTCGTACCTCGTATCTTGTATTTTGTAGTAGGAACTTTGCCTATAGCGTTGCAAATTTCTATGGCTCTAATAAGTCTAACTGGATTTTTGGCATCAATATTTTCGGCTCTTTCTGGATCTAATTTTTTGAGCATAGAAAAAAGCTGAATAGGAGAACTTTTTTCTAATTTTTCTCGAAGTTTCCAATTGGGCTTTACTTCGGGATAAATTATGTCATCGACAATAGCTTGAATCCAAAAACCGGTTCCCCCGCAAATGATAGGAATCATACCTCGTCTTAAAATATCTTCAATATGCTTATCAGCTCTTTTTTTAAATTTAGCTACGTTAAAATCAGTTTTGGGACTGACAATGTCAATCATATAATGAGGAATTTTTTCGGAGATAAAATTATCCTTTAGCTTGTAGTTTGTAGTTAGTAGCTGAGAAGATTTGTTATTTGTCGGTTTATCTTTGGAAATTTTTCCACTACCTATATCCATCCCTCGATAAATTTGTCTGGAATCGGCAGAAATTATTTCACCGTTAAATTTTTTGGCAAGTTTAATAGCCGTGGATGATTTACCACTGGCAGTCGGTCCTAAAATTACAATGACTTTGTTATTTTTCATATAATTTTCCTTCCAAATTCCAAATATTAATTTTAGTTATTTTTACTTTAACAAATTTTCCAATTAAGTTTTTTTGATCGGATATTATCCTTACATTTTTAAAGGTGCGAGTTTTACCAAAGTAAAATTCGCCTTTTTTATTTTCTACTAAAACATCTATTGTCTTGTCTAGATATTTTTTATTATTGGCTAGGGCTGTTTTTTTGAGAATTTCATTGAGATATTTTTCTCGGCGTTCTTTTCCTGGTTTGGTGACGTTATCTTTCATTTTCCAAGCTGCAGTTTGAGGGCGAGGAGAAAATTGCCCAAAATAAACCATATCATATTTTACTTGGCGCATCACAAAGGCAGATTTTTCAAACTGAGCCTTAGTTTCTCCTGGGAAACCAACGATGATATCAGAAGATATAGAATAAAGTTTATGGGGCTTATTTATCTCAAAACCAGCTTTAACTTTTTTAATTAAATTCAAATAGTGTTTTCGGGTGTATTTCCGATTCATATTTTTGAGCACAGTATCGTCTCCTGACTGAATGGGCAAATGAACCGATTCGCAAACTTTGTCTAAACTAGTGATAGCTTGGATTAACTCATCGCTCATATCTTTGGGATGAGAGGACATAAATCTAATCCGAAAGTCACCCGGAATTTCATTGATCATTTTAAGTAATTGCGAAAAATTAATAGTATCGTTTATTTTTAATTTGGAATTTTTAATGTTTAATTCTCCCTTGTAACTATTTACATTTTGTCCCAAAAGAGTAATTTCCCGGAAACCGTTTTTTAGGAGATTTTTTATTTCTTTAATTATTTTATCAGCCTCTCGAGAGACTTCGCGACCGCGAGCATAAGGTACGACACAGTAAGCACAGAAATTGTCGCACCCTGTCATTATAGGGACATTGGCTTGAAATTTATTGGTGTAGCTTGGTATTGTTGATAGATAATCGATTTTTTTATTGTCTGAAGTGAAGTTTCGATTTTCGATTTTCGATTTTTTTAATTTCGATTTAGTGTTTTTAAAATTGATATTAATAAATTTTTTTAGTTTGTCGAAGTTTTTAATAGGGAAGAATAGGTTAACTTTTTTAGCTAGAGTCAGCTGAACATCTTTTCTTTGGGAAATACAACCCGTTAGAATAATCTTAACATTGGGATTATTTTTTCTGATATTGTGGATTTGTCCAAAAGCTCTGTCTTCGGGCATTTTTCGTACTCCACAACTATTAAAAATTACCAAATTTGCCTCGGTAATTTGTTTAGCAGGTTTTAAATTATTTTCTTCCAAAAAAGAAGCTAGCCTCTCTGAATCAGAAAAGTTCATTTGGCAACCAAAAGTTTTAATAAAATATCTAAGCATATTAGCATTTCAGCATATTAGCATTTAACAAGCGTAACATGCTTTAGCTTACTTTATATATGACTAAAAATCAAATTTGTTTTGAAGTTATTTTTATGGTAAAATATGAAAGTAATTATGTAACTAAATTAAAAATAAAAATATGTTGAAAGTAGCAATTAATGGTTTTGGGAGAATTGGTCGCCCAGCTTTTAAGATAATATTTGAGAGAGATGACATGGAGGTAGTGGCGATAAATGATTTAGCAGATGCAGAAAATTTGGCTTATCTTTTGAAATATGATAGTGCTTATGGAGTTTATGGCAAAGATGTCAAGGCGGTTGATAAAAAAATTATTGTTGATGGCAAAGAATTTCCTGTTTTTGCCGAAAAGGACCCAGCTAATTTGCCTTGGAGAGAGCTAGGTGTAGATGTGGTTTTGGAATGCACTGGAATTTTTATTAATAAAGATGGAGCTGGAAAACATCTGGAAGCAGGCGCCAAAAAGGTAGTTATTTCTGCTCCAGCTAAGGATGACAGCATAAAAACTTTTGTTATGGGAGTAAATGAGAAAGATTTAACCAATGAGGATAATATTATTTCCAATGCATCGTGCACTACTAATTGTTTAGCTCCAGTAATGAAAGTTCTAAATGATGAATTTGGAGTAGAGAAAGCCATGATGACAACTGTACATAGCTACACATCTACTCAAGCTATAATTGATGTAGCCACTGGCAAAGATAAGCGAAGGGGAAGAGCTTCCGGACAAAGCGTTATCCCAACTACTACAGGAGCTGCTGTCGCTACGACATTGGTAATACCTAGTTTAAAAGATAATTTTGACGGAATGGCTTTTCGAGTTCCTACTATCGTGGGATCGGCTTGTGATTTGACAGCTATTCTTAAAAAAGATGTGACAGAGAATGATGTTAATGAAGCTTTTATCAGAGCAGAGCAGGACTATCTAAAGGGAATATTACAAGTTACCGATGAGGCTTTGGTTTCTCGAGATATCGTGGGAAACTATCATTCAGCTATTGTTCAAAAAGAATTAACTAAGGTAGTTGGTGGAAATTTTGTTAAAATTATTGCCTGGTATGATAATGAATGGGGATATTCTTGTCGATTGGTAGATATGGCTAGCTTAGTGGGTAAAATAAAATAAAAAATTTAAATTTTATAATTTATAAACAAGTCTTATGTTTGATATTATTATCAAAAATGGAGTAATTATCGATGGATCTGGTGGGTTTATGCAAAAAGGAGATATTGGTATCAAGGAGGGATTAATAGCTGAAATTGGAGATTTGCAAAATGAAAAAGCAGATAAAATAATTGATGCCAAAGATAAATATGTGACGCCAGGTTTTATTGATGTAAATAATCATTCTGATACACGTTGGAGAATTTTTTCTAATCCTAGATTAGAAAGTCTTATCCATCAAGGAATAACAACAATTATAGGAGGCAATTGCGGTTCTTCCCTGGCACCTTTGCATAATTCAGAAATGATAAAATCTATCCAAAAATGGTTTGATGTGAATAACATAAATATTAATTGGATTACTGTACGTGATTTTTTGGATGAAGTTGAGAAAGCAAAATTATCTGTTAATTTTGGAACAATGGTGGGACATAGTACTTTAAGGAGAGGTATAATTGGTGACGCAACTAGAGATTTAACTGAAACTGAATTAAATGTAATGGAGGATATGACAAAAAAAGCCATGAACGATGGCGCTTTTGGTATTTCTACCGGACTTATTTATTCTCACGCTAAGCTTGCTCCCGAAAGTGAAATTGAGAGATTAAATAAAATTGTTGATAAGCTTGGAGGCGTTTATGCTACTCATATCAGAGATGAAGCTGATAATATATTGGAATCGATAGATGAAGCAATCAAGACAGCGGAAAATTCTAATAAAAATATCCACATCTCTCATCTTAAGATAATGGGAGAAAAAAATTGGCCACTTGTGGAAAAAATCTTAAACAAAATAGACGAGGCTAAAAATGCAGGTATTAATATAAGCTTCGATGTTTTTCCTTATACGGCCACAGGATCAGTGCTGTATACTTTTTTACCAACTTGGGTATCTAAAGGAGGGAGAAAAATGATGATTGCTAGATTGAAAGATGATAGCTTGAAAGAAGGCATAATAAGAGAGATGAGAGAAGACAGTATTAACTATGCTAAAATAATTGTAGCTATGTATTCAATGGGAAAAACTTTAACGCGTAGAATAATTGCCGATATTGCTCAGTCTCAGTGTAAAAGCCCGGAGGAAATAGTGATTGACTTGTTGATAGCGAGTGATGGTAGAATCATAACCATAACTGAGGCTCTAAATGAAGAAAATTTAGAAAAAATTATACAACATCCATTAAGTGTGATATCCTCTAATGGATCGGGATATGACTTGGAATATAAGAATACTGGAGAATTGGTTCATCCTAGGGATTTTGGATCATTCCCTAAAATATTGGCTCATTACGTTAAAAAAAGAGGAATTTTAAGTTGGGAAAAAGCTATCCAAAAAATGAGCGGTACTTCAGCCGAAAAATTTGGAATTGACAGAAGAGGTATTATCAAAAAGGACAACTACGCCGATATAGTTATATTGGATCCTGAAAAGATTAATGATATGGCTACTATTAATAAGCCCTATCAATATCCTATTGGAATAAGTCATGTTTTAGTGAATGGAAAAATAGCACTAGAAGACGGAATTTTTGTTGATGCACAAGGTGGTTGTGTTATCTCAAAAAAATAATAGCAATTAAAATACAATAAAGTGAATACTAATTATTTCAAAAATAAGAAAATAACAGTTTTTGGACTTGGTCTTTTGGGCGGAGGACTGGGTGTCGTTAAATTTATAGCTAAGCATGGAGCTAGAAAAATAATAATTACTGATATAAAAAGCAAAGAGGAGTTATCTAGATCAATTGAAAAATTAAAAGGTATAAAAAATATAGAATTTATTTTGGGCTATCATAGAATAGAGGATTTTACAAAAGTGGATATGGTTATAAAAAATCCCCAAATTCCTTGGAGCAATAAATACATAAAGGAAGCTTTGAATAAAAAAATTCCAGTTGAAATGGACTCTAGCTTGTTTTTTAAGCTTTGTAAAAATAAAATAATTGGCATAACTGGCACTAAAGGTAAAACAACAACAGCTTCAATGATTTTTGATTTGTTAAAAAATTCAGGATTGAATCCAATTAAGGTGGGTGTTGGAGAAGAATCGGTATTGGATAAGCTGGAAAGTTTAAAAAATAATTCAATTGTCATCTTCGAATTGTCTAGCTGGAGATTATCCGCACTAAGCCAGGCAGAGTTAAGTCCTCAAATAGGAGTTTTTAAAAATATTTTTCCAGATCATTTAAACTATTACAAGGGAATGGAAGATTATATTAAGGACAAAGAAAATATTTGTCGTTATCAAAAGCCCAATGATTGGTTTATCTTTAATAGCGAGGATGAAATTGTAAGCAAAATTGCTCAAGGTGTAAAATCTCAGATTTTAAGTTTTTCTTTCAAGCGAGAAAATAGTGGCAGATCAGTTTTTTATGAAGATGATAAAATATATTTAAATGATGGAAATGATATTAAACAAGTGGTTAGCAAGGACAAACTCGTAAATTTTAGTAAGCATAATATTTCAAATCTTTTGGCTGCGATTGGCGTGGTTTTTGCAATGGGGGTTGATTTATCTAAAATTAAAAAAGCAGTTTTAAAAACGCAACCAGTTAATCATAGAATGGAATTTGTGGATGAGATAGCCGGTGTAAAATATTATAATGATAGTGCGGCTACAATTCCAGACGCCGCCATTGCCGCCATCGAATCATTCGACAGGCCAATTATTTTAATTGCTGGAGGATCAGATAAAAATCTGGATTTTTCTAACTTTGCCAAAGTTATTTCTGAAAAAATTAAAGGAATAATATTTTTGAAAGGTGAGGCTACTGAAAAATTAATAGTGAAGTTGATAAAGAATATTCCCAATAGAGAACATCGAAAATTTGAGATATTTGATTCTATGGATAAGGCGGTTGAGGAGGCGACTCGCGTGGCCAATAGGGGTGATATAGTCTTACTTTCTCCTGGTGCGGCTAGTTTTGGATTATTTGAAAATGAATTTGATAGAGGAAATAAATTTAAAAAAGTGGTTAAAAGTTTAAAAAATTAATCTTTTTTTATGAATAATTATTGCTATTGTAATGGTGAATTTATCCAAGTAAAAGAAGTTAAAATAAGTCCTTTCGATCTTGGTTTTATGCGAGGTTACGGAATATTTGATGCTATGAGAACTGCCAACGGAGCTCTCTTTTGTTTTAATGAGCATTGGGATAATCTTGAGAAATCAGCCAAAATCTTGGATTTAAAAATTAATATTTCAAAAGAAGAATACTGTGATGTGGTTAGTGTTCTTTTGAGAAGAAATAATTTAAAAGAAGCTACAATTAAAACAGTTTTGACTGGGGGACAATCAGAAAATGGTTTTTTTAAATTAGATAACAAAGAGAATTTTTTGATCTTAGTTGATGACTTAAATAAATTTTCCGTATCTCCAAGAGATTATGAAAAAGGTTGGAAATTAATATCATTAGATTTCCAAAGATATTTGCCAGAGATTAAAACATTGAATTATTTAGCTCCGATAAAAATTCAGAAAGAAAAAATAAGCAACAATGCTCAAGAAATAGTTTACAAGAAGGACGGAAATATGCTAGAATGCTCTACTAGTAATTTATTTATTGTAAAAAATGATATCATCGTAACTCCGCAAAGAAATATTTTTTTAGGGACAGTTAGAAATTTAGTTATTGAAATTGCAAAAAATAATAACTTTGAGGTGGAAGAACGAGATATTACTGCGGAAGAATTTTTATCGGCTGAAGAAATATTTTTAACCGCTACCTATAAGAAAATTGTGCCGGTAGTCGATGTAGATGGAATGTCAATTGGGGATGGAAAAGTTGGACCCAAAACTAAAAAATTAATTAATTTACTGAATGAATTTATAGAGAATTACTCTTGATCTACTATATTTATATGACAAAAAATATTTACGACTTAATTATTATCGGAGCGGGTCCGGCAGGCTTAAGTGCTTCCCTGTATGCCTCTCGCTATGGCTTAAAAAATGTAATTGTGGGAGGAATTTCAGGAGGCTTAACTTCTCAAATTCATAAAATCGGCAACTGGCTGGGTTCGCCAGATATTTCTGGAATGGATTTTACAAAAAATTCAACCGAACATATAAAAAGTTTTGGAACGGAAATTTTAAATTATTTGGTAGATGAAATAAATAAAAGCGAGGAGGGTCTTTTTGAAGTTTTATTATCTAACGGCAATAATATAAAAAGTAAGACAATCTTGATAGCAACCGGCTTGAAACATCGGAAGCTAGGTGTGCCAGGTGAAGAAAATTTTTTGGGAAAAGGAGTCTCTTATTGTGCTACTTGTGATGGATTTTTTTATCGAGATAAAATTGTGGGAATCGTTGGAGGAAATGACAGCGCTGTTTCCGCAGCATTATTTATGTCTGACATTGCCGCACATGTTTATATAATTTACCGTGGAGAAAATTTAAGAGCAGAAAATTTTTGGCTCGAAGCAGCTCAAAAAAATAAAAAAATAGAAATAATTCGTAACACTAATATCAAGGAAATAATAGGAGATAAGAAGGTCGAGGAAGCTTCTTTGGACAATACTCATCAAGGTAAAGATAGCTTAAGATTGGATGGTATTTTTATTGAGATAGGTTTTATTCCTAGCGCTGAAATGCTAAAAAAAATAGGTATAGACTTGGATGAGGAGGGCTATGTTAAAATTGAAAAAGATGGGCGAACTTCAGTAAAGGGAATTTGGGCAGCTGGAGATATCACTACTGGCTCAAATAAATTTAAACAGATTATAACAGCCGCTTCTGAGGGGGCGATTGCAACCAGCAGTATCCAAGAATATTTAAGGAAATAAAATTATGCGAATTGGAATTGATGCTAGATTTTATGGGAGTGTCGGCAAAGGGTTGGGACGGTATGCGCAAAAATTAATAGAAAACCTAGAAAGAGTTGATAAAAAAAATCAGTACTTTGTTTTTTTGTTGAAAGAAAATTTTGAAGAGTTTCAACCTAAGAATAAAAATTTTAAAAAAGTTTTAGCTAATTATCGCTGGTATACTTTTTCTGAGCAAGTAAATATGCCCAAACTTTTGAATAAATATAATTTAGACATTGTGCATTTTCCTCATTTTAATGTGCCTATTTTTTATCGCAGAAAGTTTATTATTACTATCCATGATTTGATTTTGTTGCGTTTCCCGACGCGTAAAGCCACAAGACTTAATCCGATTTTTTATTGGATTAAGTTTATGGCTTATAAAATTGTAATCGGAAACGCTGTGCGCCAATCAAATAAAATTATTACAGTTTCTAAGTTTAGCAAGAAAGATATTCTAAATAAGTATCCTTTCCTTAAAAAAAATAAGGTAATAGTTACTTATGAAGCCTGTGATTTTAAAAAAGGAAATAAGTTAAAACCTGTAAATAATGGTGAAATTTTGAAAAAATATGGTATAATAAAGCCATATTTGGTTTATGTGGGCAATGCTTATCCGCATAAAAATCTGGATAAACTGGCAGATTCCTGGAAGGTTTTTCTAGATAAAATTAAAAGCAACGAGGCTTTTGCCAAGACTCCCTATCTAGTTTTGGTAGGCAAGAGAGATTATTTTTACGACAAACTTTTGGCAAAGATTGAAAAAAATAATATAAAAAATATTATTTCAACTGGTTTTGTTAAAGACAATGATCTGGATAGCATTTATGAAGAAGCGGAGGCTTACATATTTCCTTCTTTGTATGAGGGGTTTGGATTGCCACCACTGGAGGCTATGGAAAGAGGTTTGCCTGTGGCTACCAATAATCATGGCTGTATGCGAGAGGTATTGGGCAAAGGTGCTTATTATTTTGATGGAAAAAAAGTTAGCTCAATCGTTGAAACAATAGAGAGAATGTTTTTAGATTATGATTTGAAAAATGAATTGATAAAAAGGAGTTGTAAGCAAATCTTAAAATACAATTGGAGAAAAATGGCTCAGGAAACAAAAAATGTATATAGTGAAATTTGATTTTTGAAAACCATAAAAGTGTTTCGGATATTATGCTAAATAAAAAACAAAATAATAAACATTTCATCGGTGATCTCTCTCGGAAGATGAATTCAAGAATTTCGGACAGGGAAATTAAGTGTCAAATCTATAGGTTTGGTGAAATTTTTGATTTAGATAAAGGGATTTACTTGGATAGAAAAACTAAAAAAAAAGACATTTCATATTTTAATACTGTGAATAGGGAGAACTTTGTTGCACACAGCAATAGCATATTAGAGAACTTGCGCCTGGAGCCAAAATCTTTTGTTTTTAAAAAGGAGCGTAAAAGTTTTTTCTTACATTGGATGGTATTATCTCCCGTAGTTCTTTGTTTGATGGCATTGGGTATAAATTATATTCAAAAAGGTATAAATACTCAAAAAATGGTTCTAGGTGTAAGTAAGGAAGCCGATAGCAATGTTAATCTTGCGCTAGATGGAGTTAAGGATAGAAATTTTTTGGTTTCGATAAATAAATTTAATGAAGCTTATAAAAATTTTTCAGAGATTTCGAACTCTCTGGAAGGATTAGGGAAGGGAGTAATATCTATTTCACGTTTTATCCCGGGTGCTTCAAAACTTTCATCGGGCTATTATGCCGTAGAGGCGGGTAAAAATCTTTCTTTGGCAGGTGAAAAAATTAGTCGAGTAGCGAATGATATCAATAATTTAAAAGATAAAAAAATAGAAGAAGATAAAAATTTTTCAATATTGGACTTTTTTACTTCTTTTGATAAGGAATTGGGCAAAATAAATAATTATTTGATTTTAGCTCAAGAAAATTTAGATAAAGTTAAAATAGCTGATATTCCCGAGGAAAATCAAGATAAAATATTAACTTTAAAAAATAAACTTCCCATTATAACCCAGATGGTAGATGGTTTTTCTGCCAATAATAAATTAATAGCAGATTTGATTGGCGCCAATGGTCCTAGAAAATATTTATTTTTATTTCAAAATAATCAAGAGATGAGAGCTACTGGAGGATTTATCGGTAGCTATGGAGTTTTAGACATCGATGGCAGTGGGAGAATCAGGAATTTTTTTATTGATGGAATTTTTAACCCCGACGGACAGCTGATAGATAAAATTATCCCTCCCAAACCAATTCAGAAGATAAGTTCAGCTTGGAGTTTACATGATAGTAACTGGTTTCCAGATTTTCCGGTTTCAGCCAGAAAGGCAATGCTGTTTTATGAAAAAACCGGTGGCCCCACAGTTGATGGAGTTATAACATTAACACCTGCTGTCATGCAAAAACTCATTGGAATTACTGGTCCAATAGAGATGAATGAATATGGGGTTGTTTTAACAAAGGATAACTTTATAGAGAATATTCAATATGAGGTAGAGGAAGATTACGACAAGATAGAAAATCGCCCCAAGAAAATATTATCAGACTTAGCGCCACTAATGATGGATAGACTTTTGAATTCAGGAGATATAAGTGTATTTTCAGAGACATTAACAGTTTTCAACGACGCCTTGGAAGAGAAGCATATTTTATTTTACTTTAGCAATGATGATATGCAAAAGATAGTTTCAGATTTGGGTTGGTCTGGAGAAATTTTGGAAACTTCCAATGATTATTTAAGTGTAATAAACACCAATATCAATGGATATAAGACAGATGGTATAGTCGGAGAAAAGATAAATCAACAAGTTGATATTTCAGCTGAGGGAGACATCGTAAATACGGTGGTGATTACTAGAAAACACAACGGAGGCAATACTCAATTTAAATGGTGGAATAAAGTAAATTCTAATTATTTGCGAGTTTATGTGCCCCAAGGGTCAACATTGCTCGAAGTAGAGGGACAGACTAGAGAAATTAGTAGTGATGTTTTGGATTACAAATCGCTTAATTTTGAAGAAGATATTGATGTTAAAAATGAAGAATCAAAAATGCAAATTGATGAAAAAACTGGAACTAGAATTTATAATGAAGCTGGCAAAACTGTTTTTGCTAATTGGATATACGTTAGTCCACAAGAAGAAGTAACTGTAAAATATAAATATTTGTTGCCGTTTAAAATAGATAAAAATAAAGAAGCCAGTTCTTATTCGTTGCTTAGTCAAAAGCAGTCGGGCAGTTTGGGGAGTGAGTTTAATTTTTCTTTAAATTATCCTAAAAATTGGAGTGAGAAATGGAAGAATGATAAGCTAAAAGATTGTTCCCTGAGCGATAAAAATTATATTACAGTTTGTCTCAATGATAATTTAAAAACAGATAAGTTTTTGGGAATCGTTTTTGGCAATGAATAAGAAAAATAGCGGTCCAACCGCTTTTAAAGCGGTTGGACTTCTATTTTAGGGTTACTATTAATCAACTAATGAAAAATTAAAAATTCCTTGTATTTACGCCAGAAATGGCGTGCTTAGATTGATTTTTGATTGGATTTGTGTTAAATTGTAGAAGTTAGAAATAAATGAAGTGTTGGTGGATTGTGTCTTTCCTGTAAGGAATTTTGAGAATAGAAAAAGAAACAAATTTAAATTTAAATACTTTGATTCAAAAAATTATAAACAATAAGATCTTAAATGGAAGTCCCACCAAAACGATTGCCGGGGCGGCTTTAATTGTTTCTATTGCTGGAATTTTGAGTAGAATTTTGGGACTTTTTAGAGATAGAATTTTAGCCTCTAAGTTTGGCGCTGGGGATGAGTTGGATATTTATTATGCCGCTTTTAGAGTGCCGGATTTGATATATAATTTTTTGATAGTGGGAGCTTTGAGTGCCGCTTTCATCCCGATATTTACCGGATTAATTACAAAAAAAGACAATAAAAAAGCTTGGAATTTAGCCTCAGGATTATTAACTCTACAAGTTAGTGTAGTTATATTTTTATCTTTAATATTTTTTATTTTTGCTCCTGAATTAATGAAATTGATTACTCCTGGGTTTTCTGAAATGAAAATAGATCAAGTAGCCAGTTTAACCAGGATAATGTTTCTTAGTCCTTTATTTTTAGGAGTTAGTGCAGTTTTTGGAGGCATCTTAGTATCCTACAAAAGATTTTTAATTTATTCAATTGCTCCTATATTTTATAACATCGGCATAATTATTGGGGCTGTTTTTTTTGTGGGATTTTTGGGAATATCAGGACTTGCTTGGGGAGTGGTTCTAGGTGCTTTTATGCATTTTATTTTGCAATACTTCGCGGTTAAATTTGTGGGGTTTTCTTATCAGATAAGAAGCTTTGTCGAATTAGCCAAAGATTTTCACATTAGAAAAGTTATAAAATTAATGATTCCTAGAAGTATGGCAATGGGAGTAAGTCAGATAAATCTTTTAATAGTAACTGTGTTTGCCTCAACTTTAGCCTCAGGATCATTGGCAGTTTTTAATTTTGCCAATAATCTCCAAAGCGTACCATTGGGAATTTTTGGCATTTCTTTTTCGATTGCAGCCTTTCCAAAATTAAGCGCGCTGGCGGCTAGTGAAAATATGGAAAAATTTAATTATGTTTTTAGTAGAACTTTTAAAAGAATATTATTTTTTGTAATTCCAGCTAGTTTAATAATATTTTCCTTAAGAGCAGAAATAGTTAGAGCAGTTTTGGGAGCGGGAGAATTTGATTGGGAAGATACTACTGCTACTCTCTGGGTACTGGGTTTACTTTCGCTTAGTTTGTTTGCTCAAAGCACCATTCCACTATTAACCAGATGCTTTTATGCGCTAGAAAATACTAAGACTCCTTTTTATGCAGCTCTCATTAGTGAAACAATGAATATTTTACTAGTAATAGTTTTGATTGATAGGTTTCAAATTCTGGGGTTAGCTATTGCTTTTTCTTTGGCAAGTATTGTTAATATGTTTACATTGTTTTTCTTGTTGGATAAAAAATTCAAAGATATAAAAAAGAGTAAAATGCTGACGCCAATAATTAAAATTTTAGTGGCTAGCGCCTTTACAGTTTTAGCTATTTACTTAACACGCCATGCCGTGTCCAGTTTTGTCAGCCTGGAAACTTTGGGAGAAGTTTTAATTCAGTTGATAATTTCAGCAGGAATGGGCGTTTCAACTTTTTTAATCGCTTGCTATTGGTTACAGGTGGAGGAATTTAATGATTTTAAAAAATCAACTTTTAAGTATATTTTTAAAAAACCAAAAGAACTGGAGGGTGCGGATAATATCTAATTTTTAAAAAGCACCTATGTTATATTCGAGTGATTTTTTTTGTATTATTGCGTAATTCAAGCTTTTAGGGCAAGATTGATGTATAGATAAAATAAGATTTTTAACAAGATTTAATTACTAAGATAAATAATTGAAATGAGTGTAGCCCAAAAAAACATTAGAAATTTTTGCATAATCGCCCATATCGACCATGGAAAATCAACTTTGTCGGATAGAATTTTAGAATTAACTGGAACGGTAGAAAAAAGAAAAATGAAAGAACAGCTTTTGGATCAAATGGATTTAGAGCGGGAGCGGGGTATTACGATAAAATTACAGCCGGTAAGAATGAATTATGTTTTAAATGTTCCAATTGTTCAAGATGTTCAAAATGTTGAAAATAATGGTAAAAACAAAAAGCCAGGCGATACAAAAAGCCAGGCGATACAACAAGAATACATTCTTAATCTTATTGATACTCCGGGACACGTAGATTTTGGTTACGAAGTTTCCAGATCTCTGGCAGCGGTAGAAGGAGCCGTTCTTTTGGTGGATGCCACCAAGGGGGTGCAGGCGCAAACTCTATCTAACCTTTATTTGGCTATTGAGCAGGGCTTGGAAATAATTCCTGTTTTAAATAAAATCGATTTACCAAATGCTAATTTAGAAAAAACCACCAAAGAAATAATTCACATTTTAGGTTGCAGTGAGGATGACATCATTCATGCTTCGGGAAAAACCGGAGAGGGTGTAGAAAAAGTTTTAGCGGCGGTAATAAAAAAAGTTCCCTCCCCAGTAGGAGATTTAAATAAGCCTTTGCGCGCGCTTATTTTTGATTCAAAATATGATACCTATAAAGGAGTTTTAGCTGATGTGAGAATTATTGACGGAGAAGTAAAAAGAGAAGATAAGCTTTTAATGATGATAACCGACAAAGAAAGTATTGCAATTGAGGTGGGAAGTTTTCGCCCGATGCTGACAGTGGAAAATTCTCTGACAGCTGGAGATATTGGTTATATCGCCACAGGATTTAAAAGTGTCGAACATTGCAAAGTGGGTGACACTATAACCCTTGCTAGTACTAGAGGAGGAAAAGAAAAAATTGAACCGCTAGCAGGCTACAAGGAAGTGCGTCCAATGGTGTATGCCAGCTTTTATCCTCTCGAAGGTGAGGATTACACAATAATGAGAGATTCGTTGGATAAATTAAAGCTTAATGATGCAGCTTTTGTTTTTGAACCAGAAAGCAACCCAGCTTTGGGGCGTGGTTTTCGTTGTGGATTTTTGGGAATGCTTCATTTGGAAATAATTCAGGCTCGATTAGAGCGAGAGTTTAATCTTTCTCCAACTATTACTACTCCGAGTGTAGTGTATAATTTAAAATTAAAAGATAAAGAAGAAATTAAAATAGTTTATTCTCCGATTGATATGCCTGATCCCGCTATTATTGAAAGTATTAGGGAACCTTATGTAAAATTGGACATAGTAACTCCTGCGCCATATCTTGGTGCGGTGATGGAATTGTTAAATAATATTCGCTCAGAATATCGTAATACCGAATATATTGATGCTGAAAGAGTACTCTTGCAGTACGATGCGCCACTTACAGATGTGATTATAAATTTTCACGATGATTTGAAAAGTGCCTCATCGGGATTTGCTTCAATGAGTTATGAGGTGGATAATTATCGAGCTTCGGATTTAGTCAAGATGGATATCCTGGTAGCTGATGAAAAGGTAGAAGCTTTTTCTCGAATAGTTCCCAAAAAAAATGCCTTTAAAGATGGAAAGGCGGCAGTTAAGAAATTAAAAGAATCAATTCCTCGACAAAACTTCGCGATTTCTATCCAAGCCGCTATTGGTGGAAAAGTTATTGCCAGAGAAACAGTTAGCGCTTTTAGAAAAGATGTTATTGCCAAACTTTACGGAGGAGATGTAACTCGAAAAAATAAACTTTTGGATAAGCAGAAGAGAGGAAAAAAGAAAATGAAAAATATTGGAAAAGTTTCTATTCCACCAGAAGCATTTTTGGCAATACTAAAAAAATAAATTTTGAATTTCAAATGAGATAATTACTAAAAGGTTAAGTATGTTTGAAAATTAAAAAATTAAGACTTGACTCAAAATTCAAAATTAAATTTTACTATGTTAATATCTAAAAATAAAATTGCTATGGTAATTATAATATTGATACTGATTTTATTGGGCACATTAGTTCTCATTAAAAAACCTAGCCATAATCGTGAATGGGAGCTGGGCCAAGAAAAATTATCCAAAATAGAAATTCAGAATTCAAATGTTAAGGTTGTTAATTTCAGAAATTTTGACTGGAAGCATGATAATGTGGCTAGTATTAATTATGTTCAGAAAAATTTTGATTTGGATAAAATTACGGGAGTAGATGTGGCAATTTCTCATTTTTCTAATTTTGAAGGAATGGCTCATATTTTTATTGTTTTTCGTTTTGAGGATAATGAAAATATAGTGGTATCGGTTGAGACGCGCCGAGAAAAAGGAGAGTCTTTTTCGCCTATATTGGGCATATTGAGAGAATTTGAGATTATCTATGTGATGGGCAGTGAAAATGATATCATAGGACTCAGAACAGATTTACGCAAAGAAAGAGTTTATTTATATCCCACAGTAGCTAGCGCACAAGAAGCCAAAGAGTTGTTTTTGTTAGTTGCTAAAGATGTTAATAATATTTACGATCAACCTGTTTTTTATAATACTCTTTTAAATAATTGCACTAATGTTATTACTCGTAGAGTAGAGGATATCTCTGATGTAAAATTTCCCTTGAGTTACAAAACAATTTTACCAGGCTTTATGCATGAAGTGTTATATAAGTTAAAATTAATCCCAACCGATAAATCTCTTGAGGAAATTAAAAACGATTATCGGATTGACAATAGCAAAGTGAACAGAAAAAGTATAGATTATTCGAGTCAAATAAGAAAAAAATAGCTTGTTTCAATATTTATTTTTTTCTAATAACTAATTTTGGATCAAGACAATTAAAATTGCACTTGGCATTATCAAGTCCTTTGTGTAATAGTTTAGACTGGCATTCTTTCAACTTTTCCTGGCAATCGCCCTTTCTTTCTTGGAAATAGTTTTTATTAATTTCATAACCAAAATAATTTAAGACAAATCCTGCCACAACCACAAACCCTACTATCCAAATAATATTTTTTAATAAGTGAAACATTTATTTTTCCAGATAAGAATTTAACTATTATTACTATAATAACAAACTAAAGATGATAAATCAATAATTTTATTGCATTTTGATAATTATTTAAATTCTATTTTTCTGTAGTGACC
Source organism: Candidatus Moraniibacteriota bacterium (assembly GCA_038331135.1). GTDB lineage: Bacteria > Patescibacteriota > Minisyncoccia > Moranbacterales > UBA9337 > UBA9337. The sequence goes on along the minus strand of JBBQOS010000019.1, from coordinate 17 downwards.
CTCTTTATTTATTAAAG
>JBBQOS010000018.1:0-18208 GCA_038331135.1 Candidatus Moraniibacteriota bacterium | reverse complement strand
ATCAAAGAAATTTTTAAAAATAAAAAAAGTGCCCAAGCCTTGATTCTCTTGCCAGAACTTACTATTACCGCGCAAGAAATAGAAAGATATGGAGAATTTTTTGGCGCAGAAAAAATTGCCGTACTCCATAGCAAACTATCCAAAGGTCAATATTTTAAAAATTGGCTGGCTATAAAAAATGGCACCGCTCAAATAATTATCGGTACTCGTCAAGCAGTTACCGCTCCTTTTAAAAATTTAAAAATTATTATTGTCGATGAAGAGCAAGATATTTCTTTTAAACAATGGGAGATGAACCCACACTATGATGCCCGCCGAGTAGCTGAGGAGCTAGCTAAAAATTACGAAGCCAAAATAGTTTTTGGCTCCGCTACTCCGCGCATCGAAACGTATTTTAAAAGTTCACAGCGCACAGATCACGACTCCCTAATCAAATATAAATTATTAACATTACCCAAGCTAAGAACCGTTGACCGTGAACTGAGAGCTAATATAGAAATTGTTGATTTAAGAAAGGAACATTGGAAAAACTGGAAAAAAGTAAAAATCGTTTCTCCCATATCAGAAAAATTAGAAAGCGAAATTGCTTGGACCCTTAAAAATAAATTTCAAACTATTCTTTTTATCAATCGCCAGGGGATGAGCACTTTTTCTGCTTGCACTGCTTGTAAAACTGTTTTAACTTGTCCGGATTGCGAAAGAGCTTTAACTTCTCGCAAAAAAGGAAACTATGAATGTCTGCATTGTCAATTTGAAACGGGAGATTTCCCGATGTGTCCGAATTGCGGAGGAATTAGTTTTAAAAATGTCGGCCTGGGTACGGAAAAAATCGAAAAAGAAATTGAAAAACTTTTCCCCTCTGCACGTATTGCTCGAGTAGATTCTGATAGTATGCAAAAATCAATTAACTCTCAAACAAAGGTTTGGGATGATTTTTCAAGTAAAAAAATCGATATTATAATCGGCACGCAAATGATTGCCAAAGCTTGGGATTTAAATAATGTCGGACTGGTGGGAATTATTGACGCCGATAGTTTATTTGCTTTTCCCGATTTTCACACCAACGAAAATGCCTTCGCTCTCATCTCTCAAGCTATCGGTCGCACTGGTCGCACGGGCGCAAGGTATGCTGGCAAAGCTATCATCCAGACTTACCACGTCGAAAATCAAGTTATCCGCTGGGCAGCCGAAAGAAATTACACTAAACTTTATGAATACGAAATTAAAGAAAGAAAAGCTCTCAGCTATCCTCCGTTTTCTAAAATTATTAAATTAACTTACAAAGATTTTTCATCAAGCTTAGTAGAAAAAGAAACGGAGCGAATGTATAAAAAATTAGAAGATGTTCGCGGAGAAAATAATGCCGTCCAGATTTATCCTCCCAGTGCACCCTATATTCCTAAAATTAGAAAAAGATATGCCATGCAAATTATTTTAAAAATAAAAAACGAAGAAAAACTTTCCTCATCTCTTGGGGCAGAAATAAAAAGTCTGCCTAATGGTTGGCAGATTGATGTCGACCCCATAAGCCTAATATAGTCATAAGACACTTAACACGCAGCCTAAACACCCTCTCTTATTTTGTACTCAAGGGGGAGACCTGCCTACCGGTCGTACGTCGCCAAATACTATGCCTACGGAGCGCAGACAGGTGTCCTTTATGACAAGGAGGGGGTTGCTAAACCCTCATCCCAGCCCTCTCCAAAGTACAGGCGAGGGGGATTAAAGACAGAGAGGGTTTGTTTAAAAACTTAACTAAATAACTACATTTCAAAAACAAAAACTCCCCCAAACCATTTAGTCATTTACTACCGTACACTAGAGTACGGTAGTAAAATGCAAAAAAGTATTTAATAAAAAACGATTCAGTCAAACTGATACATACGTACCAATTTGACTGAATTTTTAAAAAAAATTAAAAACCCCGGTAATGTACGACATCTTCGGGGTTTTATTTGCGAGAGAATTTTATCCATAGTCAAAAAACCTTATTTTTCAAAAAACTTCAAATTTTAACCTCTACATGCTATTATTAGCGCACAGAAGTTCCCTTTTCGTAAATTACTTACGATTTTAAATAATAACATAATTTAACAAAAATGTCAATAGATAAAACCCCTAAAAAAATCCTTTATGTTTCTCGTCCCATCACTCCCCCTTGGGATGAAGCCAGCAAAAATTTCGCTTACAATCTCGCCAAAGAAATCAATAATAATTCCGATTCTCCCGAAATCCACTTAATGACTACCCATACTCAATTGAATTTACCTGAGAATATAAAACAAGAAGAAATTTATAAGTACAGTGAAAAAGATTTTAAGTTTTCTGATAAATTACGCTCTTTATTTTTCCAGTTCTTATTTAAAAATTCTTTTGATATCAAACATTATTTTTTTACTCCCACCAAAAGCAATTCTTGGCTGATAAGAAATATTTTAAAAGGAAAAAGCAAAACTATCCAAACTGTGGCGACCTTGCGCGAAGATTTATTTAGCAACGAGGACATAAGAAAAATGATGTTTGGCGACATCATTGTAACTTATTCTGACTATGCCAAAAATAAGTTAGAGAGCTTGGGATTTACTAATGTTTATAAAATTTATCCTGGGATAGATTTATCCGATTACCAACCTCGAGAAAAAAATGAGACAGAATTAAAAAAAGCCAATTTTACCAAAGATGATTTTATTATAAATTTTACGGGAGAATACATCCGCTTGGGCGCGATGGATACTGTAATTAATAGTTTTATCGAAGTTAGTAAGCAAATTTCTTCTGCTCGCCTCTCACTAGCTGTGCGAGTAAAAAATGAAAAAGATGCTCGAAAAAAAGAAGAAGTTATTACCAAACTAAAAAAAGAAAATATTTTAGATAAAGTTTCTTTTCATGATAGCGGGAGCTACAAAATGAGCGACATTTATAATTTAGCTGACATTAGTATTTTTCCAGTGGGCAATATGAAAGGAAAATTTGATATTCCGCTAGCCGTAATTGAAGCGATGGCTTGTGCTAAACCAATCATAATTTCCAATCTGCCTATTTTAAAAGAGTTTTCCAATGATAACAATTCTGTTTCTATAAAAAAAGATTCCGCTACTGATTTAACTGAAGCCATTATCGATTTATATAATGATAAAGAAAAAAGACTCAATCTATCCAGAAATGCCATCGAATACTCACACAAAAACTTCAATATTCACAACGCCGCCCAAAAATATATGGAAATTTATAATAAATTGTAAAAAATTATCTTCTTACTGTAGAGATGAGGCACTGCCTCGTCTCTACATTGAATCTCAATAAAATTTAAAGAGACGGGATTCGCATTTGCGAACACCGTCTCTGTTTTTTATCACACCTCCTCGTCATTTAGGAGCACCGTTAGCCCCTTTGAAATATAGAAGAAGGTTATTTTATTTTTTCCGATAAACACATTCCGATCCTCTCGGTGCTGATCAAAACTTATGTTCTCAGAAAATACCTCCTTGCCATCTCGAATATCTCGGATGAGCACCAGGCAAGTTCGCCCCTTTATCTCCCTAAAATGGACGCTCATAACTTGCGCTGAGTTTAAATTTATAAATCTCATTTCGCCAGGAGACATCTCCTTAGCAAAAGAATTTTCTGCAAAAACTAAATTAAAAACAACCACTAACGAATAAAAAAAACCTTTCATAATTTTCTCCTTAAAAAATTTTGAAAAAAGAAAAAAAATTTACACTTCTTTGGTTTTTTAACCATAATATGCTACCATAAAACGGTAAAAACCAATAATTCAATATACAACAAAATTAAATATATGTCAAGTAATATTACCCCCAAATCCGAGCACTTACAAGAATTCAAAACTGAAAAAATGTCCGTCCCAGCTCTTTTTTTTATGAGTGAAGACCTTTTACCAGAAAAAGAAACCTTTGATCAAGTAGAAGATATCGCCTCCAATCAAGAAATTTTTTTTCGCCAGACAGTGGCATTGCCTGACGTTTGTTCAAAACCAGGGCGCAAAAATGCCGCTGGAACTACGATTGTTTCTGAAAAATATATCTTGCCTCAAGTTAATGATTCCGATCCTAATTGCGGTATGCGTCTTTTAAAAACCAATTTGAACGAAAATAATATTTCTCCGGAAGAAATCGACAAATTATTTCAAGAATTGGTAAAAGTTGTTCCCACTAAAAAATTTGTAGGAACCAAAGTTCCTTTTGATGTAGTCGTGGATATTTGTCGCCAAGGAACCTCAGCGATTATCGAATACTTGGGCATCACTACTAAAAACGAGCTAGAAAACACTCAAGGAGGAGGAAATTTTTTTGGTCAGGAGATGACGCGTCAAGATATTTTTGACGCCATTCCCAAATTATATTTACATTTTGCCAAATATCGATTGGGTATTATTGGTGCGGCTGGCAATCATTTTTTAGATTTGATGAAAGTTACTGATATCGTCGACATTGAAACGGCTCAAAAATTGGGCATCAAAAAAGGTCAATATCTTTTTATGATTCACACCGGAAGTGGCATCCTCGGCCAATACACTATGTACACTCATACTGCCAAAAAACGCGAGCATCTTTCTCAATCCCTGATGGTTGCTTTGGGTAAAATGACTTTTCGGACAACTAAAAAAGATGTTTACAAAAAAATGCAAGAAAAAATAAAAAAACATATGGACAGAGACGATTCTCTCTTAAAATATGAGGCCGATGGCGCAGACGGAAAACTTTATATGAACGCGCGAGCAGCCGCTTCCAATTTTGGTACTGCTAATCGTGCAGTTATAACACACAATATTTCTGAAACTATAAAAAAATTGTTAAACCGCAATCTAGAGCTGGATTTGATTTATGATCTTCCCCATATTTCCATCACGAGAGAAGAACATTTTGGAAAAGAAGTGATAGTTCACCGTAGCAATACTTCTCGCGCTTATGGTCCGACAAAAATGGGTAGCCACCCAATTTACAAAGAAACTGGAGAGCCGGCCTTTATCCCATCCTCTATGAGTACCGATGCGTATATTTGTGTAGGCACCGACAGAAATGCAGAAAGTTTTTATTCCGCTCCGCACGGTACCGGCAAAGGCACCAATGTTGATGAAAAATCAATTCAAAATAAAGATGAACTATTTGCAAAGATGGAAGCCAAGGGCATTAAACTTTACAATGCTAAGTCTTCGATTGTTATCAATCAAGACAGCGCACGTTATAAAAACATCAACAAAGTTATCCAGGGAGTTGAAGCTAATGGCGTCGCCCATGTAGTTGCCAAAATGCAACCGGTGGCTGTACTTATGTATTAGGCATAAATATCAAAATTAAAAAATATTTGAAATTTTAATTTAAGGAATATAACATAGAAAAAGAATTCACCTTATAAAAATTCACAACAGTAAACTATGAAAATAATAACAATATCAGGATTAGATGGTAGTGGAAAGTCTACTCAAATAGAATTATTGAAGAATTATTTTGAAGACCAGAATAAAAAAGTTTTTTATTTTCACGCGATTGATTTTTCCTTAGCTAATAAAATTAACACCTTTAAAAATAAATATTGTCTGATTTGCAAATTACTTGGTAAATGTAAAATTAAAAACCCAAAACAAGAAAAAAGCGTTACTAAAGCAAACTTTTTACAAATATTTCTGCGCAAACTATTTTTACGCCTAGACATTTGGCGCTTTTATTTGCTACGTAACAAGCTACGTAACAATGGGTACAATTATATTTTAAGCGATAGATATTTTTATGACACGCTGATTAACATCAAATATCTCAGTGGACACAAAGAAGACGCGATAAATCGCATCTCTACAAAAATTTTAAAACCACACCTATCTATTTATCTAAAAGCTACTCCCGAATTAATTATGCAACGCGATCGTATGCCTGATCAGGGATTACAATATTTGATAGACAAAAAAATGATTTATGATAAAGTTTTTAATATCTTTGAAATGAAAGTTGTAAATGGTGACAGGGATTTAGCGACTGTGGATCAAGAAATTAGAAATTTGTTATAAATACTACATACAACTCGAATCTGCGCATAAAAAACCGAATTACTCGAATAAATTTCAAACAAAGAAAATGGAAATTTGCATATTTGAGTTCTTATTCTAAAATTAGAGTTAATTCAAATTAGAAATTTTATACACAATACTATATACTAAATACCATATACACCTTAAATTAACCACATGTCAAACAACATTGCTAAATCCGCTATCTGGGTTACTGTTTCAGAAATAATTTTTAATCTATCTGGTTTTGTTATTCATTCTATTTTAGGAAGGATTCTGGGACCGGCTGATTATGGACGTTACGGCTTGATTATTACTTTAACCACAATGGTAATCATCCTAATTGGAAATGGCATCCCCACCGCTATGTCCAAGTATATCAGCGAGATTTTTGAAACCAATCCACGCTTGATTTTTAAAATTAAAAAACAAGCCATCGTTATTCAAACTATTCTCATTTCTTTTATTACTGTCATTTTTTACTTTAGTGCCCCATTGATATCTGTGGCATTGGGCGATCCAACTTTAACTCCGCTATTTAAATTTTCATCTCTAATAATACCTGCTTTTGCCGCAGCTTCATTTTACTTTTCTTATTTTACCGGACTTTATAAATTTAATGTCCAAGCTACACTAAAAACCACCCGTTCTTTTTTAAGAATTATTTTTGTAATTGGATTGGCTACATTATTTGGATTATATGGTTCAATTTCCGGCTATATAATTGCTCCCTTTGTTGTTTTTGTTATTGCTTTTTTAATTGATAAATTTAAGATTGATAAAGAAATAAAAGAAAAAATATCCAAAATGCCAAAAGATAAAGACCTGGACGTTGATTTTCATTGGAAAAAATTAGTCAATTATGGTTGGCAAATTATAGTTTTCTTTTTAGCCTATGAACTTTTGATAAGCATTGATTTGTATCTAGTCAAAGGCATTTTGAAAGATGACTACATTACAGGAATTTATAATGCTTCCTTAACAGTCGGTCGCATCCCCTACTATATCTTTTACGCTATGACAGTTTTCCTCTTGCCAATGGTTTCTCGAAAAAGCGCTGGAAATAATTTAAGCAATGCCAAAGAAATCATCGGCAACGCTCTTCGCATTATGCTAATTTTTTTAACTCCAATGGTGATTTTAATATCTGTTTACGCTAGTCAAATACTGAAAATTCTTTACGGAGAAAAATATCTCGCTGGCGCAATACCAATGTCAGTTTTGGTTTTTGGAGTGGGATTTTTAACTATTTTTTATGTGTTAAGTTTCGCAGCTAATGGCGGTGGCAAAACTTTAGTGGCCATGTGGATTTCTTTTTTTGGCTTGGTATTGAATATTATTTTAAATTATATTTTAATAATAAAAATGAGCATCCTTGGCTCAGCTATCGCCACCACTGTTACCTCTTTTGTTGTGATGCTAATAATGCTTTATTATATTAAAAAGCATTTCGAATCTTCCTTTGATATAAAAGAAGTTTTAAAGGTAGGCGTAAGCGGAATAATTATTTATTTAATATCATTTTTAATTCCCGCTAACCAATATTATTTTATCCCTCTAGCAATTATCTTATTTGTATTTTATCTAGGAATATTATATACTTTAAAAGGAATTACCAAAGAAGATTTTTATTTATTTAAAAAAATATTAAAAAAACAATAACATTAAGATTTGGAATTTGTCATCTTGGGAGAACTTTTTAATTGGCAAGGATAGCGCTACAATCATACAAAAAGTGTACCGCTTTAAAATAACAGGTACTCAAATCTTTTAAAAAAACCTATGTTCAAAAAAATTTTTTCACTAATGCTATTTTTGCTTTTATTTTCTGGATTAAAAACTAATGCTCAAGCGTATGATATTTTTGTGGACACAAATAATTCTGGCGCTAAAGATGGTAGTGAAACCAATCCATTTAATACAATCTCTGACGCTATCAATTTGGCCACTAGCAATGATACGGATCATCGCAAAATCTATGTTAAAAATGGAGAATATCTGGAAAATATTGCCTTATCTGAGGGAACAGAAATTTTTGGAGAAGACGAAAATGATACCATTATCAATGGCGGTGTTGATAGTGCTACAGCAAAGATGAGCAATAATACAACTATTAAGAACCTAAAGATTTATAAGGGTCACGTTGGAATTTTAGTAGAGAAGAATTCCAAAGTAGAAATTAGTGATGTCAAAATTCAAAAAACCAAAAAAAAAGGTATTGAAATTGAAGAATCAACGAAAAAAAGAGTTGCTACGATAAAAAATTGCACTATAAACGGAAATGACAGTAAGGGAATTTACATACAAAAAGGCAACTATGTCAAAATCACTGGTAATGAAATTTATGATAATGACGAAGAAGGTATTGATATGAGAGCTAGTGTCATGGGAAGCATAAAAAATAATAAAATTCATGATAATGGAGAAGGTGGCATTGAGCTTATAATAGAAAAATCAAAAATAAAAATTGATAAAAATAAAATTTATAAGAATTCAGCCAGCGGTATCTCTCTTCAGGCCTATCAAGGAGGCTTAAGCTCTCTAAGCAATAATAATATTGAAAGAAATAAAATTACTTCCAATAAACGTTATGGTATTACATGCGATACGCCCAGTAAATTAAAATCAAATAAGCCCGTACTTTGGTCTCAATCAACAACCTTAAAGAGTAATGTTCTCAGTAAAAATAAATTAGGCTTATTTTCCGATATTTGCCACTTCCCCGCTAAATAAAAATCCATACACAAAAAAACAGATTAACGGTCTGTTTTTTATTTTAAAAATTAATCAAAAAAATTACTTTATTTTTTCCCTATTTTTCGCTATACTTAACTCAAATATGAAACATGTATCATGGAATATGAAAACAATATAACAATTAAAAATTTCAAATTCATAAATTCTCAAAAACAATTTCAACACTTACAACATTTTCAACAATTTATATGGCTTTTCTAAATAAAATTGAATACAAAATATTAATCGCGCTATCCTTAATTCTCGCCTTAAATTCCTATTTTTTTATCGAACGCAAATCTACCAACGCTTTTCCGCTGATTTTTGACAATATCAAAGTCCACTACTTGATATATGGGGCTTGTTTTATTGGGTTAATATGGATTTGGTGGAAATTTTTAAAAAATCAAAAAATATCTCAATTGGTAAAAACATTCCTTTTGATTTTTCTCCCTACTGAAATTATTTCTATTATTGGCTTATATCTAATCCATGAGGAAGTAGCTATTAATTCTCTATTTTATTTTGCCACAGGTTTTTATTTGGTTATTGCGGCTTTATTTTTTATAGAGACTAAAAATAATTTCATTTCAAGAGAATTAAAAATAAAAAGCACTCCCTTAAGAAGGCTAAAAAAACAAGGTGCTCTCACTCTTTTAATTCTATTCTTATCATTCGGCACATTTGGCTATTTTGAACTAAAAAATATTGCTAATTACGCCGGGGTAGATGAACCTCTTTGGACACTTGATCGTATTCCTCATTTTTGGAAAAATGTAGGAGAAATGGATTGGAAAAATACTTCCATTAGCGATAAGCCAGGAATAACTATAGCTATAATTTCGGGTGCTGGCCTGTTAAATCATCCTGTAGAACACAATAAGGCTATCAAAGGTTTTGAAGCAAAAAAAGATATTTTTACTTTAAATAAATATTTCAGACTACCGCTGGCTATATTTTGTTTATTGTCCTTAATTTTATTTTATATTTTTATTCAAGAATTATTAGATAAAAAAACTGCACTTCTGTCCGCTGTGCTTATCAGCACTTCGCCCATGTTAATCGGCATGAGTCGCATCATCAATCCTGATGCAATCTTATGGGTTTTTGCTCCTTTAACCATTTTAGCCTACTTAATTTTTCTCAAAAAAGAAACTCGTTTTTGGCTCTATGCATCGGGAATTTTATTGGGACTCTCAATTTTAACCAAATATGTGGCTAATATTTTATATATTTTCTTTTTCGGGTTAATTTTTTTGGAATATTTATTTAAAGACAAAGAAGAAAACATCACCCGCTATTTAAAAAAATCTTTTATCCAATTTTTCTCAATCATCCTAATTTCTTTAGTTACTTTTTTTCTATTATTTCCAGAAACTTGGGTGAGTTTAGGAAAATTATTTACTAGCACTATCTTAAGTCAAGCCTTTGTCACGATTGCTCCAATTTTTATCGGCTTAGCTTTGATTTTAATTGCCGATATTTTTATTTTTAAAAATAAAATTACTCAACCGGTTTTCAATTTATTTTTTAAAAATAAAAGCTACTTAAAATTATTTATTACTGGCTTATTTAGTATATTTATTATTTTTACCTTTTTAAACACTTATTCGGATATGAAATGGGTTGATTTTGAAACCATTCTTAGTTCGCCCAAAACATCCTATCGATTCAATCCATTCTTGGCTATTTTTAGTGCTAATTTTTACCCATTAGTCTTCGCTTCTCTTCCTTTTGTAATCTTGGGCCTATTAAGCTCTCTTTACGTCCTTTTTAAAAATAAACCCAAACAAGATTTAAAAACAAAAATAACTTTTTACTTTATCATTTTTATTCTATTATATTATTTTGCCACTACCTTTAATGGGGTTGTATCCACCATTCGCTATCAAGTTATTCTTTATCCATTGCTTTTAATAATCTCCTCAATTGGAATCTTAAAAGCTATCAATCTTTTGAAATATAAATATAGCTTTGAAATAACCGCTATTATTCTTTTATCAATAGGATTTTTTACTCTTTATAACACTCAGCCCCATTATCTCGGCTACGCCTCTTTTTTATTGCCAAAAAGTTATACTGTCGATGTCAAAGATATGGGGGATGGATCATATGAGGCAGCTCAATATCTAAATTCTTTACCCAATGCTAAAAATTTATTTGTCTGGACTGATAAAAAGGGGGTTTGCTCTTTTTTTGTGGGCAAGTGTGATTCTTTTTATGATTCCCTTTCTTTTAAAGAAAGCCCCACTATCGATTACTTTATTATTTCTTCCGGGCGAAAAAACAAAATTTTAAACGAAACTCGTGGCAAAAATTCTCTCCCCTATGATTTTGAAAAAATGTATAATACCCAGGAAACCGAATTTTCTCTTTTTATTGGCAATCGTAGGGGAAATTATGTTAAAATATTAGAAGCTGCCCAGTTTAAAAAATAACATCCAAAAACTCGAGAAATCCCTTGGGCTCTAAGAGCCCAATTGGGCTCTTAGAGCCTAAAAAATATATGAATGCAAAGCAAGAAAAAACCATAATTTTTTTGACTTTATTTGTTTCTATAATATCTTTTTTTTCTTTTGGTTTTTATCATTTGGGGAAATTTGAAACCACAGATGAACATCTTTGGAAATATGATCGCATCCCCCAATATTGGGAGGCGCTAAGAGAAAAAGATTGGGAGAAAACTTACATCAATGACAAGCCGGGTGTAACTGTTGCCCTTATCTCGGGGCTTGGATTACTTTCTGAACCCAATCCCCAAAAAAACCAATACTTACCAGCCAAAAGTGGGGAAGAAGGAAAATTATTTGAACGCTACAACTATCCACAGTCAGAAATAACTAATTTTAGATTTAGATTACCTATTTTAGCATTCTCCACACTCTCCCTGCTGGCATTTTTTTATTTCATATTTTATGCTTTTAATTCTTATCGTATAGCGCTACTTTCTACCATTTTAATTGCCACTAATCCAATTTTATTAGGAATTTCTCAAATTATTAATCCGGATAGCTTTTTTTGGATTTTTGGCGGATTGGCTATGGCAGCTTACTTGGCTTATTTAAATACTCAAAAGAAAAAGTTTTTAATTATCTGTGGTCTGGTTACGGGATTTGCACTTCTATCTAAATATACCGCTTTTATTATTTTTGCCTTTTTTCTCCTGAGCGCTCTGGGTAAAATTATTTTCCAGAAAGAAGACAGCGCCACTAAAACAAATTGGCAAACTATTTTAAAATACCTAGCAGAGATAGGTTTTATCTTTATTGTTTCTAATATTATTTTTGCCGTCTTCTTGCCTGCCACATTCTTTAATCCAGACTATCTATTTAAGGGCATTTCTCAATTCTTAAGTTTTAAAATCATTTTCTCCCTAGTCACAATTGTCTTAGCACTAATCCTTCTTCTGACTTGGAAAAAAGACCTCGTTGGACAAATTACTCAAAAAATATCTAACCAAAAAAATATCCTACTTACAGTTTCACTGAGCCTTTTTTCACTTTTGATAATAATTTCTCTATTGAATGTTTGGAACGGCCAAAAAATATCTCCCGTTAGCCAACTAAGAGACTTAGCTTACGTCAACGAACCCAAAGAATTTAATTTTAAACCCTTAATGGACAGAAAAGATGGTTCTATATTCAACAGCCCTCAGTTATACTTAATGGAAGTCTATCCTTTTATTTTTTCGCTTTCACCGCTCTTGCTGATTTTGATATTTTTTATTACCTTTAAATCTATCAAAAACAAAGTCTCTCTAAAAAATTATCCGATATTATTTGCAGGCTCGATTTTTATTTTGTTTTATATTTATTCTACTCTTTTGGCCCATATCGTCACCAATGCCCGATATTCTATTATTCTCTACCCCTTAATCGCTATTTTGGGAGGAGTGATTATTCAAGAGTTTTTAACTTTCTGCAATTTAAAAAAGTTTAAGTATTTTATTATTGCTTCCGGAATCGTTCTTGCGATCGGAATGATTTCTCTTTGGCAAAACAAACCTTTTTATTTTAGCTATACAAATTCTCTATTGCCCTCTGCATACACAATTCACGATTCTTGGGGTCATGGTGCTTATGAAGCCGCCCAGTACCTTAATTCATTACCCAATGCTGAAAATCTAATTATTTATTCTAATACTGAAACTGTTTGTCGATTTTTCAAAGGAAAGTGTTTGAAAAGTCGAAAAATTGATCTAAACCTTATCAAGCCAGATTATTTTGTTCTTTCCAAAAGAGGCATCTTAAAGGAAAATAATCACTTTGTATTAAATAACAATCCTAATCCCAAAAAAAATACCCAATTTTATCTCAAAAATCTAGACACCAATTATGTTTGGCAAATTTTTATCAATAATCGCCCAGGAAACTACATAAAAGTTGTAAAATTTGAAAATTAGATTGATGCCATATACAGTTGTCCCAAGCACTATTATCTTAAAGAGGCATAACCTTTTTATTTTTAGAACAAACTATTTTTAACCTAACTACATCATATATAATCCATAACGAGCACTTCAAACAGCACAAAATCAGTCTACTGAAAATATTTATAACCCCATAATTTCTAATTTAAAGCTATGAATAATTTAAAAAATATTTTTGATGATAAATTTGTTGAATTCTTTTTATCTTTAAAAATCAACAGACCGCTTGCAATACTTTTAATAATTATCACAATAGGCTCCTTTTTAAGATTATACAACTTTGATAATCTTTTGCGATTTAACAATGATCAAGTCAGGGATGCTCAGATTGTAGACACGATGCGATTAGGCGAAGAATTTCCTCTTTTCGGACCCAAGGCTGGCGGAACCAAATTTAATCTAGGTGGAGCGTTTTATTACTTAGAATATTTATCCGGCGCTATTTTCGGATTCTCTCCGGCTGGAATGGCATTTTTCATTCCCCTTTTGTCGATATTTTCAATTTATTTGTTTTATGTATTATTTAAAAAAGCATTTTCCGAACATATTGCTCTTGGTCTTACTTTTCTTTATGCTGTTTCATTTTATGCTATTAAATATTCACATTTTGCTTGGAACCCCAACGCTATTCCATTTTTTGTTTTAGTCTTCTTACTTCTATTAACTCGTTTGCTGGATAATCAAACTCAATATTGGAACTTTATTTTTCTAGGCATTGCAATCGGGATTGCCAGCCAACTGCACACACCTCTTTTAATTTTAATGCCCCTGATGACTTCAATCGTAATCGGCTATGCTTACATCAAAAAAATAAAGATTAGTTTCTCTAAAATTCTGCTTCTTGTTTTTTTCTTCATTTTAATTAATTTGCCTTTTATTTACGGAAATTTTTTAGATGGAGGGAAAAATATTCAAGAATTTTTAGCTGGTACTGCTAATAAAACTAGCAACAGCCTTTCTGTTTTTAAAAATATTACCGCAACTATTGAATTTTTTTTGCAAGGAAGCATTTATTATCTCACTGGAATTGAGCCTCAAAAAAATTGGTTTAATATCATCAAGCTTTTTCAATCAAAAAATATTACTGAAATATTACTTTTTATAACTTCAGTTTTTCTGTTTTTGTCGGGGCTATATCTTTTATTTACTAAAAAAATAGACCGAGATAAAAAGTTTTTTAATAATAGCTTCATTTTGATCTTAAGCACTTTCGCCTGCTTGTCATTTTTCCTTTTTGTTCTGATTGGCAACGAATTAAATATTCGATTTTTTATAATAGTGTCCTTTATCCCGTATCTGCTGCTTGGAATAATTGCTACCCATCTTAATAAAATTATTAAATTTAAAAATATACAAATAATTATTTTTACTGTATTTGTTCTATTTTTAACTGCCCTAAACATGAATATTTACTTTAAAACTTATAATCTAAGCAACTATCGGGCTCCTGAAAGCTCTTATGGTGGTATAAGCTGGGAAGAATTGGACACGCTTTGTCTTAATATTAAAAACGAACTATCTCAGCATCAAAAAAATAACCCAGAAGCTTTGGTGGAATCCTTTAGCTTCAAAAAATCGCTAGAGTATGCATGTCTCAAGAATCATAATCTTAACATAAAATCATTTTCTCAAAAAAACAATCCTCTAAATGCGCCCTTCTTTGTAATTACAGAAAATAAAAATGTTGCCAGAAATATAAAATATTATCATAAAAGCTCCAATCAAATAAATTCAATTCAAATAAAACGCTTCACTCTTTTAACCATTCGATTTAATTGAAGTCCAATAAAAAAATAATCACTACCTAATTAAGAATGTCTTACCGCTTTATCATTGCACCAATCTGGATCATTTTGATTTAATAGGAACTAAGTCCCCGATTGGTGACTTACCTCTTTTGTCTGAATAATAATTATAAAAAATTAAATGTACTTGGGTCAATTGATTTTGCTATTAAATAGACTCAATAAAGGCATCTTTTACCTTTGCGTTACATAAAGCACTTTGTGTTATTAAAAGGCCAATCTTTCGAGTTTTACCCCTCTGACCTATTAACATCCACCAACAAATTAAAATCGGTGTTACATTGCGATAAAATTTACCCCAACAAAAAACACCTCCGAAAGAAGATGCTTTTTTACCCATTCAAATGCACATTAACTTAAATTAAATTAACAAACACCTGACAAGGTTATGGAAACCAGGCGCTGAACGCCGAATATATAAATAAAGTGGCTTGAGCGCCTGGTGTTTGACATGTATCAACATGTAAACCAAGAACTTCTAGCCCGGGTGAGAGGCAATCAAAGGTTACTAGGAATGCATGTATTTTGTATACATATATCTGTTATCCTCTACTTTTCTCTGGGACGAACCCTTTTTTAAAGAACTTAAATTTTTATTTTTCTTTTTATTTTTGAAAAATTTTTATTTTTGTTTTATTTTTATTTTTGTTTTATTATTTTTTGAAGTATGTTTACTTCTTTTTTGATGCATGGAGAATAGTAGAAGAAAACTTAAGCCGTTTTTAATTAAAACCGCTAGAGATTTCTTCTACTAGATAACAACTACTATTAAATTTTTAAGTTACTATTTCAACTTACAACTTAATTATACCAAAAAAATGGCACTTCGTCAATTTATAATTTTTAAAACCCTTATTTAACGCCTCTATTTTAATTTTTAATAAATATAGGCTTAAAATAAAATTATTTGTTCTTAAAAATGCTTATTTTTTCTTTAGTTTGTGCACAACTTATCCACAGTTTATTAACAAATACTCCCCAGATTTAGTTTTCTGCATTAAAAACATCTTTCTTTATTACTGATTCACTTGCAATCTTATCTACTATTAACCTTCCGCAATCTTTATTGGTAGCAAAGACAAGATAATCACCACTTACAAAATAATCTACTGATAAGCTAACATCTTTATTTAAGTTTATATACCTAATTGATGTACCATTATACTCGCTTTGGTTAAATTGTTTAACTGAATCACTTTCTGGCTTATCATACACAAATAAAGAATTTAGATTTCCAACTAGCAGACTCTCCTCTCTTTTTAAGTTTATTTTCAATACAGAAACATCTTTTACTCCGACAACCACATTCACTCTTTTAATTCCTCCATTTTTATATAAGAATATAGAAAAATTGTCAGTAGCCAAATTATCTGTTATCGATTGACTTAGCGATATCTTAAAATTATCTATAAAATTCTTAAATAAAATAGGTTTATTGTTTGTGTCTACCATTAAAAATTCCAATTGATTTCCGTTGTATTTTTCCATTTCAATAAATTTATTTTTAATCAATTTTGTAACTCCTTCTTGATTTAATTCCTCATCCTTTACTACCATGAAATTAACTTTATCAGAAAATTTACTCGTATTATTAGATGGGTCATTTGTTATGTTTCCGAAACCATCCGTAATATCAGTGCCTGAGGGATCATTGCCCTCATTTAAATCTGCGGGAGTTTCTGATCCCATATTACCGCTATATTCCTCTGCTTTCATAACCAAAAAATAATAACCTCCTGAACCCAATAATAAAATTATTATAAAGATTGCAACATAAACAAAGATAGATTTTTTTTCACCTAGTTCTTCACGCTCTACATTATTTTCTATAAAATCTGAATTTTGAGAATCAGCCATGTGCGGATAATCGCTTGACATATTTGACTTAGGCTCTGCCTGCTCTTCTTTTGAAATATCAGATGATTGAGTTGCTATTTCTGGGTTAGGTTCACTTTTTGGCGGGTTTTCTCCACTTAAGCTAACTGCGTTATTTAAAAAAGGACTTCCTCCCTTATTTATATAAACCTTTTCCATTGTAGCCTCATCTTCTTTTAAAGGGACATTTCTAACTTCTCCAGTAGCATCATCTTTCATAGTATGAAACTTCACGGATTCTAAATATACGCTGTCACTGTTTGTTTTATTATTTTTTTTATTGAACATATTTAAAAGTAATCTTTTACATATTAATAATACAACATTTTTTAGATATTGCCAAATGGATTTCAAAACTACTAACACATAACTTAAATTATTAAATTGTTTAGTCGGCGAATTTTAAATAAGACACAAGTTTCAAAAAACAAGAAACCTGCCTACCGGCAGGCAGGCAAACAAATTAAACATAACAAATCATAAAAATAAACCGCTCATGTATTTGAATTTCGATAATTGAATATTATTTACTTACTTACTCGCAGCGCTAAAGCTTTTCAAAGCGGGCCGATAAGTAAGGAAATTGTTTCTTATGATGTAGCGATTCATTTTATTTTAATGCTAGTATGTTAACTTGCTAAAATGCTACTGTGCTGATATGTTTTAACGCCATATTAAAAAGCGATTCATTTTGAACCGCTTTTTAAAAAAACTTTATAAACTTTATTTTTTTGCATCTTTCATGGAAAGATTTATTCTTCCCATTTTATCAATTTCTTTAACTTTAACCATCACCATATCATCTACCTTCACAACATCTTCCACTCTATTAACTCTTGTCTCTGACAATTCAGAAATATGAATTAAACCATCTTGTCCCGGTAATAATTGAGCAAAGGCTCCAAAATCCATTATTTTAACTATTTTAGCATTAAATATTTCTCCGGCTTTTACTTCTCGAGTAAGATTTTCTACCCATTCTCTGGCTTTGTCGGCAGAAACTTGATCGGGAGAAGTGATAAAAACTAATCCACTATCTTCTATATCAATTTGCACTCCAGTTTCATCAATAATTTCATTAATAACTTTTCCGCCAGGTCCGATTACTGAGCGAATTTTATCTGGATTAATTTGAAGCGTAATAATTCTTGGAGCATAAGGAGACATTTCTTTCCTTGGCTCAGCAATTACTTTCAACATTTCTCCCATTATAAACATTCTACTTTCTTTTGATTGACTTAACACACTTTTTAACATCTCGATAGTCACACCATCTACTTTTACATCCATTTGAAGAGCAGTAATTCCATTTTCTGTTCCAGCTGCTTTAAAATCCATATC
>JBBQOS010000017.1:0-18391 GCA_038331135.1 Candidatus Moraniibacteriota bacterium | reverse complement strand
GAGGAAGATATCGAAGATGACGAAAAGTACGAGGGTGGGAATTATAATATTAGGTTAAATGAAATTTTACCAAATCCCAATGGCGATGAGGGGAAAGGGGAGTATATTGAGATTTATAATGGAGAAGCTTTTGCAATAAATTTAAAAGATTGGATTTTAAAAGATTCTTCAAAAACAAAACTTATTTTTTCAGAAGATTATATAATAAAGTCTGGTGAATATCTGACTATTTATCGGGATGTTTTTAAATTTGCTTTAAATAATAGCGGAAAAGAATCAGTTTCACTGCTAGATCCTGATGAAAATGTAATTTCTATGGCTGATTATGAAGGAGCCAAAGAAGAAATGTCCTATGGTTTTGATGGTGCTAAATGGATATGGAGTAAATATCAAACACCTAGCAAAGAAAATAAATTTAGTTCCGCGCCCAAAGTAAAAATAAAAAAGATTGAATCTGGATATATGGGCATGCCCGTTTACTTTGAAGTAGATGTTAAATCAAAAGATAAAGATGAATTCAAATATCGCTGGGATTTTGACGATGGGGCGAGAAGTTATCTGCAAAACGTCAATCATACTTTCAAAAAAGAAGGAAAATATAAGGTCAAGTTATTTGTAGATGACGGTGCGGCAGGAGTAGAAAAATCTTTTTCAATTAAAATAAAAAAATATCCCAAAGTTGCTGTTGAAATTACTCGTTTGTTTCCCAATCCAAAAGGAAATGATACCGGAGAAGAATGGCTGGAGGTAAAAAATAATTCTCCCAAAGAAATAAATCTCAAAGGTTGGAAAATTGCGACCGGACAAAAAAATTTAATCAATCACTCTATAGCGGACGACCTCAAGATTATTCCAGGGACAACATTTCAAATTACCAGAGAAAATGCTTTATTTTTTTTAAACAACAAAGAAGCACAAATAGAATTGCGTTATCCGAACGGAAAAACAGCGGCCAAAATTTCATATAAAAAAGATAAAATTGGGGAAGATGAAATTTGCAGAAATAAAGGTGGAGTTTGTGAGTGGATTATCCCCGATGAAGAAGATGAGGAGGATGTAGATGAGGGTGAAAATGAAAAAGAGGTCGAGGTCGCAAAAGAAGATGAGCTAATGGAAGATGTTTTTGCTGGCGAGGACTTGCTAAGTTTTTTGGATGAAAATTTAATGAAAGAAAATGAAGGAAAATTTTCGTATGAGGAAAATGTTTCAATGGATAAAATTTATAAAATTAGTCTAGCAAAAGATGGCGCCAAAAATAACCTAGTGATAGATTTGAATAATGGAAAGGGCTTTGTGTATCAACTGGATAATAATTATCACTTTACACCTTCTTTTTATCAGACTCATTGGGCGGTTGATTTTTTGGAAGATATAAAAGCAAAAATTTTGTTGAATGGAAACTAGGTTTATTTTTGGAAAATAGGCCTTTGTTTATAACACCTTGATTTAATCTTAATTTGTTGGTATTATTTTTATTGTGTTGAGTTTTTGGAAAATTAGAAAAATATATGGAGAGGTGGCTGAGAGGCTGAAAGCGGCAGGTTGCTAACCTGTTATACGGGTAATACCGTATCGAGGGTTCGAATCCCTCCTTCTCCGCAACGAACAAAGTGAGTAAGGAGAAGAGAAAGCCAAGAGTTAAACACTGCCGATTTTTTTTGTTTGTTATTTTTTTTAAAATAAACTATAATGACATAGTTAATTCAATTTAAATAAAAATAAAAAAATTATGAAAACAATTTCAAGCAAATCAATATTACTGATGATGGTTTTTTCTTTGGCGTTTGGCTTTTCTCTTGATGCCAATGCTGTGAGCACAGATTACACTCCAACGGTAAAAGTTAAAAAAATTAAAGACACTTATGTGACTTTAACAGTGACTTCTACCAATTTGAAGAGCAAGGATGTCAAAATAAAAGTTAAAATGGAAAATATTGATACAGATAAGGATGATACAAAAGTTTTTGAAAAAAAATTAAGCAAGAATGGAAAAGTAGATATAAAAATTGATGGCTTGACCAAGGACAATGAATATTCTTTTGAGGTAGCTATTAAAAAATCTTCTGACGTTGATTATTCTGACTATTCCAGCAGTGTATCCGTAAATGAGGTGGGTGATTTTGATTATAATCCAACTTTGACTATAAAAGACGAAACTAGCTCTGATGTGATTTTGAGTGTAACTTCTACTAAATTAAATAAGAATAAAGTAAAAATTAAAATAAGATTGGAAAATGAAGATACTGACAAGGTTGAAACCAGAGTTTTTACTAAAACTTTAAGCAAAAATGGAGAAGCAGAAATTACCATTGATAATCTTTCAAAAAATACAGCGTATAAATTTAAAGCTTTGATTAAAAAAAGCAAAGATAATGGTTTTTCAAAATATTCTAATGAAAAAGTAGCGACGACAGAAAAATAGTGAAGCTGAAATAAGTTATTTAAATAAACTTCGCCAAAAGTAGGGCGGGGTTTTATTTTTTGTGGTAAAATTATTTTGGAGATATAAGATTCATGATTCAATATTTAAGAATTTGGAAAGCTTGTGGCTTGTTATACCAAATTAACTTAATTAGTTACAAACAACCAGAGTTACAACCTCGGGAACCAAAGGGGTTGGACCTTTTTAAGATGGCATTATTTTATTTGATTTGTTGTAATATTTTGGGAAGCCTATGGTCTTGTCTGAGATAAATTTATTGTGTCGTTAGCGCGCCAGGGTGTTAAAATTTCAAATCAAAAAGCTAAGCGCCTACTGCACTAAAAAGCTACTATTTTAAAAACTACTTATGCAAAAAGAAATAACTATATCTGGCAGGGAAATAAACTATCAGATTAAGAAATATAAGTTATCCAAACATTTGAGGTTAAGTATCAAACCTTGCTTTAGCGGTGAGCTGGGCTGTGAAAAAAATTCTAATTTGAGAATATTAGTAACTATTCCAAAAAGGATAACGGAGTCAGCGGTGGAAAAATTTATCAAAGAAAAAGAAACTTGGATAATTGAAAAATTGGATGAATTAAAAGATACCGCGCCGTGTCCTAGTGTCACTTTGGATAAAAAAACTTATAAAAAAGAAAAAGAGAAAGCGCGAAAAATAATACTTGAAAGAGTTAATCATTTTGGCAATCTATACGGTTTTAAATTTGAGCGAGTAGCTATCAGGGCGCAAAGGACAAGATGGGGGAGTTGCGCCAAAAATGGTAATCTTAATTTTAATTATAAATTAATGTATCTGCCTGAGGAAATAATGGATTATATCGTTGTGCATGAGCTTTGCCATTTGGATCAAATGAACCATTCTGAAAAATTTTGGTTTTTGGTTTCAGAAATAATTCCTGATTATAAGGAGTTGCGACGTAAATTAAGAAAAATAAATATATAAGTCAAATAAGTATTTTAACATGTTAACATTTTAGCAATATTTTTTTATTTATTGATGACGTTATAGACCGATGACTGTGAATTATTTGCTTTTTTTCTAAGAATGTTTTAGTATTTTTTTAGTTGTTTTTACTTAGTTTTATGACAATTCATCAAAGGAGAAGCTATGGAACTTATTGTCAATGGAATAGGAAGAAAAATATCGGATTGTACTTTGGATATATTGGAGTCTCAGTTTGAGAGTTTGCAGGAAAATTTGGGAGGGAAAGAGAAAGTTTTTAACTGGCTTGCTAAATTTGGCGGGAACGATTATGGCACACAAGTCGTGCTTAGACAAGCTGAATTAATGACGCTAGCTACAGATTTGGGAATCGCTTTTTTAAGGAGTAAATTTCCTTGTCCCACAAGGGATTAATGAGCTCTTGCTAAATGGGAGGTTTGTTATGGCCAACACAAGAGTAATTTCTGCTGTTGGTGCTTCTAAGGTTGGTAGTCTTCTTGAGGAGGTTTTGAAAGCAATCAAAAAAAAGCTTACGCATAAGCAAAGAAAAGATTTTGTAACTTTATTAAACGAAGAACTCCTTGAGTCAAATTATTTGGAATAAATTTTAAGCTTGGGTGGGGGTGCTTGAAAAATGAATTTTTCAGATAGCTAAAATGCTTTCAGTGTTTAGAGGATTTACGCGAAATTTCCGTAAATCCTTTTTTATTTTATGAGTTTGTTTAAAATTAATTTTTGCATTTTACTACCGTACTCTAGTGTACGGTAGTAATATCATTTTCGATTAATCGATGAATATTTAATTTTTTAGGATTTTTATCGAGATATTAGGAACCAAGTCCCCAATTGGGGACTTGGTTTTTATTAAATCAAAATGATTCAGGTTGACCTGGTGTAGCAGTTAAATAGAGATGGTATAATCATATATAAATTAAATCATAAAATATTTATAGAGATAATATTATTCTTAAATCATAAATCTTGCATTTCTTCTCTGCAGTTTTTTTAAAATTCACACATCAATATACTAGTATATTGATGTGTGAATTTTAGTTGCAAATATGATTTATATAATTAAAAACAAAAGGCAATCTATTAGATTTCGTGTATGCATAAAAAAACAGGATGTGAATTTTAATGAAGAATTAGGTTTTGATTTTTTTTATATTTCTTTTAAAATATTTTTGACATCTTCTAGGCTAGTTATTCTTACTGCTCGGGCACGAAGCTCGGCGGCCCTAGAGTGGCCTCTCAGATAGGCGGCGAGTTGGGGACGAAAGGTTACGAAACCTCTTTCGCCATAATATTTTTTTACGAGTTTGGCATGCTTGAGAATTATTTTTTTCTTCTCTGATTGCGTGGGTACGCTAAAATTTCCAGACTTAAAAAATTCTTTGATTTCTCGAAAAATCCAAGGATTGCCGATAGCGGCTTGGCCGATCATTAGTGTAGTGCATCCAGTTTTTTCAAAATAAAATTTAGCATCCGCAGGGGTTTTAATCCCCCCGTTATAAATAATTGGAATATTTAAAAGTGCACTTAATTTTTTAACAATCTGCCAATCGGGTTCTGCGTGAAACATTCCTGGCAAAGTGCGGGCGTGAACCACTAGTTGATCAATTCCCGCTTTTTCTAAAAGTGGTGCAAATGTTAAAATTTCTTCTGGGTTTTTTAGTCCCAATCTAGTTTTTAAGGAAATGGGCAAAGTCGTGGCTTCCTTTATTTTTTGGATGATTTTTAGGACGTCATCAATTTTTCCTATCTGTACGGCGCCATAGCCGGCCTTCTGGGCTTTTTTTACCGGACAGCCTAGATTGATGTCTATGCCTAGCGGTTTGATCTTTCCTTGGACCATTTCAGCAGATTTGCCCATGGATTGGGGGTTATTGCCAAAAATTTGAACCCAATAATTTTTTTCTTCGGAACTAAATTTTTCCGCTAGCTCAAGAGATTTATTGTCATCTTTTGCGCTACGAAAAACTCCCTCAGCGCTTATCATTTCGCTCCAGGTGATATCGGCGCCTAATCCTTGGCAAATTTCTCGCATGGCTTTATCTGTAAATCCCGCCATAGGAGCTAGGGCCAATTTAATATTGTTTAATTTTCTGGGCATAGTTTTGTAATAGTTTTACATCTAAATGTTGATTTGACTTAAAATAAAAATACAGTCATTTTTCGCGTATGTTGATATTTGACTGCATATATTTTTGTTTGAGAAATTAAAAATTATTATTTATTTTCATATCTTTTAGTATCATTCATTGGAAAGAATTGGTCAATGTAGCTCTATGTTCCATGATTTATGAGTCGTGTTTTATGTTCCATGATTTATGTTTCATACTCAATGCTTCATGTTTCATGTTATCGGATTTATGCTATAATGTAAACATATGAAAATAGGAATCAACGCATCTTTTGCCAGAAAGGCTGGCAGTGGGATAGGAGAGGTGACTCTCAATTATCTCAGAACCTTGGGTCAAAAGAATAATTCGGATGAGTTTACTTTATATCTTGAAGAAGATTTGATTTTGGATTTGCCTAGTAATTTTACTAAAAAAGTTTTTTTGCCTTTCTATAAAAGAGATGACTTGATTCGCAAAATTATTTGGGAGAAATTTTTATTACCCAAAAGAATTAGAGAAGATAAGTGTGAAACTTTCATTTCTCTTTATCAGTGTCCGACAATTTTACCTAAAAATATAAAACATACGATGGTGGTACATGACATAATCCCGGAATTATTCCCGGAATATGTCAATAATTGGAGAAAAAAATATTATTGGAGGCTGACTAAGCGAGCGATAAAAAAAGCGGATAAAATTATCGCGGTGAGCCAAAATACCAAAGATGATCTGGCTAATCATTTTAAAATAAATGAAAATAAAATTGCAGTAAAATATATTGACGTTGATCCTATTTATAAAAAAGAGGTGACAGATTTGGACGCTCAAACTGTGTTAAATAAATATGAATTAACTTCTGGCTATATTTATGTGGGGGGAGGGCTAGATAAACGTAAGAACATAGATATCTTGATTTATGCGTATAAACTATTATTAGATAAAGATAAGAATATTCCTGATTTAGTTATTTCGGGAAAATTGATGCCCGAGTTGGCCCCGCTTATTATTGATGTCGAAAAAATCATCAAAGAATTAAAAATAGAAAATAAAGTTAAAATCTTGGGTTTTGTTGCTCAAGAAAACTTGCCAGCTATGTATAAGAATGCCGGTCTTTTTGTTTACCCATCTTTGTATGAAGGTTTTGGCCTGCCACTTTTGGAAGCGATGAGTGTAGGAACAGCTGTTGCTACATCGGATAATTCGTCGCTGGATGAAGTGGGAGGAGATAGCACGGTTTTATTTGATCCGAAGAATAAAGAAGATATAGCGCAAAAAATAGAAGAAATTTTAAACAATAAAGAATTGAGAGAAATTAATATTGCCAAAGCTAAGGAGAGAGCGAAGAATTTTTCGTGGGAAAAGTTTATTGAGTTTGATTAAATAAAAAAAATATGGCAGCCGAGATTTATCTGGGCTGCCAAGAGAAGGGTTGGAAGTTATACCAAATTAAATAGAAGTATAACCTCGGAAAACAAAAAGGTTGAATCTTAGGTTTTGCACCTAAACCTAAGATAAATAACGGCCAAAATATTTAAGGTTAGCGCCAATCCGCAAAGTATTATGATAAAGTGGCTTACTGCAGAAGTCCTGGAGAGCAGTTCGAAAAATTCTCTGCTTTGCAGGCCTATGAATGTTTTCCTATGAAGCTCCACCACAACCACTGAGACAAAGCTCACAAGAGCAGTCAAACCAGATATTAATCCGACATGAAAAACTAAATTCTTTTTTTTCATAATCCCTCCCGAAGATTTAACTAGTTTGAAAATTTATTTTATAAAACTTAAATGTATGTTTCCACAAATTAAAGAAATTGTCAATAGGTTGAATACTATTAAATATTATCTCTTGGGAGTTAATATTATTTTGGTTTTGGCCCTAATAATACTTTCCAATTTTAATGTTTTGCCTTTTAAAAATGTTGGAGACTTTCTATTTTTTGCTGGACTAGCTTTTATGTTTGCTCTTTATCGTCCAGGCTGGAGTTTTTTGTTTTTTATCGGGACAATTGCTCTGGAAAACATCAATTTAGCACCCCAAGATATAGGACTTGCAATTCGACCATATCAACTTTTAGGATTGGTAACTTTTTTGGCGGTAGTTATTCGCCATGCGACCAAAAGGCTTAATTTTAAATTGCCCAAGTTCGAATGGACGGAATATGTTGTTGTTTTGTTTGTATCGGGAGGATTTTTAAGCAGCTTAAATGCTTCAGACGAAATGTTAGCCGTAAAACAATCTGTTATCATAGTTTCTTTTGCATTGCTGTATTTTTTGGTAAGAATTTTTATCAGAGATTTGGAAGATATAAAAAGAATTGTGCCTTTCTTTTTAACTTCATCTTCTGTAGTTGTCATTTATGCGATTTGGCAAAATTGGCAATTCATGAGAGGAGGAAATCACTTTGAAGTTATGCCCGGCAGAGCCAATGCAACCTTTAGCGAGGCCGATTGGTTAGGGATTTTTTTGGTTTTACTTTTGACTGTTTTGTATATAACTGCTTATAACTTTTATAGCAAGATGAAATTATTGAAGCTTGGAGTTAAAACTTTTTTGTTTGGTTATAGTTTTTTTGTTTGGGCGTTAATTATTTTAAGTTGGGTAGCTCTGATAATAACCGTGGCTCGTAGTGCTTGGTTGGGAGTTCTGGTGGTTACTTTTGGTATGGTGTTTTATCTGGCTTTAAAAAAGAAAATGGCATTAATTTGGATGCTTTTGGGAAGTATTATACTTTCAGTCGGGATAGTATATTTATTTAATCTTACAAATTTTGAGTTGAGTAAGAGAATCCAAAGCACTACTAGCGGAGATCAGGAAATCACTATCGCCTGTGAAAGTGATGTGCAAATTTCTAGTCCTATCAATGATACCGATGAGCTAAGACAATATAATTGCAGTCATATCAATCTAGAAGAGATAGAAAAAGAAATGGCAATGGGAAAGATAATTAAAAAAATATATAGGAAAGATCCTAACGTAAGTATGCGAAAGGAGATTTATATCAAGTCATTTGCAGAAATAAGGAATAATTTTATTTTTGGAATTGGGTGGGGAAATATTTCAGAAATTTTAGGCAAAGATGAGCGGGGCGCAGGACTAAACTCAAGCAATATTTTTTTGGAAGTATGGCTAGGGGCGGGAATTTTAGGATTAATTTCTTTGCTGACTTTGCTGGGACATATCTTATTGCGAGGAAAAGTATTCTTTTGGCGTAAAATTCTTGAAGGCAAATTCTTTCGAGGTGACAGTATGATGGATTTTTTTCACTTGTTTTTAGCGCTAAGTGCCGTGGCGATAATCGTGCCCAATTTATTTAATGCCGGAATTATGTTAGGATTTTTATGGGTGTGGATGGGAGTAGCACAAGTTAAAAATTAAAAAATGTAAAATTAAAAGTTATAAACAATTTTCAATAATCAATTTCTAATGATGAAATATTTGACATACAAGTCTTTGCGAGAAAAGAAAACGAATTATTGTGATAATGTTTTAAAAAATTAAATGAAAATTGCAATTGATATTAGAAATATTGGCAAACAAAGAACCGGTAGCGAGGTGGTGGTTTTGGAATTGACTAAAAATATATTAAAGCTGGATAGTGTAAATGAATATCTATTACTTACCGACACAAACGATGAAATAATTTTGAGAAATATAAAAAAAGATTTGAACTTGGCAGATAAAGAAAATGCCCAAGTTATTTCACTTAAAGCTAAGAATAAATTTATTTGGGCGGCTTGGACGATGCCAAAATTTTTTAGTAAAAACAAGATAGATATTTTTCATACTGAATATATTTTGCCTTTGGGTATACCAAAAGATATTAAAATTGTAGCACATATTCATGATGTTTCATTTAAAGATAGTGCTTGCCGGCGGATGATTTTAAAAAAAGATTTATTTTTTTTGGACTTGCTCATTTCCAGAAGCATTAAGCGCGCGGATAAAATAATTGCTGTGAGTCAATTTACCAAAGATGAGATTTTAAAATATTACAAAGTGGAATCTGAAAAGATAGAGGTTATTTTTAATTCTACAAATCTCATCGAGCGAGAAATGACTCAGGAGGTTGCGGAGGCTATGCGAAAAAAATATAGTTTACCGGAAAAATTTATTTTATATATCGGAACTTTACAGCCCAGAAAAAATATTCCGCTTTTGATGTCGGCTTATGCCAAGATAAAGAATAAAATTCCTGAAATAAAATTAGTTTTAGCGGGCGATAAAAATGGTCATAATGTTGATAGGGAAATTGAAAAGATTTTAATTGAAAATAATCTAGCCAAAGATGTATTTTCCCCTGGATTTGTCGACACGATTGATAAGGCTATCGTTTATAAGATGGCCCAAGTTTTTGTTTTTCCTTCATTTTATGAAGGCTTTGGGATACCGGTCTTGGAGGCTATGAAATGCGGAGTACCAGTCTTAGTCTCGGATATACCTCCGCACCGAGAGGTGGGTGTTAGCGCCGATATTTATTTCAATCCCAAGAGTATTGATAATTTATCAGATATGTTATATAATATTTGTGTTGATAAGAAAAAAAGAGAGAGATTGATTGAGTTGGGCTTAATCAAAAATAACCTTTTTTCTTGGAAGGACTCAGCCCAAAAAATGCTGACTCTTTTTAATTCGTTTAATAAATAGCCACAAGGGGCTTAAGTAAGTATGATGTTTGGTAAAAAAAATGTTGGTAATTTGGGGCATGGCGTTTCAGAAAATAAAAGCCGTAAGAAAATAATAATTTTTATTATTTTGGGTGTTTTGTTTTTAATCGGGGGTGCAATTTTTTGGAAAACTGGCGGACTTTTGGGTAAAATTTCCACTAAAGGGAATATTTTTAGCAGTATTGTAAAATCTCTTCCGGGGGCAAATGACACCTTGGACGGAGAAGAAGAAGGCAGGATAAATGTTCTTCTTTTGGGAATGAGGGGGGAAAATATGGTTGGCGGAGGACTTTTGGCTGATACTATAATGGTAGTAAGTATCAAACCGATAGAAAAAAAAGTTTCTATGGTTTCGATTCCGCGAGATTTTTATGTGCCAGTGCCAGGAGAAAATTATAGCCAAAAAATAAATTATGTTTATTTTCATGGTGAAGAGAAAGAAAAAAATGGGGGAGGAATAAAACAAATGAAACAGGTTGTCTCTGAAATTTCTGGACAGCCGATTCACTACGCCGTTACTATAAATTTTAAAGGTTTCGAACAATTGGTAGACGCTATCGGAGGAGTTAAAATTAATTTAGCGCAATCTTTTACTGAACCAATGCAATTTCATGAAGAAAAAGTTTGTGATGATTTAAATGGCGGTGTGTTTAAAGTAAAGAGCGGAAATTTTGAGTATAAAAAAAATGAACGAGGTAAGATAGTGGCTACTTATCCTCTTTGTTATAATTCGAGCGAAGAATGTGGAGGAGTGTTTACCCTTCCGGCTGGAGAACAAACATTAGAAGGTAAAAAAGCTCTCTGTTATGTGCGCTCTAGAGTAACTTCTAGCGATTTTGATCGAGCCAGAAGGCAGCAACAAGTTTTGGCCGAGATAAGAAAGAATACATTCAGTGTCAGCACCTTGACTGATTTTTCTAAAGTTAATGATATTTTAAATAGTTTAGGAGATAATACTAAAACTGATTTAGAAGGTTGGGAGATGAAAAAATTATTTGATATTTATAAAGAATTGGGCGATGCCGCTACAATCAATCAAAAAGTTCTAGAAAATTCCGAAGAAGGATTATTATATTCTCATGAAGGCGATGAGCGCGGATACATCTTGGTTCCAAGAGGTGATAATTACGATAGAATAAAAGCTCTTTTTGGAAGCATCATATAATTTGTTACAGAAACTTAAAATAATTTTAGAAAGTTTAATTCAGTTTAAATTAAATTTTCTGTAATGCTCTAACTGACCTTATGGATTTATCTATAATTATTACTAACTACAAAAATCCAGACCTTTTGCGTCTCTGCATTAATGCTATAAGAAAAAATGTAAATAATATTGAGTATGAAATAATAGTGGCAGATAGCGACACTGAGGAGGTTACTGAAATGATGATGCGAGAGGAGTTTCCAGAGATAAAATTTTTTCCTTTTTTTGAAAACGTTATTTATACTGTGGGTCTCCAAACTTTAATTAAAACTGGAATTGAGAGTAGCACGGGAGAGTATCTGTTAATTTTAAATGGGGATATCATGGTAGAATCAGGGTCGGTAGAAAAAATGTTGGATTACTTAAAAAAAGATATTTCTATCGGGATACTTAGTCCTAAGCTTTTAAATTTTAATGGTACTTATCAGGATTCTTGTTTTCGTTTTTATAAACCTATTACCGTTTTGTATAGAAGAACTTTTTTGGGAAAAATGCCCTTTGCAAAAAAGCATTTAGATTGGTTTTTAATGCGAGATTATGATAGAGAAAAGCCTAGCAATGCAGATTGGATTATGGGATCAGTGATGATGATACCTAAAAAAGCTATTCAAAAAGTTGGTCCGATGGATTCTCGTTTTTTGATGTATATGGAAGATGTGGATTGGTGCAGGAGATTTTGGGAAAATGGATATAGAGTAGTATATTATCCAATGGCGCAAATGTTGCATTATCACGGCAAAGGAAGTGGGAAAAATGGATTTTTTTATTCAATTTTTTTCAATAAGTTAACCTGGATTCATATAAGCAGTGCAATAAAATATTTTATAAAATATTGGGGAAAAGAAAATCCGAGAATTAAGCAAAATAATTAAAGAAAATAAACTATATTATTTATGGATGAAATAAAAAAAGAAAATCAAATAAATGAAGATATTAAAGATGGTTTTGAAATCGAGCCAATCAATAAATTTGGAACTCAAAAAACTCAACACGAACGTAAAAACGTTTTAGATTATTATGTAAAATTAGTAGTTATTTTTTTGGTGTTAGCTCTTACTTTTTGGTTTGGGTTTGAGAGAGGTCAAAAAAATAATTCCAGTAGTAATTCAATAAAAATAAATGATTCCTTGGAATTAAAAGATGTCAAAGATAGGAATCAAGTAGATATGTCTTTATACTGGGATGTTTTTGATAAGTTAAAAAATAAATATGTAGACGCTGAAAAATTAACGACTGAGGAGTTGGTCTATAATTCAATAAGAGGTATGCTGGCAAGTACGAAAGACCCTTACACTGTTTTTATGGATCCTGAAGAAAATAAAAGTTTTAATTCTGATATAGAGGGTGTTTTTGAGGGCATTGGAGCAGAGTTGGGTATGAAACAAGGAATTTTAACAGTGATTGCTCCTCTTAAAGATTCTCCATCACAAAAAGCAGGACTCCGAACGGGGGATAAAATTTTGAAAGTTAATGATGAGTCTACTGCGGATATGAGTATTGATGTGGCGGTTTCTAAGATAAGGGGTCCAGGTGGTTCAGATGTAAAGCTAAATGTTTATCGAGAAAGTGCTGAGGAAAAAACTCTAGATATAATTGTTACGCGAGATGTTATTAAAGTGGAAAGTGTAACCTTTGAAATGAAAAAAAATAATATCGCTTATTTTAATGTGGTGCGTTTTGGCGATGACACTGCAATTAATTTTGGCCGATTAATTAAAGAAATGCCAAAAAATGCCAAGGGTGTAGTTATAGATTTGCGTAGTAATCCGGGCGGTTATTTGGATGTAGCCATTGATATGGCAGGATTTACTTTGCCCAGTGGAAAAGTTGTGGTTATCGAAGAAGATAAGGATGGAAAAAAGAAAAAGTTTTATTCCAAGGGAAAAGGCGAGTTGAGCGAAATTAAGACAGTGATTTTAATTAACGAAGGTAGCGCTAGCGCTTCTGAAATATTAGCTGGAGCTCTAAAAGATAATCGAGAAAATGTTACACTAGTGGGTAAAAAATCTTATGGCAAAGGTTCAGTTCAAGAATTGGTAAATTTGGAAGGAGACACTTCGGTGAAAATAACAGTAGCCAGATGGCTCACTCCTAAAGAAAGTCAAATAAATGAAAAGGGAATTGACCCGGATGTGGAGGTGGAATTAAGCGAAGAGGATTATGAAAAAAATAGAGATCCTCAATTAGATAAGGCCTTGGAGTTGTTGAAATAAATATCTGGTATCAAATAGTTAGTATTAAGTATTATGAATATGGAGAATCGTAAATGATTCTCCATTTTTATTTCATTATTATTAGCGGATTAAGTTTTGATAAAAATGTTTGCTGATATATAATCAAGATATCTGAAATTTTAACATTATAAATATGGAGCAAAATATAAATATGCCGTTGGCCAGCCGGATGCGCCCCAATTCTTTTGCGGAATTTTTCGGGCATGATTCATTGGTAGATAAGGATTCTTATCTCAAGAAAATCATTGAAAGCGATGCACTTTTTTCAATGATTTTTTGGGGTCCGCCCGGAACTGGCAAAACCACCCTGGCTCAATTAATCGCCAAAAAAACTCAAGCAGATTTTATAAAAATTAGCGCAGTAGATAGTGGGGCGCAAAAACTTAGAAGTATTATTGCTCAGGCCGAGGAAAATTCAAAACAGAACAAGAGAACTATTTTATTTTTAGACGAAATTCATCGCTGGAATAAAGCTCAACAAGATAAACTTTTACCTTATGTAGAAAAAGGTCTAATTGTTTTAATCGGAGCTACGACCGAAAATCCCAGTTTTGAAATTAATTCGGCGCTATTGTCGCGGGCAAGAGTTTTTGTGTTACCAAAATTAGAAATAGAGAGTCTAGAAAAAATAATCAAAAATGCGCTTACAGATAAAGTTAATGGGCTAGGGGAGAAAAATATCAAAATGAGCAAAGATGTCATTACTTTTTTAGCCAATGTTGCCAATGGAGATGCGCGTATCGCTCTAAATATCTTGGAAGCTTCAAGTAATTACTCTCTGAAAATTGATAACGAATTAATTAAAAAAATAATTCAAAAAACTAATCTGCTTTATGATAAGAATGGGGATGAACATTATAATGTCATTTCAGCCCTTCACAAATCAATGCGCGGTGGAGATGCGGATGCTAGCGTGTATTGGCTGGCGCGGATGCTTGAGGGTGGCGAAGACCCAATTTATATCGCCCGTCGCTTGGTGCGCTTTGCTTCCGAAGACATCGGACTGGCTAATAACACTGCTTTACTTTTGGCCAATGCTACTTTTGATGCTTGCCAAAAATTAGGTGTGCCGGAGTGCAACGTGCATTTGTCTCAGTGTGTTATTTATTTGGCCAAATCTCCCAAAAGTATTGTGGCTTACGAAGCTTATAATAAAGCCAAGTGCGATGTAGATAAATTTGGTAATCTTTCTGTCCCGCTCCACATTCGTAATGCGCCGACAAAATTGATGAAAAGTTTAAATTACGGCAAAGGTTATAAATATACTCCCAAAGAAAATAGCACTGATCAGGAATACTTGCCAGAAGAATTAAGAGGAAGAAAATATATTTAGCGATAAGATATGTTTTTATAAATTTTTAATACACATTATAAAAAACTAATTCCCTTATCTTTCGACTGTGAATAATTGATAAATAGCATAGCACAGGAATTTTGGAGTTTGTATAAATTTAAAAAATAAAAAAAGCCGCAGTAGGATTTTTCCCGTGCGGCCTGTTTATCTTAAAAAAATCACCTACAAATTACCCCTGCAATTATCTTATCTATGCATGGAATAAATCTGTAATTGAGATTTCTTTTTTTGAAATTACATGAAAACTTTCCTCTTCTTTAACGATAAAATACATCCTATTTTTTCTTAAAAGCAGATAATAACAGGATTTATTTTTTTGTCTGGCTTCTAATAAGAAAAGCTGAGATCCGCGTGGCGGATGCCAATTTTTTTTGGCGCAAACCCGACTCGATTTATAAGATCCGCCGATAAAATTTTCCTTCCATTTGGCTATTTCTCTAGCCGTTTTGTGTACGCCATTTACAGATGGCGTATCAAGTAAAATATCTTGAATATGAACTTTTTCGGACATGTAAATGATATTTATACTTACAATATAAATATCGGGATCATTAACATCGATGATTTCTTTTATTGCAAGTTTGACCTTATCGGATAACTGCGCAAATTCCATGATGGTCTTCTCCTTATGTGCATTGATTTTTTGATAAACGGAAATATCATAAAAATAGTAGCATGCGATAATTTTTTAGTCAATAATTTTAGAATTTTGTTTAGAATTTTTAGAATTTAATTTTTTAATAAACCTTATGACAAAATCTTGATAAATGTGTTATAATATAGGTGATAAAATAGAACGAGGCTTGAAATTTGGTCATAAATAATATTTTAAAAATAAAAAATATGAATAATATAACAAAAGAAGAAGCATCAATTAAAGAAGCAGAATTAATTAAAGAAGCCCCAAATGTTTTGGAGAAAAAAACTGTAGATAATTCGAGAAGCAGAGTATCTTTTAAAATTTGGTTAATTATTATTTTAGGTATGTTTTTGTCTTCTATCTTAGGAGGATTCTTCGGTTTTATGGCAGGAGGTTTTTCGGGGGTTTTATCTAGCAATATAAAAAATAAAGTTGAAAATAAGTTGGGATTAAGTGATAAAATCAAACAGCGGGACGAATTTGGAAGTGTTTTTCGCGAAGAGTCGGCTGTAATTGATGTGGTAGAAAAAAATTCACCAGCGGTGGTAAACATTGTGATTAGCAAAGATGTGCCAGTATTTAAAAATAACGGATTTGATTTTTTCTTTGATCCTTTTGACTATCAGCAAGAGAATTCACGAGAAACTGAAAAACAAAAAGTGGGAGGAGGAACGGGATTTTTTGTGGGTAAAGATGGTATGATTGTAACTAATAAGCATGTTGTGAGTGATGAAACTGCCGAATACACTGTCATAACCACGGATGAAAAAGAATACAAAGCCACAGTTTTGGCCAGACACCCATCGTTGGATATCGCGATAATCAAAATTGAAGGGGATAATTTTCCAGTTTTAACTCTAGGAGATTCGAGTGCGCTTAAGGTGGGTCAATCAGTAATCGCTATTGGGAATTCTTTAGGTGAGTTTTCTAATAGTGTGAGTTTTGGAATTGTCTCTGGTTTAAAAAGAGACATTACTGCTGGTAGCGGTTATGGTGACAGTGAAAAACTAACCAATATTATCCAAACTGATGCAGCTATTAACCCCGGTAATTCTGGTGGACCGCTTCTTGATATACGAGGCAATGTAATAGGAATCAATGTGGCAGTGGCTCAGGGAGTAGAAAATATCGGGTTTGCTATTTCAGTCAATGATATCAAAAAAACTATCGATCAAGTTAAAACTAGCGGCAAAATATCTATTCCCTTTTTAGGAATTCGTTATATTCTCTTGGATGACATAATCCAAAAAGAAAATAGCTTGCCTTATAATTATGGAGCTTTGATTTCTCGAGGCGAAAAAATAACAGATTTTGCAGTAATTCCTGGATCTCCAGCTGATAAAGCAGAACTTGTTGAAAATGATATAATTTTAGAAATCAACGGTAAAAAAATTGATGTGGATAATCAAATAAATAGCATTATTGCCTTTATGGGTGTGGGCGATAAAGTTAAGATGAAAATCTGGCACAAGGGCAATGAAAAAAATATAGAAGTTGCTCTTGAAGAAAGGCGGTAAAAAATTTGCCTAATTTTGAAAAGTATTGTAAATTAATTATTAGTTTTACGTAACTTAACTATATTTCATAAGATAGCCGAAGAGCTACTTTATTGAAATTTGATATGAAATGAACGCTATATTGGACAAAATTATTTTAAAAACTCTGTGGATTTGGTTGCCGTTTTATGCGTGCTATCGATTAACCAAAGAATTGATAAAAAAATTAGATGAAAAAAAATAATAGAGTTAAGCGTAATTTCTTTATTTTAAATCTATTCCTTGTGCTTATTTGGATGGGAGTTATTTTTTCTTTTTCTTCAATTCAGGGAAATGGCATAGGGTATCCGCATTCGTTCTGGTTTTATTTTGAGAGAAAAGGTGCGCATGTGGCAGAATTTTTTATTTTAAATTTGCTTTTAATAAATTTATTTTTCAAAAGATATTCTACTAAAAAAGGAGTGGCATTTATTTCATCTTCAGTGGCTCTTTTCTATGCTTGTTCTGATGAATTTCATCAATTGTTTGTTTTTGGCAGGGAAGGAAAAATAACCGATGTCGGATTTGATACGCTAGGAATAATTTTAGCAGTAATAGCTTTCGGAATTTTTATGAAAATTAAAACTAAATGGAATAAATAATAAATATGATTTGTTTTTCTTTATAAACTTCATGAACCTTAAAAGCTTTATAAACTTCATGTAGTCGCTTTAAATTTTTATCTCTGTTAAACTAAATTAAACTTAATTTCTTTAATAAAATAACATGATAAAATCACTCAAACGAGTTGTCAGTTTTTTGTTTATTTTAACCATAGTTCTTTCTCCAATTTCTCCCCAAGCGCTTTTTAATTTTTCTCTAGCAGATGATGAAGAGGAATATGTAGGTGATGATAATGAAGATGAGTATGGAAATGCAGATGAATACACCGTTATTGATGAAGACATAACTTGGCGAAAAGAAGAAGAATTGCTCTTTGATAAAACAGTCGTAATTACTAAGGGCAGTACTTTGAATATTGAAAAAGGTGCAGAGATAGTTTTTTCTTCTAACTCTGGCGGTATTATAGTAGATGATGGAAAAATTATCGCCGAAGGAACAGCTACTGAAAAAATAACCTTTAAAAGAAAAGATGACACTAATAACACCGATGATATTGATGCTAATGAAAGCTATAGTATCGTTTTCAATGATCACAAGCAACAATCATTTTTTCGTTATGTTGAAATAGAAGAAGGTGGAAGTGGTCCTTTTGGTTTGTCTAGGAATTTTATAAATAAATTTCTAATC
>JBBQOS010000016.1:0-19150 GCA_038331135.1 Candidatus Moraniibacteriota bacterium | reverse complement strand
CAAAGTATGAGTTTTATTTTCTGCTTTTTGTTGCATTGTTATATGGTTAAATATAATACAAATATTGCAAATAGATATTATATTGTTTTAATGTTTAATGATTTAATGGTAAAATTATTTTAATATTTTTATTTTTTTATGATATATGCTATATGCATTATGCTACATGACTCACATATTTATTATACAAAAAAACCAAAGTAAAAACTACCAACATTATTAATACGATTGTTCCTCCAGTGGAAAGATTCAGATAAAAAGACATAAAAATTCCACTTATTACCGAAAAGAGCGAGATGAACTCCGCCCACAAAATTGTGCAAAGAAAATTTTTCTTGAGTTGTAAGGCGGTAATAACAGGAATGACAATTAAAGCGGAAATAAGTAGAACTCCTACGATAGGAATAGCCAGTGAAACCACCAAGGAAGATACTACAATTAATATAATATTTATCCTATTAACAGGGATACCGCTAACCTTAGCTGAATCCTCATCAAATGTAGTGTAAAGCAACTCTTTATAAAAAATAAATACAATCACTCCCACAATTACAGCCAAAAACAAAATTAAATAAATATCGGCTAAGCCAACTGTAACAATGCTACCAAAAAGATAGCTAAACAAACTGGCATTAAATCCTCGAGCCAAACTTAAAATTACTATGGCCAAAGCCAAGCTTCCTGAAAGGAAAAGCGCCAAGGCTGATTCTCCGTAAATTTTTTTACTCGTTCTTAATTTTTCTATCGCTATTGAGGCTATCACCGAACTTCCTAAAGCTGTAATAATCGGATTTATCCCCAAAAGTAAGCCCACTGAAATTCCCGCCAAAGAAACATGCGCCAACGTATCCGCAATTAAAGAATACCTTTTTAAAACAAGAAATATCCCAATAATTGGAGTAATGATTGCAATAATTATTCCGGCTATCATTCCCCTTAAAACAAAATCGTACTCGAAAATTTCCATAAATTAAAATTCGCTAAACTTCATCGGGCTCTTAGAGCCTAACTCAAAGCTCGCGTTAAACTAATGCTTATGATGAGTTATAACTTTGACATCTTGACCGGAAATGTTGATTATTTGACTCTCTTTGATAAATTCCTCAGGAGTAGTATGGCAAGTCAATGTTTTATCTACACAAACAATATGCATAACTTCCCGAGTTAATTTTTCAATATCATGCGAAACCATTATCAGAGTTATGCTCATTTTCTTGTTTAATTTTTGTAATAATTGATAAAATTCTTTTTTATTTTTTTCATCTATGCCAGAAGTTGGCTCATCCAAAAAAATAATTTCCGGCTTGCTCACTAAAGCCCGAGCGATAAAAACTCTCTGCATTTGGCCCCCCGACAAATCCCCCACTAATCTATCTTTATAATCCCACATCTCCACATCTTCCAGAGCTTCTTTTATTAATTTTTTATCTTCTTTATTAATTTTTCTAAAAAAGCGTCTCTTGGCATATCGCCCCATCAAAACTACCTCAAAAACAGTAACCGGGAAATTTTTATCAAAACTTGCCACGCTTTGAGGCACATAACCAATCTTATGCCAATCCTTGAAATTATTAATGTCTTCTCCAAAAAATTTTATCGTTCCGGTTTTATTTTTTAACAAGCCCACCACAACTTTTATCAAGGTAGTTTTTCCAGAACCATTGGGTCCAACCAAACCGATATAATCACCTTTATGAATTTGCAAATTGATGTCTTTCAAAACTTCATTACTATCATAAGCAAAAGAAACATTTTCAATTTCAATAATGTTTTTAGTGTGATCAACTACGCTTAATTTATTCATTAATTTGTTCATAAAAAAATTTAATCTATAATTGATACCATCACTACAACTATAAGGAAGTAAATTAAGCCAAAACCCAAATTACAAGAAACGAGATACAAATAAATCAAAAATTACAATTTCCAAAAATTAAAAAATATATAGTATTTTTAATTTGGTATTTGGTATTTGTTTGCTTGCTGGTAGGCAGGAAAATTGTTTCTTGTAATTTGTTTCTTCTGCAATCAGTTGCATTCCAGGGCTATCTTCAAATTCTCCAAATTTTTTTCCATCTCCGTCAAATAGTTCTTTCCTTGCGCCAAATCATCTGCGCTTAATCCTTCCAAAGGATTAAGAACCAATGTTTGTGCTCCGATTTCCTGAGCCACTGTCTGCGCTAATTTAGGACTAACTAATTTTTCAAAAAATATATATTTAATTTCATTATCTTTGGCGAATTTACTTACTTCCACCAACTGCTTAATCGAAGGTTCTTCCTCAGGAGAAATTCCTGCAATAGCCACTTGATTTAAATTATACTCTTTAGCTAAATAAGTAAAAGCATCGTGAGCCGTCACAAAGTTTCTTTTTTTACAGTTATCTAGTTCTTTCTTGTATTGAGCGTCTAGATTAATCAGTTTAAATTTAAGCACGGTTAAATTTGATTCATAATATGATTTATTTTCAAAATCAACCTGACTAAGTCCAGCAGTTACTTTTTCTGCCATTTTTATCATTAACGCAGGGCTTAACCAAATGTGCGGATCTTTTTTTCCAGCATCGCCTTCCTCCAATTTCTGATTAATTAAATCTTCTCCCAGAGTTAAAACCAAAACATCCTTATTTAAATTTTTTCTAATATCATCCTCCCACACTTCCAATCCGCCACCATTTAAAATTAAAATTTTACTCTTTTTTATATTTATAACATCGGATGATGTCAGCTCATAATCATGAGGCTCGCTACCGGCAGGAGTTAAGTTAATAACTTCTACCAAATCTCCGCCAATCTGCCTAGCTAAAAAATGATTCGGATAAAAACTAGTCGTTACTTCTAATTTGTTATTCATCGTAATCGATTTATTCGTTTTTCTATAACTAAAAAACACCCCTATTAATAAAACTGTTATTGCCACGCCCACAATGTAAAATAAATATTTTTTATTCATAATTCAATATTAACGTAATGTTTGTGTACATGCAAATTATATTAACCCATCGGTCTATCAGCATTAAAACATAAAAATAATTTGGTGATAGAAAGAGTCATCCTCTAATAAGTATAATAAATCTCCAATTTCTTCAAATTTGCACATTATTTACATAATCTGTTAACTCGTTAGTTTGTTAATTCATTAATCAGAAAACATAGCAATTATCTACCTCTTTTCTTCCTCACGTTTTCAAAAACATAAACCACCAAAGCGGTAAGAGCCACTATCAGCCAATCCTGCCAAACAATAGGACTTAGACGTAAATATTTCTGGAAAAATGGCAGATACATAAAAGCTATTAAAATCCCGAAAGAAATGAAGATTGAGCCGATAACAAATTTATTTTTAAAAAAGCCCAGTTCAAAAGGAGTAAGTTTTTCACTTCTTGATTGTAAGAGATTGGCCATTTGCGCCATGGATAAAACCGCATAAGTGGCTGTAGTCGACTGGATATACAAAAGACTATTTTCGTCAAAAGCATCTCCCCAACTCCAATCTCCTCGAAGCATCGACCACAAAAAAGCTACCACTGCTCCAATGGCCATAATTAAACCCAAATATATTATGCGACGAAACCTTTTCCAATTCATCAGTGAATCACTGGCGTTTTTATTTTTTTTATTGACTCCTTTTTCGGCTGGCTCCAAACTTAAGGAAAAGGAAGGGAACACATCAGTAGCTAAGTCAATGGACAGAATTTGTACCGCCACAATAGGAGAAGGAATTTGTAAAATCACTCCAATAGTCACAGTCAAAAGTTCACTGGCATTAGAAGTAAAGACATAGTGCACAAACTTTTTTAAGTTACCATAAATTGTCCGCCCCTCTTCAATACCTCTTACGATTGAAGAAAAATTATCATCTAATAAAATCATATCCGAAGCTTCTTTGGACACGTCAGTGCCCATTATTCCCATTGCTACTCCTACGTCTGCTTTCTTGAGGGCAGGAGCGTCGTTAACTCCATCGCCGGTCATAGCAATTATTTGCTTATTATTTTTTAAAATTGTAGCAATTCTCAGTTTCTGTTCAGGAGCAATCCGCGCAAAAATAATATCTTTTTTAATAATTTTTTTATAAACTTCGCCATCGTCTAATTCATTTAATTTTTTTCCGTTAATTACCTCATAGCCATCCTCATCTCTAATTAAATTAATATTTTTAGCAATAGCGCTGGCGGTAACTTCATAGTCTCCGGTAATCATTATTACTTTAATTCCCAAACTTTTACATTCCGCAATAGCTTCTTTGACATCCTGACGAGGAGGATCAATCATGGCCATCATCCCCACCCAAGTTAAACTTTTTTCCGCTTCATTTAAATATTTATCTTTAGTGACATCCTCCAAATTCCTATAAGCAAAAGCCAACACCCGCAAAGCTTCTGCGGACATGCTGTTATAAATCTTTTTAATTTCATCTTTATCTTTTTGAGTAAAGGGTAAAATCTCATCATCAATTTTTATAAAATCGCACAAGTCAATCATCACATCTGGTGACCCTTTTACTAGGGAGAGGATTTCAGCATTTTCATACACTACACTCATCCTCATCCTATCTGAAGAAAAAGGATTTTCGGTAATTTTTGTTTCTCCAATAGCATAATAATTTTTTTTAGGATTTAATTTTTCTCCCGCCACGATAATAGCACCCTCAGTCGGATCACCCACAATAGTTCTTCGACCTTCTTTAAAAACGATGCTGGCATCATTACACAGTGTTCCAATACGAAAAATTAATTCTAAATTTTTTATTTCAGTTGGGTTGACCACTTCATTTTCTATTAAAAAATGACCTTCCGGAGAGTACCCCACTCCACTAACAGCGACACTTTGGTTGTTTATTATTATTTTCGTCACAGTCAATTCATTTTTAGTTATTGTTC
This sequence comes from Candidatus Moraniibacteriota bacterium, assembly GCA_038331135.1. Taxonomy (GTDB): domain Bacteria; phylum Patescibacteriota; class Minisyncoccia; order Moranbacterales; family UBA9337; genus UBA9337. The sequence goes on along the minus strand of JBBQOS010000016.1, from coordinate 14,268 downwards.
CGGTTTTATCAGTACATATTATTGAAACAGAACCTAGTGTCTCCACGGCGTTTAATTTTTTAGCCAGCACATTATGCTTCAGTAATCTTTTCATCCCCAATGAAAGAGCCACTGAAATAGCGGCTGGCAACCCTTCGGGTACTACTGAGACCGCCAAAGCTAGCGCAAAAATGAAATTGTGATAAAGTGATATACCTAAATAATGACCCCCTATCATCACGCCAGCACCGATTAATAATGCAACCACGGTAACATTTTTTCCCAATTTGCGCATTTGCTTTTGCATCGGAGTTAAAGCTTCTTGTATCTCTCCGGTTAGGTGGGCAATTTTTCCCAACTGGGTATCAATCCCAGTACCAGTAACGATGAACTTGCCTTCACCACGAATTACCGTTTCTCCCATAAAAAGCATATTATCAATATCTGCAATTGGAATATTTTCTTTTGCTAAAATTTTAACTGATTTACTTTCTGGTTTTGATTCTCCGGTAAAAATAAAACTACTTACCTTAAAATCATAACTTTCAACAATATAACCGTCCGCTGGCACACGATCGCCGGCCACTACAAAAATCAAATCTCCTGGCACGATAAGCCGAGCATCCACTTCTTGTTTTTTGCCATCACGAATAACTCGAGTTTGGTCAGTGGTTAATTTTTTTATACTATCTAAAATTTTCTCCGCTTTAAATTCTTGTAAAAAACCAATAAGTGCATTCACTCCCACAATTACCAAAATTATCGTAACATCTCGATATTCATTAAAAATAAATGCCAGAGAGGCTGCCACCAATAAAATCCAAACCAACGCATCATTAAATTGAGCAAAAATAATTTTTGCCCAACGCCAATTCTGTTTTCTTTTTATCCTATTTTTACCATGTTCTTTGAGGCGGATTTTAACTTCATCCTCAGAAATTCCATTATCAATAGAAGTTTTAAATTTATCGACAACTTCACCAACACTCAGCGAATAAATAGCTCTATCATTCATATTTTAAATTATTTTTTAATTATCAGAGAACAGACTGTATGATGAAAATCATTAACTAGTTTGGCCTACTCATCTAAAAAAATAACCCCAACAGGAAGCGATTTAATCCTTTTGTTATTTTATTGATTGTTTTTTGAGTATAAGATTTATTCTTTAATATGCCCCTATTATAGCACATACATTCTTATTTTCGAAAGATTTTATTCCTTAAAATCTAATAATCACATTAAATAAATAGCCTGTAAAAATTATACCAATTCCCACAATGCTAGCAAAAATTACAATCAATTTTATTTTCATTACTTTCTTAAGAATCATGAATTCGGGAAGAGAAAGCGCTGTTACTGCCATCATAAAGGCCAAAGTCGTCCCTAGCGCCACGCCCTTTTCGGTAAGCGCACTCACTAGTGGAATAATTCCCGCTGCATTAGCATAAAGTGGAATTCCAATGATTACTGCCAAGGGCACGGCATACCATTTATCCGCCCCAGCATATTGAGCTAAAAAATCAGTTGGCACATAACCGTGAATCCAAGCTCCAATTCCAACTCCTATAATTATATACAGCCAAACTTTTTTAATAATATCCCAAGCATAATTTTTAGCATAATTATTTCTCTCCCTCCAGCTCATCTCCTGCATTTTAAACTCTCCATTAAATTTATTTTTATACACAAATTCCTCCACTAGATTTTTTACCTTTAGTTTTCCAATCAAGATTCCTGATAAAATCGCAATTGTTAAGCCACTCCAAATATATAGTAAAGCTATTTTCCAACCGAACAATCCAAACAGCAAAACCAGAGCCACCTCGTTAATCATTGGCGAAGCCACCAAAAAAGAAAATGCAGTCCCCAGTGGAACACCCGCTTGCACAAATCCAATAAACAATGGTACGGCACTGCAAGAACAAAAGGGCGTAATAATTCCCAAGAGAGCAGCCAAAATATTACCGAAATATTTTTTTTCATGAGATAATATTTTTCTGATTCTTTCCGGAGGTAAAAAGGAACGAATAATTGAAACAACAAAAATAATCACGGCTAAAAGTAGCAGGATTTTGATTGTATCAAAAATAAAGAAATTGACAGCAGAAGCCAGTAGCGTTTCTTTGGCAAGACCAAAAACTGAATAAGTCAGCCAGCTGGCGAATAGTTGGATAGGATAAAATATGTTCATTATAATAAATTAAATATTTAACAAGCTACTGACTACAATAAATCCCAGACAACTTGTTTTTTTGTCCCGCTAAAAATTTTATTATTATTTTCCGTAAATTTAATTTATATATTTAGCAACTTCCTCCGCGAAAGCAAGCACAGCATCCGCCACTCTCGCTGGTAGTGGGCAAATCATTCTTAATATCACTTTCTAATATCTTTTTTATCTCGTCCTTACCAGGAACTCTTCCATAAACTTTGACCACCCCATCAACTACCAAGGCAGGTGTCCCCATCACACCATAACTCATGATTTCTCCGATGTCTGTTATTTTTTCTAAAGCCACTTCTATTTTTAATTCCTCTAAAACTTTTTTAACATTATCTTCCAATCTTTTACAATTAGGACAACCTGTACCCAAAATTTTAATTTTCATTTTATTTATTGATTAATTTATTTAACAATTTATTTTTTTCTTTTAAAACTTTTTTATTTAAACTGTAATATACAAAACTCCCCTCTTTCCTCATATCTAAAATTCCAGCTCTCCTAAGCTGTCCTAAATGATGAGAGGTTAATTTTTGGGAAATATTCAGCGCTTGAAAAATCTTGCAAACGCACAGGGGCTTCTTTTTTAAAAGACAAAAAATTTTCAATCTGTTTTTATCTGAGATAATTTTTAAAAAATTATAAACCTCTGAGAGATTTTTATTTTCCCCTTTTATTTTACTAAAGCAATCCAAATCCATAATCTAAAAACATACTAATTTACATTAGTATGTTAACATCTTGGGGATAAGTTGTCAAAAGTCATTTCAGAGTTATTTTAGCAACAAAACAAACACTATCGTTTTTCACTTACGTTGCTATTTGATAGGACATATCTTTATAAATTCTTTTGATAAATTTTTTAAATCTCTAGCCAAGGGATTAGCGGGCCATTTTTTTAAAATGATTTTCATTACTTCCAGATAGTTGACGATTACCTTTTCTTTGGGTCCACCGAAACGGCTAAAAGCTGCATCGCCATAAACGATATAATCATCTATTAATTCAGTAACATTACTTATCACATCTGCGGATTTTACAAAAAGAGAATCCTGGTTGAATTTTTTTATATTTTCTCGCGCTTCTTCTTTGCGAATTTCCCAGCCCAGTGTTTTATTATCTTCACTAACGCTATCCACAATTTCAGCTACTTTTTCACCAAATCTCTTTTCTATCATTTTCTTATCCACTTTTTTTTCCAAAATGCTATCTTCAATAGTATCATGAAGAATTCCCGAGATTATGACCTCCTCTTTTGCGCCAACCATAGCTAAAATTATTCCTACCGTCATCGGATGAGTAACGTACGCGATATCCTTGCCTTTTCTTTTTTGTTTTTGGTAAACTTCGTGAGTTTTAATCGAAAAACGAATCGCATTCTTAATTTTCAAATTGTAAACTAAATTTTTTAACATACAGCTAGTCAACTTAGGATTTTAAATTTTTTAATAAAATGAAAATGGGTTATTGAAAATTAATTATCAATAGCTCTACTACTTATCATTTTATCTTCTCCGAAAGAATATACCACTTCATATTTTTTACAATTTTTATCATTCTCATCGCAACCTTTATCATAAACAAAAATTAACTCATTTTTATCTTCAGCATACTTGCAAGCTACATTTATTATTTCGTTACTACTGACATCAAATAATTCAAAATTTTTCTTAAATTCAGGTACCCCATAGACAATTCCAGTCGCAGTAGAACTCATACCTGCACTGCTACACACGAAGAAGCTTTGCTCGTCCCTAGTAAATCCGCTTAGTCCAGAATCGTATTCTAAAACCGGCACCATTTTTTCAATGTCATAAACATAATTTTTTGACCATTCCCAACCACCCATACGATAAAGTAAATATTTACCTGATTGGGAAAATTTTATATCACTAAAAAACTTAACCTCCCCTAAATTTGAATAAGCCTGATCATATTCAGCCAGACCCTCATCTACGACAATGGCTACTTTATACTGCTCTAAGATGACAAAACTTTTACCATTTTGCTTTTTAGCGTAAGCTGTAAGATTATCAAATTTTACCATTTCGGAGGTTATTTCTTCGGTAGTAATAATTTCAATTTTGTTATTTATTATTCGCAGTGTCAGCCGATAGACTAACTTGGGTTTGTTATGCTCCTGATAATCTAAGAAAAAATTATAAGTATTATCGTTTATTTTTTCGAAATTTCTCGTTACAGCTAAGCGTATCTTGGCATGAGTAGTTTTAAATTCTTCCAAGGATGTACTGATACGATTGTTCATTTGATAAACTTCTTCTAATTTTTGATTTTCTAGCATCCAATAATACTTTCGAATCAAAGTAATATTTTCTTCTTCATCCTTGTTTTCTTGAAAATCTTTTTTCTCTGGCACAACTGGCGAGTAACTATAAACGCTAGATACAAATTTAATAAACTCTTCTTTTTGACTAATAAATTCTTCTTGAGAAATTATTTCAGCATTATCCACGCTACTTGGATAATCTTTTGCTTCAAATATTTGATTAAAATCACCTATCTTTTTTTCCACTTGGCTAATATGCAAATAGCTTTTCTTAATTAAAACATTATCAAAAAAATTGTTTTGCAAATTTAAATAAGCCAATGATTCTAAATCATAGGAGTAAAGAGCTTTGTCAAAATATTGTTCATGATTTACTATTCTGGTTTTTACTCCTTTGTTGCATTGACTCCCAAACTCAGTCATCCTTCCTTGTTCATCCCAAAGTTCAGTAAAATTTATCCGGTAATCGCAAATATTTTTAGTCCTTTTTAAATCTCCGATATTATCCACATAGCCTTTTTCATAAGCGCGCGAGTTAGGATAATTTTCTCCCTGATAATTTTCATTAAAAATACGCAACTCCACTTTATTGCCTTCTTTTTTTTGAAGATTCCCCTCGATTTCCTCAAATTTAACAAACAAAGAGCTGTTATAACTATTGTGTTCATCTTGAGAATATTCATTTAATGCGCCTGGCAATGATGACAACTCTTTAATCGGCTCAATGAAAACCCCACCCCATTTTTTGGGATAACAAAAGCCTATTCCTAAAACATCATTTTCATATTTTTCCCAGCTATCTTGGCAACTAACTTCTCTTTTATTAGCGAGCATTTTTTGACTAGTGACTTTTTTCTCTAACGAATAATTTTTGTAATTAGATTTATTTTCTTTAACAAATAGCTTATCTTTATTAAAAATAACCAAGCCAAAAACAAAAGCCCCCATCAAGAAAAAACTAATTAATAAAAATATTCTTTTTTTGTTCATTTTTATTTAGATGTTTTTTAGCTCTTCTTTCAGAGTATCTTTATTTTGTATTCCTACAAATTCTTTGACTATCTTACCGCCTTTAAATATTTTTATTGCTGGTATGGACATTATTCCATATTCTGAAGCAATATTTGAATTTTCATCAACATTAATTTTACCTATTTTGAAGTCATCACCTATCTCTGTAGCTAAATCATTGATTATTGGTCCCATCATCTGACACGGTCCACACCAAGGTGCCCAAAAATCGACCAAGACTACCTTGTCGCTTTCAATTACTTCCTCTTTAAAGTTTTTGTCTGTAAACTCTATCACCATATAATTATTTAGCTTTTAGTTAATTAGCTTTTTAGCCTTTTTGATCCCATGGGCTACCTACTACTTAGCTACTAGCTCTTACTTTATTTATTAGTTACTTGGAATTTGGTCAGTCGGGTTAGTGACTGGAGGAGTTGTTGGGTTAACTGGATTTTGAGTTGGGGCTGGCCCAATCAGATTTACATCTTGAGCGGGAGTATTACTGGATTGATTATTCTCTATGGTCTGACTACTGTTTTCAAGACTATTAGCTATCCCAGCCTTAGTATTACTAATCATTTTATTTAATTTTGTGATAGTTTCCTCGCTATCATTTCCAAGCTTTTTAACAATTTCTATAACTTTTTCATATTTCTCCACTGCTTTATCCTTTTCACCTTTCTTTTCATAAAGCGTTCCTAGTGCAAAGATGGTATTTAATTCTTCCGAGTTAACACTGATAATATATTCAAATAACTTGGTTGCGTTATCAATATCTGTTTCACCGCCCTTTTCTTGGAAAGCTCTACCTAGATTGAATAAATAAGTTAAATTTTTTCTATCATTGTTTACTGCATTGGTCAAAGATTCAATTGATTCATCTTTTTTATCCAAGGCATTTTGAGTTACAGCTAAATAATAATATCCTTCAGCAAAATTAGTCTTTTCTTTAACGGATTTTTCAAAATAATCCATTGCCTCCGCTATCATAGCTTTCTTTTTTGCTTCATCACTTTCTTTTAAGGCAGGAACTATTTTGATTTGACCCAATTTTAAATACACTACCGGATTGTGCGGCTCTAGAGCTAAAAGATCTTCGTATGATTTAAGAGCTAGCCCTAAAGTGCTATCCACCTGCATAGAAAGGCTTTCATAAATTTGAGCTAAAACTGATACAGCCAAAGCATCATTGGGCATTTTTGCTACCCCCTCCTTGGCATAAGCTACAGCTCCACTCACATAAGCACTTATCTTATTAGTATCCATTTCACCTTCTGGCTTAGAGGCCTCCTCATTGGCCAACACCATGTATTCCTGACCAACTCGAGAGTAATATCTGCCCTCTTTACTATTTAAAGCGATAGCTCTAGCTAGGCTGCTAATTGAACCAGCCTCGGTCACTGATTTTTCACGAATCGCCTTACCCGCGTAAATATCAGCCAAATAAGCTTTACCAATATACACAAACAAAGTAGCTACTCCGGCACTCACGATAATAAATATAAAAGCTAAAGTTAGAGCAAATTTAGGTGAAGCCTTAAGAGATAACTTCAAATATTTATCTTCCATACCGCTTTCTAGGAAAATAACTGCCATAGTGATTGAAGCCAAAAGTCCCGCCAACAACAAAATTGTTCCTTCTACTCTAAAAAGTAAACTGCTGATTATTAAAATTATAGTTGCTGACAATAACCCTAATGAATAGAGTTTATTTTTTTCTCTATCTCGACTGATTAGATATATAGATATGTTTACAAAAACAATTATCACCACCAACATTGACACCAATCCTAATACTCCCAAAGTGGAGAAGCTTTCAAAAAATAGCCCTGTCCCCTGATAAAATCTTATTCCGTAAAAAATATTTTCGTTAAAGCTCTGTGGCTTATATTTAGAAAAATCAAATCCATAAGTCCCTGGACCAGAACCAAAAATAGCATTTTCTCTTAAGCCACCCTTAGCAATCTCCCAGGAAACTCTTAAATCAGGAGCCACCTCTATCGGCGCGTTAACTTTAGCTAATTTATTTGATCCTGACATCAATACAATCATAGTCAAAACAAAAGCCACCATCGGAATCCAGGCTAGATTCTCTTTTGGTCTAACAATATGAGAAAGAATATAAAGTAAGAAGAAACCTACTCCAAATAAAATTATAACGGAAACAGTCAGCTCAAAGAGCATTGACACAATCAAAAGATTAATCGGCACAAAAGCCAAAATAACATAACCCAACACATTCATGCTCTTTTTCTTGTGCTCGTTCATTTTAAAGGAAACTAAAATAAGCAAGGGAATCATCATGCCCAGGAAAACTCTAAGTCCAGTAACGGTCCCAATCAAACTAAGCGGAACAAAAGCGCCCACGCTATCTGGCAAAATTTTTATCCCCAAAAAAACTATCAAAGAGAAAATTGAAACTAGCATACTTGAAGACACCAGTCCAATCAAAGACCATTTTAATGTCTTGGCGCTAAAGTTACTCAGAATCAGATAATAGATGGCTACCACAGATAAAACACTCAAAAGACCTCGAGATGGATCACCAAAAAATCCCCAAAAACTGTGCCATTTATCTACAGAAAAGAAAGCTGAAATTAAATAAACGGCCAAAAAAGCTACGATTGGAATATCCAGTGCAGTTCGCTTTATTTTCATTTCTCCAGCCATCACGCCTTTTGCCACCCAAGATACCAAGGCTACCAAAACCCAAAAATAAAAATAAATTTGTTTCTCAAAAACTACCCCCTGAAAAGAAAGGCCCGTGAAGAAAATAGGCAATCCAAAAAATAACATAAAGAAACTGAAAAGTATAATTTTATCAAAAATATTTTTCTTAAAATCCCCATTTTTCCCTAGTGGCTTTTTGGGTTCAAAGACTTCCTTGTTTATATTACTACTATTTACAATATCCACTCTAGCGCCACTTTCAAACTTCGAAAAATTATTTCTTTCCATATTTTTTGTTTAATAAAATTTTATAATTAAAAAAACACTCACTTTAGATTAGAACTTGCACTACCTCTATTATAGTAAAATAAAGAAAAATGTAAATAGGAGATTTATTGAATGTAACTTATACGACAATACAGATAATCCAAAACAGACAGGCTCTAAATAAGCTGATAAATCAAAAATTGATTTGCCTATTCGCAAAAGTTCGTATTTCGTAGAGACTTCGTAATTCTAAAAATTCTAAAAATCTTTTGACTTTATCCATATAAATTGCTAAGATTACATATTAGCAAAGGTTTGTGTTAGAATAAAAGTATGCGAAAAGAAGCACTAAAACTTAATCAAATAAAAAAAAGAAGCTGGATTTTACGAACATTAATTCAGGTTATTTTGGGATTTTTTGATGTTGCCGTAGCCCTATTTCTTTTATCTTTTTTGACTTTTATTTATTTTTACACCAACACGCCTAATATTAAAGATATTCAAAACATCAAGATAAGTGAAGCTTCCACTATTTATGACAGTAGTGGAGAGCATGTTTTATACAAAATATTTGGTGAGGAGAATAGAAAAATAATTTCTCATGAAGATTTGCCCGAAGTGGCTAGAATAGCAGTCATTGCCGCTGAAGATGATAATTTTTACAACCATTTTGGAATTGACCCTAAGTCATTATTGCGAGCAATCAGAGCTAACATAGAAAATGAAAAAATTCAACAAGGCGCCTCTACTATTACCCAGCAACTAGCCCGCAGTCTATTTTTGAGTCGTGAAAAAACAATTACGAGAAAAGCCAAGGAAGCTATTTTGGCGATAAAAATAGAAAGAACCTTTTCTAAAGATGAAATACTTGATATGTACCTAAATCAGATACCTTATGGCGCCAATGCTTATGGCATTCAAGCCGCCGCTCAGACTTATTTTGGGAAAGATGCCAAAGATTTAACCTTGGATGAAGCGGCCTTTTTGGCAGTTTTACCCAATGCTCCTAGTTTTTATTTTCCTTATGGAAAAAATGATGAGCAATTATTTAAAAAGCAAAGAGCAATTTTGGAAAGACTGGCAAAATTAAACTTAGCCAGTGCAGATGAGGTTAAGGAAGCTTTGACAATTAATACTTTCGAAAAATTAAAACCCCTTTCGCGAGATATTAAAGCACCCCACTTTGTTATGTTTGTTATTGAAAAATTAGAAGAAGAATACGGCCGAGATCTCTTGGAAAAAGGCGGATTAAAAATAATTACGACTTTGAACTGGGACAAGCAAATGAAAGCAGAAGAAGTTTTAAAAAATTCTAAAAATCATCTTGATAACTATCGTGCCGATAATGCCGCTTTAATAGCACTAGATCCTCGCACTGGAAATATTTTAGCTATGGTTGGCTCACTGGATTATTTTAATAAATCGATTGCTGGGGAGGTTAATGTTACTACTCGAGTGAGGCAACCCGGATCTTCTTTTAAGCCTATTGTTTATGCCAAAGTTTTTGAGAAAGGACTCCAACCCGAAACACTACTTTATGATGTGCAAACCAATTTCGGACCCGATGGCAGTGGAAAAAGCTACATCCCCAGAAATTATAATGGTAAGTTTAACGGTTTAGTTTCAATTCGCCAAGCGTTAGCAATGTCGCTCAATATCCCGGCCGTAAAAGCACTTTATATAGCTGGAGTGGATGACACTATTGAATTGGCCAAAAGGCTCGGAATTAATACACTGACTGACCATACTAATTATGGTTTAGCTCTAGCGCTAGGAGGCGGAGGCGTTAAATTATTGGAGGAAACCTCGGCTTTTTCTGTTTTTGCAAATGATGGATTAAAGAATAAGCCCAGCAGTATTTTAAATGTCAGTGATTCTGCGGGTAATAATATTTTTTCTTTTAATAAAAAAGAGGAGCAAGTTATAAATGCCGAAATTGCCAGAAAAATAAATTCTATCCTATCCGATGAGCAGGCTCGCATTCCCACTTTTGGAATTAACAGTCCCTTTAATATAAAAGACAAAACTGTAGCCGGTAAAACTGGGACGACTCAAGATTATCGAGATGCGTGGACTGTGGGCTACACGCCATCTATCGCTGTGGGGGTTTGGGCAGGCAACAATGACAACTCTCCTATGCGTGCTGGAGCGGATGGCTCCTATGTAGCCGGTCCAATTTGGAAAGCTTACATGACTAAACTATTAGAAAATAAACCTCGCGAAGAGTTTTTGGCCTATCAAAAAATAGAGAGTGAAACACCTATGATTAGTGGTGACTCCCGCTTATCTAAAGAAACTGTTTATTATAATATAAAAAGTGGGAAAAAAATTAGCGAATCCAAAAAAAATAAAACTGACACTGACAAAGTCAAAGAAGAAACTACTATATCAAATAATCATTCTATCCTATATTATCTGAATCAAGACTTCAACCAATTTTATGATATTGAAATGATAAAACGTTGGGAAGAAGGAATATCTAATAAAGGCAACGTAGACACCACAGACAAAAACAAAAACTAATCTAAAATTTCAAAAAAACAAAACAATATTAAAGCAATCAATTTGAAAAGTCATCGGTTCATTAGTAATCAGTCATCAAATTCATATTGAAAAATTAACATATTAACATTTTAGCAATTTTAAATCTTAAATCTTAAATCTCAACTATCAATTCGTTAACTACATAATAAAAAAAATTATCCTTTACAACCCCCAATAAACATGTTAGATTGTCTTGAGCAGTAATGGTCGATAGTTCTTATTCAACTCAACAGAAAAGAGGAAAGTATGACAAAAAACACAACAGCAAAATTAACTTTCCACACAACAGTAAGATCAAATGATTTGGATTTATCAATTCTTGCTACCAAATTAAAGCAGGAGGTGTTGGAAAAAGAGGCCTACCTCCAGAATGCCAGTGATAGCGCACCAGAAAGACACCCTGATCCCTTGGATAAGGCCACAATTCAAAGCTTTCAAACTATCAACAGTGCCCTTATCAGAAAAGACATAACAAGAATAAACAAAATAAACAAAGCCCTTGTTCGAATTGCAGGTGGCACATTCGGAATTTGTGAGGATTGTGGTGAGTCGATTGACATCAAACGACTCGAAGTTCGGCCAGAATCGTCAAGGTGCATTAACTGTGCAGAAGTGGCCGAACAGAAAAAAAATAAGAACACCAAACCAACTTGATTAGCAAGAGAAAAACGGAGATCGCAAAGAGGTTGGACCTCTTTACGCCAACAAAAAATTGAAGCATACAAAGGTCCGAGAGAAAACTCTTTCGGACCTTTAAAAATTTTCCAAGTAGTGCCTTTTTTTGCCTGCCTCGTTAGAGATATTTTTTTCTGACTGGGGACTCAGGGGACCCGCCGGAAGCGCTGTAACACTGCTGGCGGGGATGTCACTGTACTTAGTGACAGAGAGGGTTTTGAAATTTGGTTATTGGTTATTATTTAATAAATAATTATTTATTAAATCAATGTGTTCTTTTTCTACAATAGCTAGCGCGCCAAAAAACTTTTTGATATTAGCTTCCGTAGCTTCCTGCACAAATCCAGCATAAAGTTTAGACGCATTATCTTCTAGTAAAATTGTTTCATTAAAATTCTCTCCTTCATTATCAGCACAACTTATCGCTTCTGCCTCTGGCCTATCTATCTGCATTAGTTTACAAACAATTACAGCGTGCTCCAATTCCACCTTAGCTAATCTTTTATACATCGCTTTAATTTCATAACGATCAGTTTTTCCGGCCATGCATTGATAAATCGCAGTCGCGTGCATCTCTAGTTCCAAAGTTTTCATTAAATTTCCCCTACTCTTTTCACTTATTTCGATTTTTTCATTTACAATTGGTTTAGCCTCACTACCATTTTTAATGAAACCCTTACCAGCTCCACAAAAAGGACATTGAGATGGTCGCTCATTTCCCACATAAGCATCGCCACAAATTTCACAAATATATGTTTTCATAATTAAATAATATTAACTTATTAGCCTATTAACATTTTAACATAAAAAATTTATTTTTTGTTATTTTATTATTTTTCATTTTATTTTTGCTCTGTTAAATTTTTTAATTACTTTTAGGATATATTCTATATTCAACTTCATTTATCTTTTCTCCATTTTGTTTTTCGCCGACGAATTCACAGATGATTTTGCCGCCTAAGCTTTCTGGAATTTTACGGCTAGCTATATTATCTTTAGCAACTGGGTAAAATAACTATTCATAGGCTATATTTTTATCAGCCCATTCTTTAAGTCCAGCTACGGCTTCCTTTCCAAATTTTTGACCATGAGCACTTTTCTTTATCCAAATTCCTAACTCAGGAGTTGCTGTATCTAGATTATGTAAACCTCCCCCTCCCAAAAATTCCCCTGTTGATTTATCAAAGATACTCGAAAAAATATCAGTTCCCACTCTCATTTTTTCTCGTGCGTCTTCAATGAAATGCTGAGTTTCAGAAATATCCTGCGCAGCAGAAGGAGACATAAATGTGGTTATTTCACTATTAAATTCAGGAAATATTTGTTTCGCATATTCTAATTCAAGTGGCTTTAAAATCAACCTCTTTGTTTCAATTAGTGTTTCTAATTGATTTTTTAGCTCCCTCTTGTTTTGATTTTGTGCTAATGAGTTTTCCATAATTTTACTTCTAATCTAAAACTATTATTATTTTTCTTAAAAACTAGGGTAATAAAATTCTACGGCCGTAGGATTTTATTACCTTGTTTTTTTTGCTTGAAAAAATGATTCTTTAGATTATCTTCATTATCAACTTTGGTAGCTGTGATTACTCTAACATACTTACTAGCCGAGTATAACCTTATTAATTCTAAAATTGATTTTTCATACGGATGAGGAGAGATAAACACGCTTTGTTGTAATTTATAAAACTCCAACGTAAACAAATGTTCACGTAAAATATCACGAAATACTCGATCTTTTTCTGGAATATCAAAAATAACAATTCTCCATTTCTTATCCCATTTTTTTTGTTTTTTAAAATCGACTGAGCCTCCCAATAAATTAAGTTTTGACGCTGCAATTTTTCCTTCCTCAGTAAGCACTAATTTAAAAGATCCATCCGCTAGCTTTTTTTCCTTGATAAGCTTATCCTGAGAAAGTTTCTTGATGGAATAATTGAAACTACGCCTGTTCACTTTATTCCACTCTCTTTTTATTTTTTTAAAGGTATTAAAATACTGACTCGGGGAGCTAGAGCAACCCAAAGCTACTCCGCCCAGAAGCACTAACATAATTTTCTTTTGATTTTTACCAAGTTTATACATAATAAAACTATCTTATGTTTGTATTTTATTATAATACATATGAAGCTCAATTGAAATTATTTTATCAGATTTAATAAATAATAACCATGTTAGATCTTAAGCTAGGGTAATAAAATTCTACGGCCGTAGGATTTTATTACCTTTGATTTATAGTTTATTGAGTAATTTTTTTATTTCAGCTTGAACCTCAGCTGTGCAAACATTATCCGCTTCTGAACTAGCAATATATCTCCTCAATGATTCTTTGTCTTTTGCTATAAATATCCCCAAATCTCCTTCCCAAGAAACTTTTCCATTAGGAAAAACTAAAATTCTATTTACTTTGACTGCGTTAAAACCATGCTCATTCAGATAATTTCTCAAAGCATTCCCATGTCTCCTTGCTTCAGAGCGTGGATCTTCGTATGACCAAATATATCTCTTTCCGTCTTCTTTTTCATAATAACAGTTTTCATCATCAAAGTGTATCGAATCCGAAAGATTTTTAACCTCAATCGCGATCACACCCTTGTCACAGACTATCACA
>JBBQOS010000015.1:0-19406 GCA_038331135.1 Candidatus Moraniibacteriota bacterium | reverse complement strand
CGAAAAGTTGCTTATTTAATAGAAGTTCTCGGTCTTAATCGGGAAGTCGCAAAAGCACTAATTGTAGATGCTGCTGCCAAGTGGAACAATATTAGTAATAATGTTGAATTAGCTCCGCTCATAGGGCATGGAATAGTGCCTAAAAAGATAGAGGACATTATAAAGGCAAATGATGATGAAATAAAATTTATCGTTAGTGGTATTTCTGAAAAGTGGGATACTTATGCTTATAATTTACCTGTTCCAATTTATAAAAACAAACATCCTTTCATCGCTAAAGCTACCTTATGTTATTTCCCTAGTTGTTCAATTAATCAAGGAGTTGATTATACAAATACAGAACTAGATATATATTTTGGTAGAATTAAAGGTAGTGGCATTAAGTCTATAAACAAAAATCATCAAAGCAATGATGATGGCAAAAAACATTATATATACGAAGGCAACGCTAGGGAGTTTTACCGAAAATGGGATAACACTAAACATATACATGAAATCTTTACGGATAGGATTCGCGCACGTGATGTTTATGATAAAGGTATGTGGGGGTTAAGTATTAAATCAAAAGAAAGGTTAAATAAGCGTAGCGACGGCATTAATTTTGGTTTGGTAGTGACATTAAAAGAAATTAATGGGGTTAATAGAATTGACGATTTTGTTCATCAATGCGAATTGCTTGGTTGGTTGGTAAATCGTGTAGATATAGATAATAAAATTGATGTTTACAACAAGGCTCAGGAAATAATTACATTTGATAAGTAATTGTTAAGCTTACAGATCCGTCGGATCTGTACAAAAACAAAAGCACGTTAAATAGTCCCGCCGAAAAGTTTTGGGAGTGAAGCCCAAGCAGTCGTGCAAAAAGGAATGGGGTTCCGCCGTCGCTAAAGCTATGGCGGACAAGCGGGGGGAATGAATCCCGTGTCGTGGCACAGGACAAGCTTTTGCCCGCTCGTGCTTGCCGTTCCCGTTCCGTTTGAGAAAAGAAAAAGCGGAAGGGTATTTGAAGGAGTTGAAAAAGTCAGTTTTAAAATCCGCCTTCGCAGGGAAACTCTGAGGCTACGGCGTGACGAGGAGGGCTTTTAGTGGGGAATTATAGACTTTGTATCTATTTAAACCATAACCGTGAAAAACTATGTTTTTTTGATTATTTTCACGGTTATGTTGACAAAATCGTATGGTTGAAAATGATTGCTTCTGATGGTAAAAAAAGGGAAACTGATTGTTTTTCTACTGAAGATTTATTACGACAAATATCGGATGTTTTTGAGGTGGAAAGATCCGTTGTTACTAAGCATATTGGGAATATTTTCAAAGATAAAGAATTGGATAAAAAATCAGTATGTGCAAATTTTGCACATACTGCTGAAGATGGAAAAACATATCAAGTCCAATACAATTTTTTCAGAATTTCAAAACACAATTTATTTGAGGAATATTAAGATATCTGTATTGCTTTAGATGGCATTAAGAATAAGGGAGTATATTTCTTATCTAGGCTAGAATTGCTTCACGAAAGAACGCAAAAGGAGTATAATGAAGATATAAATTATAAAATTAATAATATGAATACAATAAAAGCAAGTGATATTATTGGAAGGAAAGTGATGGATGTTGAACAAGGTAAGGATGTCGGTACCGTGCAAGACGTTATTTACAGCCCTAATTCTGGAAACGTCTTTGCATTTCTGACTGATGACAAAGGGTGGTTTTCTGGAGCATCTGTGATTTATTTGGGAGATATTAAATCAATTGGAAAAGACCGTATTCTTCTCAAATCAGAATTGGTGATGCATGATGCAGTGGATGAACAAAAGAGATTTTCGGGCATTTCAAACACGGCAAAAAGTCTTCAGAAAACATCTGTTATCTCTGAAAATGGTAATAAATTAGGGGTGGTTACAGATTTTTCATTTGATGCACAATCTGGCTCAATTGAGAGTTTTGATGTTGTGCAACAGGAAACAGGAAAGTTACAAAAGAATATTTCACTAAACAAGAGCGATGTGCTGACCTTTGGTGAGGATGGAATGATTGTTAAATCTTCTGTAGAAGAATAATTGGAATAAAAAATTTCAAGTATCTTTCTGTTATAATCTCCAAAAAAAGCTAAGAGAAGAAAAAACACTCAAACTTTTTTAGATACCTCTGCAGAGTCCTCTGTGGAGGTATCTATTTTATTAACAACAAAAAGATAATTTTTTATTTATTCTAAAAATTCCCAATGGAAATTTTTCTGCTTGCAAAGTAATATTAATGAATTATAATGAAATTAATATATTTTCAGTGGGTTAATTGGTATAGAAATTTAAAAAAAAATAAATAACACCCCAAGAGAATCTAACTTGCTTTACTATTTTTAATAATTTAAACAATATGAATAAAAATAGCCTCTTTCTTAAAATTTCTGTGGCTGTGGCTTATGTCGCTATGGTGGCGGTCAACTTTCTCGCCAATGCTCTGCCAATTGGGGGAGTGACGACTGGAAAAGCATCTGATGCTTATGCTAATCTCTTCACGCCGGCAGGAGTTACTTTTTCTATTTGGGGACTCATTTATCTCCTGCTTTTATTCTACACGTTTTATCAGTTCGGTTTTGGACAAAAAGAAATCAGTTTTAAACGGGAAAAACTTTTTGCGACTATCAATCGATATTTTCTGATTACTTCACTGGCCAATATTGCTTGGATATTTACTTGGCATTATGGCATTATCTGGCTTTCAGTTTTGATTATGCTTACACTGTTATTTTTTTTGATAAAAATTGCCGATATAATTAATAAAGAAAAATTCTCTCTGGTAGATAAGCTATATATTTGCGCCCCATTTAGCTTTTATTTTGGATGGATTACCGTGGCGACAATTGCCAACATTACGGTTTTATTGGTAAGTCTTGATTGGAACGGTTTTGGGCTGTCGGATGTTTTTTGGACGGTGATTATTCTGCTTGTCGGGACAGTAATTGGAATTTCAAGAATGCTTAAAGACAGGAATATTTTTTACGGACTGGTGCTAGTCTGGGCATATGGCGGGATCTGGCTCAAGCACGCTTCTGCAAGTGGATTTAATGGATCATATCCGAGCGTAATTATGACAGTAATTATTTGTTTAGTTCTTTTTCTCGGAACTATCGGTTTTTTAGTGTATAAGAATTTGTCTTTTAAAAAAAGTAAATATTAATTTTAAATAATTTAATTAACAATCTATGAAAAAAAACATTGTGATTGTCTTTGGGGTAATCATCATTTTGGGAGTAAGTGCTTTTCTAATTTTTAATCGCTCTAAAAACCAACAACCAAAAAAAACCCTGGAACAAAACGTGATGGAAGAAACATACACTCTTTCCAAGGAATATGTTTCCTTGCGCTATCAGACTGATAAATTATTGATAGATGCTGAAAGCTATGCTGACTATGATATATGGAATCAAGAGATGTTAAACGTAATTGAATCATGGGAGTCATTAGAAAAAGATTCCTTAGTCTTGGAAAAATCAGCTAATGAAATGGCTGAAGAAAAAATGAGTTTTAATTTTATTTCTTCAGTTTTTGCTTATGATAAGCAAGAAATTTCGAATGTTTTTGATAAAGCTTCTGCTGGTAAAAAAATTGCTACTCTGGCTAAATTTTTAGGTGTAGATGCTAAAAGAGCTTTTAAAATTCTACAACAAGATCAGAATCAGGTAACTGCCGATGGTTGGAATGAAGCAGGAGATACTCTTCAAAACTTGGAAACATCGGCGACTGTCATTAAAGATGGCTGTAAAATTGCGGGGTTTGTAGGTGGAATTGTGATTAGCGGAGGAACATCGGCTATTGCCGCTGGTTCAACCCTAGCCAAAGCGACTGTCATCATTACAGGAGCTGATTTAACACTAGAAGTTTCCGAAGATGCCGCGACTATTGCGCTTGGGAATCATAATAAAATTTCAGCTATAATCGGAGATGCCAGAAAAATTACAGAGCCAATTACAACACTTTTGAATATTAATGAAATTCCAAAAAACCTAAAAACAGGTTTTGAAAAATTTAATGCCGCAATGATTGCAGTAGATCAGTTCAAGGGAGCAGTTCAAGACGGGAAAATTATTGGAGTGGCACTGCCTGTATATACCAAAGATAAAACGAAACCACCAGTTAATATCTCTGTGTTAAAAAAAGAAGAAGTTGATATTTGGCTAAATGACAATGGTATAAAGCCGGAAACAGAAGATCAGAAAACAGTAGAAGAAATTTTGAGTATAACACAGCCAGGAGAGATGACAGCTCCAGTTACTGAGCCAAGTAACGAGGTGACCGCCTCACCCGATATAGCAGCCGTTTCATCTGAAGATGTAAACAGTTTGTCAGCTGGGACTTGGGCAGGCACTTTGCAAAATACTTCAGGCGGGGATGAGAGAGTCAATTATTATGAATTATCAATGGACCTAAATACTGATGGAACGGTGACCTTTATTTTAGGTTCTGAGGATTTTCAATTTCTAACTTGGAAACAATTCGGGACCGCCGTCAGATTATACGGAGAGACTCCTAGTGGTGGGTATTATGAATTTAATCATCAAGGAAACTCACTGGTACTCATAAAAACAGTTATTTTTAGCTCAGAGTATCTAGCAGGAGAAGAGGGTATTATGGGTGGTAAAGAGATTGAAGGAACTCTTACAAAAAAATAATTATTCGTAAACTCATTATAATCGACCAAAATTTGCGGAAACAATAATCAGTCGACAACTAAACATCTCAATTTCACATATTATAATTCAAGAAGACGTGTAACTATTTATATGGTTCGGTTTTTAATATTAAATATTAATTTTCATTTTTTTAAAATAAGTTATAATAAGTCTATTATTAAAAAAGTAGATTATTTTTAAATTTATGGATAAGAAAAATATAATTTTGACAGGAGACCGTCCAACTGGAAAATTGCACCTAGGTCATTATATCGGATTCATTGCAAAATAGAGTCCGACTATAAGATGAATGTGAACAATTCATAATGATTGCTGATAATTCCGCCGAAGCAAATGCGGGAAAAGATCGATTTGCGTCATTGGCGTACAAGATAATTGATGATCGTTTTCCAGAAATAAATTAGTAACTTTTTATTTTAACTTTTAAAATGATTGGAATTTTTCTGATCTTGTGCTAGAATGACAAATGAGTTCGGGGCTTATTGATGCTTAATACAAATTGGGTATTATTATTTTAGCCCTAATGGCCCTAGATACATATTAAATATTAAAACTAATCTATGGGTATCGCATCATTTTTTATTTTTGTCCTGATAGCTTCCGCTTTCATACCTCAATATGTTTTTATTTTTTTAGCCCTGAATCTATTAGCGGGGCTTTTTTTGTCGATTTCTCAAATAATTATCGCGCTTATTCCGCATCGTAAACCCAAGCAATACGAAATTAAATCGCAACCTTTCGTGTCTGTCCTTATTCCAGCCTATAATGAACCCCCGGCAATCCTTATGCAGACGATTGAATCTATGTCCAAACTTGAATATAATCAATTTGAAGTCTTAGTCATAGATAATAATACGCAAGACCAAACCACTTGGAAGCCCGTGAAGGCATTCATGGAAACACTTGGAGATAGATTTAAATTTTTCCATGTTGATAAATTGCCTGGTTTCAAGGCAGGTGCTCTTAATTATATTTTAAAAAAAATAGATAAACGATCAGAGTTCATTGCTATTATAGACGCTGATTATCTGGTGGATTCAAAATTTTTAGCGACAGCTATATCATTTTTTTCTGAAAAAATAGCGTTAGTACAATTTCCTCAGCATTATCGAAATTGTATTTTAAAAAATCAACCTATTACTGATGAATACCGGCATTTTTTCGAGATTTATATGAATATGGCAAATCATTTAGATTGTGTTCCATCCACAGGTACGGTAAGTATGTACAGGTTGAATGTATTAAATAAGATTGGTGGTTTTCGGGGAGAAGCATTGACCGAAGATGCTGATGTGGGATTAAGGATTTACGAAGCGGGCTATCGAGGCGTTTATGTCGATTTCCCCGTGGGACATGGTCTCATGCCCTATGATATTGAGTCTTACCGAAAACAGAAGTGGAGATGGGCCTTTGGTAATGCCCAGTCATTAAAAACCTTGTTGATGCTTTTTGGAAAAATATCATTTCGATCATGGATTGGTTTCCTTTCTCATTTAACAGCTTGGCAACAATTTCTTTTCTTGCCTTTCGCTGCATTAGCAGCTTTTCCTGTGATTTTACATCCCGCTATTCATGTGACCCAATATCATAAGCAAGTGCTAATTTGTGCCTCGTTGGCAATTTTTATCACACTTGCATCAAAAGCGTTGCTATTTTTGGTAACATTTAGAAAGAAAGAAAAATTTATAGTCCGTGCCCTTAGAGCATTTGTTGTCCATATGGGTATGTCCTTAGTATATTCAGAGGCATGGATCGCTTTTGTTTTTGGAAAAAAATTTGGCTTCGAGAGAACTAACAAATTCGTACTAAAAAAGATGCCGAGTATTATAAAAAACACTTATATCGAAATTATTTTGGGCTTTTGGTATCTTTTAGGTGCTGTAGCAGCTATTTGGTGGGGCAATCTGATTATGGTAGTGGCTTTCTTGGTGGCTGCTTTGGTAGTTTTTTCTGTCTTTTATGTTTATTGGAAAATAAAACCGACCAAGGTGTATTCAGAAAAATTATTGTTAAGCGCAGAAAAAAAATACCAACAGTATCTCTTATAAAATAATTAAATAAAATTTATATTTATGAAAATAGCACTATTAGCCCCGTTATGGAAGACCGTACCACCTCAAAAATATGGAGGTTCTGAACTTGTGGTTGCTAACTTAGCCAAGGGTTTAGTTGAACTTGGACATGAGGTAACAACATTTGCCTGTGGTGGTTCTGAAGTTTCAGGAAAACTTATCCCAGTTATCGCTAAACCCATGTATGATCTTGTGAGTGGTTTTGATTGGAACGGAATTAAACAATATGAATTTTTATCTTTTTTTGAATTGGGAAAGCGGATTAAAGATTTTGAGATAGTGCATAACCACATGGGCTTTCATCCGATTGCACTGGCGCCTTTCGTTTCTATTCCTTTCGTGACAACACTCCATAGTAGCTTGCCACCAGAATTTCCTTATTTAGCAGAAGCTTTTAGAGAATACCCATTTATTTCAATTAGCGATTCTCAGCGTAGTCTTGCGCCAAAATTGAATTATGCGACAACAATTTATCATGGGATTGATGTCGAATCTTTCACTCCTAGCTTCAAAAACAACGATAGTCATTTTGTATTTCTGGGTACTCTTTCTGAAAACAAAGGAATTGATATCGCAGTGCAAGCTGCTCATAAATTAGGAGTACGCCTAACAATCGCTGGAGAAATTCGCGAAGAAGATAAGCCTTTTTTAGAAAAAGAAGTATTCCCCTATGTGGATGGTGAGCGAATTAAGTTTATCAAAGAGGTTAATCACCAAGAAAAAGCGGCCTTACTATCAAGTGCCTCCGCCTTGCTTTTTCCTTCTCGCTGGAGTGAAGCATTTGGACTTGTTATGGTTGAATCCCTAGCTTGTGGAACACCAGTTATCGCTCTGAATAATGGAGCTGTGCCTGAAGTTTTGCGTAATGGTAAAACAGGTTTTATTGTAGATAAAGAGAAAGATTTTTCAGAATATATGAAAAGGACAAATGAAATTTCACGAAAGGATTGTCGCGATGAGGCTAAAATTCGTTTTGACATTATTGCCATGGCTTCAAGCTATGTTGAGATATATAAATCACTTATTATAAATAAAAAATGAAAATTGCTATTGTTTCCCCAATGTTAATTCCTGTGCCTCCTATTAAATATGGCGGTATCCAACTAATTGTAGCTGAAGTAGCGAAAGGTTTAGCTAAGCGTGGGCATCAAGTCACTGTTTTTTGCAGCGGAGAGTCAACAATCGGGGGTGAAAATATCACCAAAGTAGAATCCTATCCCTATCCAACAAGTCTTCATCCCGAGGAAAATAGACATTGGGAGGAAAGGCAGCTAACTGAGATTATAAAAAGACAAGGTGAATTTGATGTTATTCATATGCACTACGAACCCGCTGTTTGTAGATTCAAAATTGATGGAAACGATGTTGATTTATCTCAGCTTTTCACAGTGCCGGTGGTTTTCACATTTCATAATTCGACAAGTATTTCTGAGCACATCAAATATTATCACAAGAATATAGGCTTATTTAAAAATCATAACTTTGTTTTCATAAGTAAAAATCAAAGGCTTCCACTATTCTTTCTTCCTAATGCTAATATTATTTACAATGGACTCGCTGTCGAAAATTTTTCATTTTTACAGCACAAAGAAGCCTACTTATTATTTCTAGGAAGAATTACGCCTTCCAAGGGAATACTGGAGGCAATTACTGTGGCAGAAAAAACAAAAATTCCCCTGATAATTGCGGCAAACATAGATTCAGTTGACCAAGATTTTTATGTAAAATTAGTAAAGCCAAGAATTGACGGAGAATTAATTAAATATATCGGGGAGGTAGATTTTGATGCAAAGGTGGAATATCTAAAAAAAGCGTGTTGTCTTTTGTTCCCCATATTGTGGGAGGAACCATTCGGGTTGGTGATGATAGAAGCGCTAGCCTGTGGGACGCCAGTGGTGGCTTTCAAAAGGGGTTCAGTTCCGGAAATCATCCAAGATGGGGTTAATGGATTCATTGTCAATAATGTAGATGAAATGATCGAAGCAGTTAAGAAGACCGAGATGATTTCAGCTGAGACATGTCGGCAAAGTGTAGAAGAAAAATTTTCGATAAAACATATGATAAATGAATACGAAAACCTTTTAATAAGGATCACTAAAAAGTAACCTTAATTAAAAAATAAAAAATCCCACCATTTGGTGGGATTTTTTTTATGCTACTTTTAGTTGTTATCTTTTTCTTTTTCCTTTTTTGCATTTTTTATTTCCTTGGTAACTTCTTCAGCTTCTTTCAGGATTGTTTTTGTTGCAACTTGGCGCTTGATATATAAGTGCATCATGGAAAAAACAATCATACTGGAAAAGACTATCCCAATTCCGTTAATAATAAACAAAAGAAAAGAATTACTGATCATAGACCAATCTAATCGGGCTATCCCGATTCCCGTTACCGCTAGCGGAGGGATGAGCGCAGAAGAAATAGCTACCCCAGGCAACGGCGCACTTAATTGTGGCTTTACAAGAGCAAAGGACGCAGCAAATCCAGCTACAATCGCAACTCCTGCATAGATTAAACTAGGCTCAGTTCGTGACAGTATCTCAAAATTAATTTCAAAACTTGAAGAAAAGAACAGTGTAACAAGCGTAGAACTACTTATTGCAAATTAAGATGGATTTTAATAGCAGTTGCTAGCGATTATCTTTTTATTTGCTAAATAACTAAATATTGGTTAAAATTAGTTCAGTTAAATATTTAAACTTGCTATTATGAAAAGTTTATTAATGGGCAATAAAACATTGGTCGTTTTATTAGTTATTCTAACCTTGGCGGGGTTTTTACGTTTTTATAATTTGGGAGAAAAATCTTTTTCGGCGGATGAATTTTTGGGAGTAAACACGGCTTATGGTTATTTACAAACGGGCGAGTGGCGCAGATGGGATTTTAATTGGGAAAAACCTTTTGTAGATAATGCCTATTTTAAAACATTTTTTGATCTTGATTTTTGGCAAGATGGAGAAACTACCTATACTCGGGCTTGGATTTATAACTGGCAAGTAGCTCAAACTTTAAAATTTTTACCGGACAGTCAAGAATGGTCTTATCGCGCAATTAGCGGGTTGTGGGGTCTTTTGGCAGTTCTGGCAGTTTATTGGGTAGCTTTTAAATTTACTAAAAATAAAGCAATTGGAATTATTGCAGCGCTACTCATGGCTCTGAGCATTGATGGAATTGAGTTTTCTCGCAAGATGAGGATGTATGCGATGTTTATGCCGGTTTTTCTGATTTTTAGCTACGCAGCTTTTAATTTATTTGAATCTAAAATTAAAAGCAAATGGGAGAAATTAAATAAATTAAATGACACAATGGGGCTCAATTTTATTTTTTTGATTCCGGTTGTTTTATTGGGACTTTTGAGCATGCATTTGCATCTTTTGGCGGCTAATATTGTTTTTATCGGTCTGGTTTATTTTGGAGTTATGGGCATTATTACTTACCGAAAAACCAAAAATATTAAAAATCATTATTTACTCTACACTTTAATTGCTGTTGTGGTAGGTATCATCTTGAATTTAAAAGGCAATGTTCTCATTGGCTCGCTAAGCTGGGAAAATCATTTTTCTTATTTTGGCAAATCATTTGCCGATTATTCGAATTTAATAGTAGCTATAATCCTATTGGGCATAGGGGCGTACGCGCTAATTAAGCAAAGCACTCAAGCCGGAGTTTTTTTGGTAGTTAATTATTTGGTTATTTTTTTGGGAGCCATTTTTCTTTGGAACAGAAATACTGGCGAACAATATATTTTTTTTGCCAAACCTTTCCAAATAATTTTAATGTCTGTCGGGATTTGGACAGTGGCTAATTTTTTTAGAATGAATTTAAAAAATTATAGCCAAAAAATCTATTTTTTAACTATTGTATTTTTAGTTGTTGCCACTATTAATTGGGGTTATTTTTATGCTAGAGAAAATACGTATGTTCAAACCTCAGATTCGCCCAATCCGAATTATCGCAATGTTTTTAGCTTTATCGTTAGCAAGCACGAACAAAATGACGTTTTAGTTACTCGAAATTTTAGAAATTTTTATTGGCAGGGTGCTAAAATGAAAGTGATTTCGCTGGGAGGAGAAAGAGCTGACGAAACTGAGAAAAAAATAGACTTAGAAAAATTAATGGAAATTAAAAATAAAAACAATAGCGGTTGGATAGTTTATTCAGATAATGATGAGTCTTTTATTTCTAAAGAAGCACTTAGTTATATTGATGCAAATTTAGAAAAAATAAATAATATAAAAACACGCGGTCCAATTAGCGTGTATTATTGGAATAACACATTGAAATAAAATGAGTAAAAATAAAAAAAACAAAACTAATTTAATTAAGAAACTTGATTTTTTTAAAAATAAATATTTCTGGATATTTGTATTATTTTTTGCAGTAGGCGTATTCTTGCGAAGTTATAACATTATTCCTTGGACCCACTTTGAGTTGGATCAAGCTAGGGATGCAACGTTGATAAATGAATCTTTGGAGGGGGGAATTTTAAATTTACCTTTATTGGGACCTAGAGCAGCGGGAAGCTTCTTAAGACTGGGGCCAGCCTCTTATTATATCGATTATATTTTTTCTGTGCCGGTTAATAATTCAATCATAGGCTCTACTTTGGCAACATTATGTTTTTCAATTTTATCGATGGTGGCTTTTTATTTTTTGCTAAGAAGATATTTTTCCAAGAATTTTTCTCTAGCTATAGGGGCGATATTTTCAACTTCGTTATTTTTGGTAACTTATGCGCGCTTTGCTTGGAACCCTAATTTATTGCCATTTTTTATTATCTTATTCCTACTGTCGCTCTTGGGGGCCGTAGATAGCGAAAAGAGCAAGAAACAAGGCTATTGGCTACTTCTAAGTGCCCTGATGTTTGGAATTCTCTCTCAGCTTCATTTTTTGGCTATGATAGTAATTTTTATTGTGGCAGTATTGTTTTTGATAATAAAAAGACCGCGCATAAAAATAATTTTTTGGGCGCTTAGCGTTTGTATAGTTTTGTTTTTAAATTTACCGTTAATAATTAATGACATAAAAAGCGGGGGAGATAATATCAAACAACTTACCGCTACAGTTGAAGACAAATCCGAGGGCAAAGCTAAATATGATATTGTTGAGAAATTGATAAAAAATTATACAGAAAGCTCATTGAGTTATTGGACGATAATAAGCGGATTTCAGGGGGCAGAACTTCCTAGGATTGTTGCTGAATTAAAAACAAAGAATATAGAGATTGATTGTAATCAGGGTTGCAGAGATCATCTTTTAGTAGGAATTATTGCCGCCATAATCTTTACTTTGGGGATAGTGCTGTTATTTTTTGAGACATTTAGAGAAAAAGAGCCTCAGAAAAAAGATTTCCTTATGCTCAATGTGATTCTTTTTGTGATATCTTTTGGAACTTTCACACTACTGGCCTATGATCTATCGCCTAGATTTTATTTGATTATAATTCCGTTACCTTTTATTTTTTGGGGGTTAATAGTGAGTAAGCTCTCCAAAGTTTTAAAAATTAATAACTTAATTTGGGCTGTAACTATAGTTTTCGTGGCTTTTAATTTATATTTTACTGTTAATTTCTTAAATCAACTTGCCAAAGCTAAGATTGAAGTGATTGATATAGGAAGCGACAAAATATTAAAACAAAAAACTAGAATAACCCTAGAGCAACAACAATCCATCGTAGATTATATAGAAAGCATTTATAAAAAAAATAATTATGCTGTATTATACTATGGACAAAGTGAATTTCATCGAGCTTTTGCATATTTGCTTGATCAGAAAAAAATTCCTCGAGATGGTCTGAATGTGGGTGATGGAATTAAGATTTGTAAAAAAGCGAATTATTTTGTCATTATTCGTAGCCAATCAGATAAAAAAATTATGGACAAATATTTCGTTAAATTCAGTTTGATAGAGGAGAAAAAATTTGGAACATTGACCGTATATCATATAATGCCAAAGCCGATTACTGTAAACTGCGAAGCGCCAGATCAATCCAAATTTAGGACTTATAAAGATGAAGGCGGGGCAGTGGCCAAGAGATATAATTGGAAAGAAATTTTTAATCTAAAATAATTTAACCCCACCCTGTAATCCCCCTCCTTGCTAGGGAGGGGAGGTGAATGGGTAAGGTTTAAATTTAAATAAATGAGAATACTATTTTTTAATTACGAATATCCGCCACTTGGGGGCGGAGCAGGATATGCTTCAAATTATATTTTAAAAGAATTTTCTAAAATTAAAGATTTAGAAATAGATTTTATTACATCCGCCACTGACGAGAAATATTCTATTGAAAAAATAGGTGATAATATTAATATTTATAAAGTACCGATTGGAAAAAATGGAAATAATCTTCATTTTCAATCACAAAAAGAACTTATCGTTTACGCATGGAAAGCCCTTTTTGTTGCTAATAAGCTAGCTAAAGAAAATAAGTATGATTTAACTCATTCGTTTTTTACGGTTCCTTGCGGAGTAATTTCGCTTTATTTAAAAATGACCAAAAAAATTCCCTACATCATTTCCTTGCGTGGTTCAGATGTGCCGGGTTATAGCGAAAGATTTAAATTTATTTATTTTATATTGAAGCCGCTTATAAAATTAATTTGGAGAAAATCCGCTGCAGTTATTTCTAATAGTCAGGGACTTCGAGATTTAGCCACACAAACTGATCGAAAACAAAAAATAGAAGTAATTTGCAATGGGATAGATGTAAATAATTTTCATCCAGATGAATCCAAAAGAGCAAAAGATAAATTTAT
The DNA here is from genome assembly GCA_038331135.1 of Candidatus Moraniibacteriota bacterium. Classification (GTDB taxonomy): domain Bacteria; phylum Patescibacteriota; class Minisyncoccia; order Moranbacterales; family UBA9337; genus UBA9337. The sequence goes on along the minus strand of JBBQOS010000015.1, from coordinate 5,886 downwards.
TATTACATTGGGAGGAACTCGGATAACCGCTAGAAAAGGAATAAATTATTTAATTGAAGCGTTGTCCACTTTGGCTCCCAAATATCCAAACATTTTCTTGCGCTTAGTGGGAGAAGGAAACGAAAAAGAAGCTCTAACAAGTTTAATAAAAGAATTGAATTTAGAAAAATTTGTTGATTTTGCAGGATTAATATCTAGAGATAAAATAGCCACTTATTATCAAGAAGCTAGCGTTTTTGTCTTACCTTCATTGAACGAGGGTATGAGTAATGCAATGTTGGAGGCTCTAGCTTCCGGATTGCCGATTTTGGCCACCCAAACGGGAGGGACAGAGGAATTGGTCGAAGATGAAATAAATGGGATGATTATAAAAATGAAAGATGCCGAAGATTTAGCCGAAAAAATAGAGATGATTTTAAAAAATGATGTATTGCGTGTGCAGATGGGACTAGCAAGTCGAGAAAAAGCTCAAGAAATGAGTTGGGAAAATGTGGCGAGGAAATATTATTTGCTGTATAGTCGGGTATCTAAAAAAAATTAATCAAACAGAGCCTCCTCCTCTTGCGCCAATGTTAAAGCTATGGGCGACAAGCGATTGTAAGGGGATTGAGGAGGGGAGGCTATATCGTCTTATGTTAAATAAAAAGTTATTAAAAATTTTTATAAAAGCTCTGGTGAGTGGGCTTTTTTTGTGGTGGATTATTTTTGAAGTAAATTGGAGCGAAGTGGCTCAATATTTAAAAAGGCTAGATGCTGGTGAAATAATTTTATATGTCGTATTTTATTTAACAGGGATGATTTTTTCGGCACGTAAATGGCAATTCTTAGCTCGTCTGCGGGGGATAATTTTACCCTTGGGAGAATTTTTTAAATCATACTTTACTGCCACTTTTATTAATAATTTTATGCCGTCTTTTTTGGGCGGAGATAGTTTTAAAATTTATCATATTGGAAAAATTTCCAATAAATTCAAAGAAGCTACTTCAAGCGTAATAATGGACAGACTAACCGGTCTTTGGGGTGGAATGTTTTTGGCAGTTACTTTTTCTGTTTTAAATTTTAAAATAATATTGGAAAACAATATATTATTAATCTTAAACAGCTTAGCTTTGGGCGGGTTAATTTTTTTGTTTATGCTCCTAAAACTTTACCGGAAAAAAGAATTCAAAAGTCCTTTTAAAAAGTTAGACGTTTTTTTAAATAAAATAATAAGAGAAATAAATTATTACAATGGAAGGGCTAGTCATATTTGGAAAGCTATTGGATTATCGTTTATTTTTAATCTTATAGGGTTAGCCGGAGCTAACTGGATTCTTTTTTGGGCACTAGAGATTGATATAAATATTTTAGATTATCTTTCAGTTATCTTTTTATCGAGTGTTGTTTCTTCGATTCCTATTAGTATCAATAATATTGGGGTTAAGGAATGGGCCTATATTACCTTTTTTAGCATCTTTGGTCTCAGTGCTAGCGCCGTAGTTAGCGTGGCTATTGTTAGTCGAATTGTTCAAATGCTCTTGAGTTTCTTGGCTGTGCCTGTATATTTAAGAGATAAAAAATCCCAAGTTAAATAAATTTTTTTCTACATTATAACTGTATTTTATACATAAAATTGTATTATGTTGACTTATATTTACACATATGCTATTATTTAGGCATAATTAATAACAAAATAACATTATGATTCGTTCATTTTCTTGTAAAAACTTTTATTCCTTTGCAGATGAAAATATAGTCAGTCTTTTGGTGAATGATAAAGCTCCGATAAGTGATATTTATGCAGATTCACTTTCTGGTGAAAGAATTTCAAAAGCGCTAGTTATTATTGGTCCAAATGCTTCCGGTAAAACTAATTTAATAAAAGTTTTGCCTTTTTTAAAGTGGTTTATTTTGGATTCTTTTAAAGTGAAACTAGATGCCGAAATTCCTGTAAAACCGTTTATTTTTAATAATACTAAAAATAATCCTACAGAAATATCGATTGAATTTGAAATTGAAAAAGAAATTTATGAATATTTTGTTTCAATAACTAATAAGAGAATTATTGCTGAGGAGTTAAAAATAAAAACTAAAGGGAAGCAGCGATTAACATCAAAAACTCTTTTTGTGCGCAGTTGGAATAGTGAAACGGAGAAATATGAATTCACTGGAAAAAACTTTAAATTACCAAAAGATTTCAAAAAATCATTACGTAACAACGCAAGCATTATCAGTATCGCAAATCAGTTTAATCACATTGGGAGTAAGACTGTTACTGATTATTGGTCAAAAATAAGAACCAATGTTGTCGAAACTGGATTACCTGAAAATTTATTTCCATTTTTAAGTAGTTTTAATTTTTTTGGTGCGCTTGAATTTTATAGTGAAAATAAAATATTAAAAGAAAAGGCCGAAAAAATACTGGCACGTTTTGACCTAGGAATTACTTCTTTTGATGTTAAAAAGGAAAAGAAGGAAAGAGGATCATCGTTGGATGCTACGGTTTTTCATTCTATCAATGGAGGGTCATTTGAAATTCCAATAATATATGAATCATCTGGGACAAAACAGTTAGTTACACTATTGAAAAGTATATTGCAAGTCTTAGAGGATGGGAGCATTGCAATATTGGATGAGTTAGATGCCTATCTCCATCCTGACATGGTCGAAGCACTTTTTGAATTATTTATTTCTCCTGATACGAATACTAAAAATGCTCAGATTATTTTTAGCACGCATAGTCATCGCATATTGAATCAAATGGATAAATATCAGATTATTTTAACAGAAAAGAATGATCATGGAAGCAGTGAAGCGTGGAGACTGGATGATGTAGACGGCGTAAGAGCTGATGATAATTATTATGCTAAATATGTGGCGGGAGCATATGGTGCGGTGCCTAATATTGATTAATGCTTTGCACATATGCTAAAAAGAAAATATCAAAATAAAAAATGGAAAAAACAAAAAAGGACAATTCTTTTTTATGGAGAAGGTGCGGGCGAAGATGCTTTCTTGAGGTATTTAAATACAATATACGGAAAGTACAATATTGACTTAAGGATAAAGATTAAAAATGGTAATGGAGGTGCGCCTGATATGGTTGTGAAAAAAGCAATTAATTATTACGGAGCTTTTGATGCTCGCGTGGTAATTATTGATAATGATAGGCCCAAAATTGAAATAGAGGCAGCTAGAAAAATGGCAAAAGATAGTGGAGTGTTCTTAATTGAGAATAATCCGTGTTTAGAGGCATTATTATTGCGAATTTTGAACGTTGGAAAAATAATAAAGAATAAAAAATCAGAATATTATAAAAAAGAGTTTGAGAAAAGACATATTTGTGAGAGAAAAAGATGCAATGTTGATGAATATAAAAAAATATTTCCTAAAAATGTTTTAGATAATAGGCGAAAGAAAATCGAAGAATTAGATAGAATTATTGGATTTATGGAGAATAAAAAATTAAAAAAATAACGAGATAAAATACATAATTATGCAAAAAATACCATATAGGTCACCAGAATTTGAGAAAACTTCGTTTAACTGTCCATTTTGCGATGCATTCTCTAATCAATCATGGAAAGATTTGCATTATTATAATAATGGATACTTAAAATTAATAGATAACCACGTATGTTTTTGTAATCATTGTAACGAATATTCAATTTGGCATGATGAGGTTATGATATTTCCCAATTTTCAAGGAATTGAACCGCCCAATCAGGATTTAAATGAAGAAATTCAAAATGATTACATTGAAGCTGCAGAAATTTTACAAAAATCTCCCAGAGGAGCTTCTGCCTTACTTAGGCTTGCTCTGCAAAAATTGTGCATTCAATTAGGAGAAAAAGGAAGAGATTTAAATTGTGATATATCAAAGTTGGTTAAAAAAGGCTTGCCACATAAAATTCAAGAATCTCTGGATTCTCTAAGGGTTGTTGGAAATGAATCTGTGCACCCAGGGCAAATGGATCTTAAGGATGACATAGAAACCGCATCTTCACTTTTTCGATTGATTAATTTTATTGCTGAAAAAATGATAACTGAACCGAAGGAGATTGATGAAATTTATGGTAAAATACCTGAAAACAAAAAAGAACAGATAAATCAAAGAGACGGAAAAATTTAGGCTTTAAATATTTAAATAACTGCGTTATAATAAGGAGGTAAATTTTGGTATGTTAATATGTGTATAAATTACACACCCCCTCTTTAATTCTCCCCCTCACGAGAGGGAGAGGGAAGATGTGTAATTAAATTTTTGATTATGAATGATAAAAAAACAATTTTAACTGGAGACAGGCCAACTGGTAAATTGCATCTGGGGCATTATGTCGGATCACTTGAAAAAAGATTAAAAATGCAACATGAATGCAATCAGTTTATCATGATTGCGGATATGCAGGCTCTCACCGACAACGCTGATAATCCCCAGAAGGTAAGAGATAATATTTTAGAATTAGCGCTGGATTATATTTCAATCGGACTGGACCCAAAAATAAATACCATTTTTATCCAATCTAGCGTGCCTGAACTATCTGACTTAACGATGTTTTATTTGAATTTGGTAACGGTTGCGAGACTGCAGAGAAACCCGACGGTAAAAACAGAAATCGCTCAAAAAGGTTTTGAAAAAAGTTTGCCCGCTGGATTTTTAATTTACCCAGTCAGTCAAGCGGCGGATATTACCGCTTTTAAAGCCCAATTGGTGCCCGTAGGAGAAGATCAATTGCCAATGATAGAGCAGACCAATGAAATTGTGCGTAAATTTAATCATACTTATAAAACAAATGTTTTGGTGGAGTGTGAATCGATGCTTTCTAAGATAAAAAGATTGATTGGAACAGATGGAGGATCAAAGATGGGGAAATCGTTAAACAATGCCATCTATCTTTCGGACAGTTCCGAGGAAGTAAAAAAGAAAGTTATGGGAATGATGACCGATCCTAATCATTTAAAAATTGAAGATCCCGGAACAGTTGAAGGCAATCCGGTCTTTGAATATTTGAGTGCTTTTGATAAAGATACAGATGGACTAGAAGATTTAAAAAATCACTATAAACAAGGTGGAGTAGGTGATGTGGAAGTTAAAAAAAGATTGATTGCGGTTTTGGAAAATTTCCTAGCCCCGATTCGAGAAAAAAGAATTGAGGCATCTAAAGACCCGCAAGCAGTTATGGATATGCTGAAAGAAGGGGGAGAAAAAGCTAGAATTGTAGCCACCCAAACCTTAAAAGAAGTAAAAGAAGCAATGAATATAAATTATTTTAATGATTAATTTTAATTATGCAAAAAGAAAATTTAGTTTTTTTAGATACTGAGACGACCGGCTTGGGCAAGGAGGATAGATTGTGCCAAGTAGCTTACAAATTTAAAGGCGAAGAAAAAGAAAGTTTATTTAAGCCCCCGGTGTCCATTAGCGTAGAGTCAATGTCGGTAGCGCATGTTACCAATAAAATGGTGGCCGATAAAGAGCCCTTTATTGATTCTGCCATGTTTAAAGAGCTTCAAGCTATCTTTGAAAAAGATAATATTTTGGTAGCTCACAATGCCGGTTTTGACACAGAGATGTTAAAGAAAGAAGGCTTGATTATCAAAAAAATCATTGATACCTTTAAAATTGCCCATTATCTTGACCATCAAGGAGAAATTCCCAGGTATAATTTGCAATATCTGAGATATTATTTTGAATTTGATGTAGCAGATGCTCCAGCTCATAATGCCTTGGGAGATATCCGAGTCTTGGAGGTTATCTTTGACCACTATTATGCTCAAATGTTAGCTATAAAAAGTACTCACGAAGCCACTATTTCAGAAATGATAAAAATTTCTGCCGAGCCGATTTTAATCAAAAAATTTAACTTTGGTAAATATAATGAAGAATGGGTTGAGGTCGTAGCTAAA
>JBBQOS010000014.1:0-20270 GCA_038331135.1 Candidatus Moraniibacteriota bacterium | reverse complement strand
TATAACTTTATTATACTTTTGTCAATTAATTATCGCTGAGCAAGTGAGCGGAATCGAACCGCCATCTCATCCTTGGCAAGGACGTGTAATAACCACTATACGACACCTGCGTTGTTCTGCAAAACTTTAAAATATCCCAACAAGCCTATATTTAAAAAGTTATCAATCTAAATTTACTACATTTTCTCTTAAATTATAACACTTAAATCTATGCGAGAATAGGGGCTTAACTGTCAATAGGCGAGGATTCGCCGCCGCCCCCAGCTAAGAAAATATGCACAGAAAACTTTTGGTCTACAATCAAAGAGTTAGCCCTGTTTAAAAATATACGAAACACGTGGGACCAGAGGGATTCGAACCCCCGACCAAGCGATTATGAGTCGCCTGCTCTACCACTGAGCTATGGTCCCCCTGGAGAAAAAACAAGCACCCAGAAATAAGTAACAAATAAATCTCAAATTATACTAGCTAAATTTATTCGTTTTAATTTGAAAATTGAATTATTTAATATTGTTTGTGCTCTTGTTTCTTGAAATTTGTTTCTTTTTTATAAATTTTAATTTATAAAATTGTGCCTAGGGTCAGAATCGGACTGACGACACAAGGATTTTCAATCCTTTGCTCTACCACTGAGCTACCCAGGCAAAAACAAAAAACATTTTAACATTTCAACATGTTAGCAATTTTTGTTTAAATGTTAATATGCTAAAATGCTTGCGTGTTCCTTGTGGGCATACCAAGATTCGAACTTGGGACCTCGTCATTATCAGTGACGCGCTCTAACCAACTGAGCTATACGCCCTTATCAGTGGACGATACTGGACTCGAACCAGTGACCCCTTCTTTGTAAGAGAAGTGCTCTAACCAACTGAGCTAATCGTCCTTTTTGTTGCCACCTGTGCCGCGAGTGGGACTTCCCTTCGGGCCTGGGTTCTTTGAGCGAACCCTTCTGCGTCCCAGTTCATTTACATAAATTCTCCAGTCTAAAAAAATATTCTACAATCAATATTGTTGCCACCTGTGCCGCGAGTGGGACTTGAACCCACACACCCTTACGAGCACCAGCACCTCAAGCTGGCCTGTATACCAATTTCAGCACCGCGGCTAACTTTTCGCTTATCTGCTATATTTTTGCAAAATAAAAAAACAAATTTCTATAACGAGCACTAAATTATTATAACGCAAAAAACAAAAAAGTAAAATAGTTTATTTTTTTTCAGCCTCTCCTTTAAATTCTTCCACTTTATCTTTGGAATTATCGGCTTTTTTAACTTCATCATTTTTAGGAACTTCCGCTTTCGATTCGGCGATAACTTCATCTTTTTCGGCAATTTCTTTTTCTTCTACAGCTTCTTCTGTAACACCAAATTTAGCAATATCTTTATATTTTAATCTTAAAGATTTGGCTGACTTATCTCTAATATAATAAAGCTTAGCTCTTTTAACTTTAGCTCTTTTGACAACTTCGATTGTATCAATAGATGGAGAATACACGGGTAACACCAACTCCACACCTACTCCACTAGAAACTTTTCTTACAGTTATTGTAGGAGAGCTACTCTGCCCACCTTTTTTGGCGATAATTATTCCTTCAAAAATCTGAACTCTTTCTTTCTCACCTTCTTTAATTCGACGATGAACCTTAACAATATCGCCAGCTCTAAATTCTGGGTATTTTTTTGATTTTCTTTGATTTAAGTTGAACTCTGTTAATGTTTTATTCATTTTTTTTATAATAACAAACCAAAAACCGAAGATTTACTCCCCGACTCTTAATTACATAAATTATCTGTTAAATAAGTCTTATATGAGAATACACTTTTATTAAATTTTAGTCAAGGAATTCTCTAAGAATTACCTACCTAATGGCAGGCAAGCGAATTCATACGAATATACGAATCACAACCACTAAGAAACAATCAAATTAATATCATTTTATATCAATTTCAAATTCCTAAGTTCTTAGAATACGGGAATAAAAAAACTCAAACACCCACAGCAATTATAATATTTTCACTTTTTCCCGACTATCACAATATTCCCACCTATTTTTTGACAGCTAATTATTTTAAATCCACTATTTTTAAAAAGCCCAACTAAATCATATTTAGTAAACGCGTGGTGAAATCTATTAAATACCCGCCCACTATTATCTGTAAATGTTATATAACAGTCATTGAAATCCAATTCACTTTTTCCGAATAGTTTATCTTGCCAGTTTTTAAAAATACTTTTCCAATAGCGAGATTGCCACAAATCCCAAACTGTCACAATAATATAGCCATCTTTTTTTAATAATCGATATAGCTCTCGAGCTATTTCCAGTCTCAATTTTTTACTAGGCAAATGATGAAAAACTGCAATACTGTAAATTGAATCAAACAAGTCCGCTGGAAATGGCAATTTTTTGAAATTATTTTCTATTTTTAAAAATTGAGTTTCTTTGGATTTCCTCATAGCGGATACGTTTTTCTTTGCTATGTTTATCAAGCCTTCAGATACATCCACGCCCACATATTTAACACCTTTATCTAAAAATATTTCCACCAATCGTCCATTTCCACAACCAAAATCCAGCACACTGGAATTATTTTTAGCATATTTACTTATAAATTCTAAACCCCTCCAAAATCTACTTCTAGTTTGGGCAAATTTTTCACAGATCAAATCATATCCAAATTCAGTGTCTTTTAATATTTTTTTAACTATTTCCTCTTTCATATTTTCGTGTTATAAATGTTGCAAATGTTTAAAATGATTTTCTTTGATTTATCTTTACTTATGATTAGCTTTAAATCCTAACCCCAGCTAATATCTGCGATAAAAATATGTTAATATTAAATAAAGTAAAAATGATACATTTATAGTATAAGCAACAATTTCAACATTTAGAACACCTCCGTACTCTTGCTTATTATTACCATATTATAATACTATTACTCAAGATAATCAATAAATATTTGTCAACTTAATGAAAACTAATCACGATCCAAATCATTTAGAGTTAATAACTCAGGCAGTTCAGATGTCGTTTAAAAATCCTGAAAAATTTCTGGATTTCAAAAAAAGTTTTTGTGGCCAACACAAAATACCTCAACCTACTAACGCTGATTTGAGAGAGATTTATAATGAACTGGTTTTAAATAAAAAAATTAAAAGTAGTTCTATTTTAGAAAAAGCTATGCTTTCTCGAGCTATCCGTACTCAATCAGGCGTAGCAGTTGTGGCGGTTCTCACCAAACCCTCCACCTGCCCGGGCAAATGTATTTTTTGTCCCACTGAAAAAAACATGCCCAAGAGTTATCTCTCCAACGAACCGGCGGTAATGCGCGCCATTATGAATAAGTTTAATGCTTACAACCAAGTTCAAAGTCGCCTAAATGCGTTGGAATTAAATGGCCATTCTACCGAAAAAATTGAACTCATCGTAATGGGTGGAACTTTTTCTTATTTCCCAAAAAATTACCAGAAAAAATTTATTATGGATTGTTTCCGTGCCGCCAATGAGTATTCTCGTCTTAACCACTCCCCCTCTCTGAGGGGGAGGTTGGGAGGGGGTGTCGCGAAAACTATCTCTCTTCTAAATTCAAACAGTAAAAAGAGTATCTTAAAAGGTACCCTAATGGGTACCCTTCTCAAAGAACAAAAATTAAACGAAACAGCTAAACATCGCATAGTGGGATTGACATTGGAAACTCGTCCTGATTACATTGATAAAAAAGAAATTTTAAATTTTAGAAATCTTGGTTGTACTCGGGTAGAACTTGGTGTGCAATCAATCTATGATGATGTTTTAACAAAAAACAATCGCGGCCATTTGATTGATCAAACTATCAAAGCCACCAAACTGCTTAAAGATGCTGGTTTCAAAATTAATTACCATATGATGCCGGGACTCCTAGGCTCGACTTTACAAAAAGATTTTAAAATGTTTAAAGAACTTTTTGCTAATTCTAATTTTCAACCAGACATGCTAAAAATTTACCCCACTGTGGTCACTAAAAATTCCGAGCTTTTTAAAATTTGGCAAAGGGGTGATTATAAAGCATTGGGTGATAAAGACTTTGAAAAATTAATTATCAAAATTAAAAATGAAGCTATCGTGCCATATGTCCGCATTCAAAGATTGATTCGCGATGTTCCCCTCTCTTCGATTGAAGCGGGTCCAACTATTTCTAACTTAAGACAGGTGATAGAAAATAAAACCCATTGCCAATGCATTCGTTGCCGAGAAATAAAGGATGAGTATACGTTAGATACTGAAATAGTTTTAGATAGAATTGATTATGATGCATCAGGCGGCAAAGAAATTTTCTTACAATTCATATCCCCTCCCTCTTCGTGCTCAAAGGGGGATGTGCCCGAGAGGGCGGAGGGGGTTCAGGGCGAGGACTCTAAACAAAAACTTTTTTCCCTTCTTCGTCTTCGCATACCATCATCAATCTGTCATCCTGAACTTGTTTTAGGATCTCAAAATATTTCTAAAAAGCTAAAAAGCTACTCACCCAAGGTGCTACTAAATTCAGCCATCATCCGTGAACTTCACACCTATGGCAAACTCACTGATATAGCCAAGTTAGATAAAACTTCTCCCCAACATATTGGACTAGGCAAAAAACTAATTTTAGAAGCTGAAAAAATTGCCCGCGATGAATTTGGGCTCCATAAAATTGCCGTCATCTCCGGAGTGGGAGTTCGGGGCTATTATCGCAAACTGGGTTACAAATTAAAAGATACCTATATGACAAAATCACTTTAATTCAAAAGGTTCTTGTACTTATTGTGATTTAAATCATCATTAGTCTCGCAATTATATCCATGTTAAAATATAGTTAATTAATAATTAATTTAAATTATATGAAAAATACTAAAATAATGATTGCTTCAGGACCAGTTATCGTCGAAGATGATAAAGTTTTACTAAATATTTCCAGTGGTGATACTTTTTGGAACTTTTGTGGAGGTAAAATCAATGAAAATGAAACCCTTTAAGAAACCGCCTCCAGAAGAGCCCAAGAAGAAATGGGAATTGAAATTGAAATTTTAGATGAGAATCCCTTTATCCTACATACTATTAAAGTTTTAGAAGATGGTAAAAAAATAGATGTCATTCTAGTTCATTATTTAGCCAAAAGAATTGGAGAGATAACTCCTGGAGATGATGTTAGAGAATGGAAATGGATCCCTCTTGAAAATCTAAGAAACGAAAACCTCGCTCCCAATATCATACCCACGCTTAAAAACTTTGGGTTTATAAAATAACTTTTATAATTAGAGGCTCAACCTCGGGGTCTTTTGAGGTTAAGCCTCTTAGCATTTGTAAATAAAATAAAAATAAAATTTTCCAAATTTAAAAGCGCACACGATCTATTGATCTAGGACTATTTTATTATTTTTTAGCTCAATATCCCCTATTTATGGCGTACTTATAGGGGGTTTTTAGAGAAAATATGCAATGGTTAAATTATTATATTGTTTTAATGCTTTCATGTTTTAATGCTAATTTGTTTTATTGCCTCATCTCCCTAATTTTCTCTTGCTATTGTCCCCCCATTCTGCTAAAATAATCATAGCTTGTTCGTGCATCTTTTCGTTTAACTAATTAATAAGTTTAGTACGCGGTCGAAGCAAGATAGTAAAATACAACAATTTGGCTGTATATAATTAATTTTATACATAGCTAAAATCAAATATGGCAAAGAAATTATACGTTGGAAATCTTCCTTACACATTAAAGGATGCAGATTTAAATCAACTTTTCACACAAGCCGGAGCAGTAGAATCAGCTGTTGTTATCAATGATAAAGCAACTGGTCGAAGTAAAGGTTTTGGATTTGTTGAAATGTCTGCTGATGACGAGGCTCAAAAAGCTATTGAAATGTTCAATGAACAAGAGTTGGAAGGAAGAAAACTAACAGTAAACGAGGCTCGCCCAATGCAACCACGAGAAGATCGCGGTGGTTTCAGAGGCGGAAATAGATTCTAATTTATTTTAGAAACTTCAAAAAACATCTCTTAATTGAGATGTTTTTTGTTTTTGTATTTTGATTTTGTACAGACGAGGCAATGCCTCGTCTCTTATTTAATAGAATATACTCTCTAAATGTCTTATTTCCAAAACATTCTTTCCGCCTTCATCAAATAAAATACTCACCGCATCAAAACGATAAGCCTTATCCCAATAATCATTTTCTCGAATATAGCTTTGGGCAATTTTTTGTAATTTATATAACTTATCTCGAGTAATATTTTCCTCCGGTAAAATTACATCTGTCCCTTTAGAAATCCTGCTTTTAACTTCTATAAAGACTATTTGCTCCTCTTCTTTGGCAATAATATCAATCTCACCCAAGCGTCTACCCTTTTTATTTTGATAGTTAAACTCAATAATTTTAAATCCTTTCTGTTTGAGATATTTTCCCGCGATTTGCTCGCCCAAATTTCCAATGTTTTTATCTTTTTTTTTATTCCAAAACATAGAGGCGTGTTAGCACGTTAACATATTAGCATTAAAACAAAATAGCAATATGACAATTTTAACATTTAGAACAAGCGCAACGATACCAAATTTTCAACACCTAAAACATTTATTATTTCTCCAATTCCCTTAATTCACTAATCAAATCTTTTTCTTCACGACTCAATTTTCTAGGTACCACCACTCTGATTTTTACCAAATGATGACCTCGTCCACCTCCGCGTAAAAATGGAACTCCCATATGCCGAATTCTAAATATTTCCCCATTTTGCGTTCCAGCAGATATTTTCATAGAAACCCTTCCTTCTATGGTCTCAACATCTATTTTATCTCCCAAAGCTGCTTGAGCGAATGAAATTTTTTCTTCTGAAATTATATTATTCTCTTCGTCCCTAATAAATTTATCATCTTTGCGTATATGGATATTAATAAACAAATCTCCGCTCGGCGCACCAAACTTACCAGCTTCCCCTTCTCCTCTCATTGAAATAGTTTGACCATCGCTTATGCCGGCTGGAACCTCAATTGCAACATTTTTTTCTTCTTTACGGACACCTTCACCTTGGCATTTTTTACACTTCTGATAGAAAATTTTTCCCTTGCCACTACATCTATCACAAACAACTTCTTGAGCAATTGTTCCCAAAATAGTTCTAATTGATTTTCTTATTCGCCCCGTTCCATGACAATCTCCGCAAGTTTCTTCTTTTGCTCCTGGCTCCCCACCACTTCCTCCACACTCGCTACATGTTGTATTCTTATATAACCTGATTTCTTTTTTTACTCCTTGAACCATCTCTTTGAAAGTTATTTCTATGTCAGCTTGAATGTCTCGGCCTGCTTCTTGCTGAAACCCTCCAGATCTACCACCAAAAATATCTGAAAAAACATCTTCCCACCCGCTTGAGCCGGAAAATCCACCAAATCCGCCTTGACCAAAACCAGAAAACCCACCTGCTCCGCCAGCAGTTCCCTCAAACGTCTGTCCAAATTGATCATACTGATTCCTCTTTGTCTTATCTGATAAAACCTGATAAGCCTCGTTAATTTCTTTGAATTTTTCCTCATCTCCGCCCTCTTTATCGGGATGATGTTTGTGAGCTAATTTTCGATAAGCTTTTTTTATCTCATCTTCTGAAGCTCCTTTTTCTATTCCTAATGTTTTATAATAATCAGCCATATGATAAAATTTAATATTTTAAGCTAACTCTAATTTTCGAATAAAGGCCCGAATATGCTAATTTCTGTTTATTTTATTTAAAAATTATTCGAGTAATTCGTTTTTTTATTCGCCCGCCGGAAGCGCTATAGCACTGCGGGCAGGTATATTTGAGTTATATTGAAACAATAATAATTTAACACAAAATAAAAAAATTAGCAATCGCTCAGGGCGAGTGCTAAAATATTTTGGCTCCACAGGATCTTATGCCAAACTAACTTAATCACTTCCATCCTAAAGAGGTCTAGCCTCTTTGGTTTCCGAGGTTCCTATCTCTGGTTATTTGTAACTAATCAATTCAATTTGGTATTAGTCCCTACATTCCAATGAAAATTATAGACAATCGAATGTACTGTAGTTAACTAAAAATGGTATAACTACTAATATATGATTTAATTATTTCCCTTACTAATTAAAGGCACGAACATAAAGCCGGAATATTTTTCTTCATAAAATTCATCCTTTCCTCTTTTTTCAATATAATGAATATAATTATACACAGGAATTACCATTTTCCCACCTATTTTTAATTGATCTTTTAATTCTTGAGGAACTTCCATAACTGAAGCTGATACCAGTATTCTGTCATAAGGCGCTCTTGGCGCGTAACCCTTGCTTCCATCTATGTTGTAGAATTCTGCAACCTCTTTGCCAATTCTTTTCACTTTTCGTAGATTTTTTCTTCCAAAGTCACACAGTTCCTTAATTCTTTCCAATGATATAACTTTTCCTTTTTCTCCTGCAATATAAGCCAATAAAGCGGTAGTCCAACCCGAGCCACTGCCAATATCCAATATTTTTTGATTTTCTTGAGGATCTAATAATTCCAACATTATTGCCATAGTCGTTGGCTGTGAAATTGTTTGTCCATAACCGATTGGCAAAGGTACATCAGCATTAGCGCTCAACTCCAGTTCTGGCAACACGAAATCGACTCTATCTATAATAGCAAAAGCTTCTATAATAGAATTTGTTCTTAAATAGCCATCCTTCATCAAGTTGTTAGTTAATATATTCATAAAAAAATATTAAAAAAATAAATCAACTAAGCACCAATCATCTGTATAATAACATCTCTTTTTCTTCCTCCGTCAAATTCTACTACAAAAATATTTTGTCTGCTACCCAACATCATTTTTCCTTTTGTAACAGGAATCGTTTGGCTAGTTCCCAACAATATTGATTTGGCATGAGAATGTCCGTTACTTCGTCCATCTGAACGAACCGCGTTATTTCTCAATTCAAATAAATCATGAGAGTAGTGATCCTCTACTGGCACAAGCCTGTACAAAACTCGCATGAAATCTTGCATCAACATTGATTCATTGTGATTAATCGCCAAGCCCATAGTGGTGTGAGCGCAAAAAATAGTCACTTGTCCTTCTCTGATGCCAGAGTTGTCAATAATCTCCTGGACTTTATTAGTGATATCCATAAATTCAATTTGAGTTTTACTTTCCAGATTTATTTTACTATTATGTATTTTCATATTTTTTCTTGCCTCCTATTAAATAGTGCGGATTACCGCAATTTAACAGGATAAACCGTTAAATTTATTCTACCTAATGAATTTTATAAATTATTATTTTAAATTATCTCTTAGTGCTATAGCAGCTTCCTCAGGCTGAATCATTGAAATTTCAATTCCTGTTTCCAATTCAAATCCAGCCCAAGTAGAAGTGTGCGGTAAAATTTCAATATGCCAATGATAGCGACGATAGTCCTTTCCATCACAAGGAGAAGTGTGGATGTAAAAATTATAAGGAGGATTATTCATCGTTCTCTTAATTGAGCTTAGCGCATTTTTTAAAACTTCAGCCAACTTAATTTTTTCTTCATCGGTAATTCTTTCAAAATAAGGGTTATGCTTTTTTGGCATTATCCAAATTTCAAAAGCACTTCGACTAGCGAAAGGACAAAAAGCTACGAAGCTGTCGTTTTCTGATACGATTCTTTTTTTATGAGTACTCTCATACCCGACCATTTCACAATAAACACATTTTCTCAAGCTTTTATAATATAACTCTGCACCATCTAGTTCTTGTTTTATATAAGGAGATATAACTGGAATAGCAATCAACTGTGAGTGTGGATGAGCAATTGACGCACCCGCCTCTTTGCCAAAATTATGAAATATTGTTATAAAGTTAACGCTTTTTTTTCTCATTAATTCCAAATATCTATCCTGGAAAGCATCGACAATTTCAGCTATTTCGATAATTTCTAAATCAGGAAGATGTTTAAAATGATCTTTTGTCACAATTACCTCATGGTAACCAGTACCTGTCATAGCAAAATAAGGGCCTTCTTCCAAAGATCTTGGCACTTTACCTCTGGAAAAAGCTGGATATTTATTAGGAAAGACTCTCAATGTCCAATCTCCATTATTTTTGGAATAAATTAAGACATCTTTCTCCTGACCGCTTTTTATCGTATCACAGAAAAAACAGCCATCAATATCTGAATTATTATCTAGCTCCTGAGTGCTATACTGGGCCTTTGAAAAATCCTCTGGTCTCTTAGCTCGACCCGTAGCAATGACTACCCAATCCCCCGTTACAATATCTTGCCGCAACTCAGAATCGAGTATCTGTTTTTTTTCAGCACCTTGTATATTCTCAAATTCATTTTTTGTTTTTTCCCTTTCTTGAGAAATGTTTATTTGCATTTTTATTTTTATTTACCTCTCATTAAATATTGCGGATTAACACAATTTAATAAGGTGAACCGTTAAATTTATCATTCTTTAACTAAGTTAATTTTACCAACTAAACTTTTTTCATCTCTTGAACTTTTTTCTCTAATTGATAAACTCCTCTTATCATATTCCACTTTACGCTAAACAAATCTTTGAATGTACTAATATAACCGCTTAATCCCACCGTGCTATCTCCGCTATCAATCCACTCCACAGGAACCTCTGTTATTTTATAACCCAATCTTTTACCGATCATAAGTAATTCAAAATCAAGACCCCATCTGTTTACGGTAGTACGAGGAATTATATCGGCAGTTGCCTCTTTGGTAAAAGCCTTAAATCCACATTGAGTATCTTTCATTCCCCAAAGTCCGCCCACCAGTTGAATCAAAAGATTTCCACCATCGCCTAACCATTCTTTCCAGATAGGTTGATGCACTTTAACCTCGGACTCAATCATATCTCTAGAGCCAATAACGATATCGAAATTTTCATCTTTAAATTTTGGCAAAAATCTATCAAACATTTTTATTGGAGTAGCACCATCCATATCAGTAAACATAATGACTTCTCCTTTGGCTTCCATCATTCCCTCTCTGACACTAAAACCCTTACCTTTATTTTCTTTTCTATCTAAAACTCTGATATTTTCTAATTGACTAGCATATTCTTTTGCTAACTGAGCAGTGTTATCAGTAGGACCATCAAGCGCAATTAATATCTCATAAGTAAGCTCTTTGTTTTTAAAATACTGGACAATTGATTCAAGATGCTCTTTCATTTTGTCCTTTCTTACTTCTTCATTGTATGTTGGTATCACTATTGATACATAGGGATTGTTGTTTTCCATTTCTTTGTTTTCTTTAAAAAAATTAAAAATAAAAAATTATTTTGTAACTCAATTAAATTATACTACATAGATATAAAACATACAACATAAATCCATACAGCATTAATCCTATAACATTAAGACAACGAGATAAGTTAAAATTGAAGCAATAAATAGTTCAAGCACTTTATTTATCTTAAATTTACCATCTATCATTAATCGCATTTCTAACTGGAGCAAAAGTACGACGATGAATTTCGCAAGGTCCAAATTCTTTGAGTGCCTCCATATGAATTTTGGTACCATAACCTTTATGCTGAGCAAATTTATATTGAGGATATTGAATGTCCCATTTTACCATCATTCTATCCCTAGTAACTTTGGCGATTATGGAAGCAGCCGAAATGGACTTTACTAATTTATCTCCGCTTATTATAGCTTTTTGCTCCATAGAAAAGTTGGGAATAATTTTATCGCCATCAACTAAAATTATCATCTTTTCACTTTGATTTTTAATTTGAGATTTTAGTTCTCCAACAGCTTTTTTCATCGCCAGGAATGTGGATTCTAATATATTCACCCTATCGATAGTTTCGTGATTGCAAATTCCCACTCCTACATAAAAATTTTCCATTATAAATCCAAAAACTTCCTCTCGCCTTTTCTCGCTTAATTTTTTTGAATCCCTAATTAAATCCCACACCCTTTCCTCTCCTTCGCGTAGCATATTTAATCCCTCCCCCCCTTCGCAAGAGGAGGACTGAGGAGGGGTTAGTTGATCATCTGAACTTTGAGCTTTTGAATTTATTTCGGATTTATAATTTAGGATTTTAAAATTTTTAATTGCTACTGCAGCCGCCACCACTGGTCCTGCCAACGGCCCCCTTCCTGCCTCATCTACCCCAATAACAAAATCATAACCTTCACTCAAAAGTTTTTTTTCAACTTCAAAAGTTGACTCAAGTTTAATTTTATTTTTCATTCAATCTATTTAACATACATTCTTTATACGACCGTAAATAAAATGTACCAAAAAAAATATTTAATATTAAAACTAGCATACCTCAATGAAACAATGACTCTCTGCAATTTTTTACTTTAAAACTTAACATTTATTTTAAACCCTACCTCCTCTTGCATCTTCTGTAATTTAATTATACACTTTTTAGACAACTTATAAAGTTGCGACCAAGGACACACAGTACCTTTCATCCATAAATAGAAAATTTTTCAAGGAGAAAACTATGCCAAAAAGACTAATCGGCTTTTCCACTGGAACGTTATTTAAATTTTCAGACCCCGTAGCAAAAGAATCTATTGGTTTTGTAAAAAATTTGGGATGTGAAACTGTCGAGATCAATTGGCACCACAAAGAATCTCGGCCTCCCCATAAAAATCTGGGCAAATTAATCAGCAAGCACTTTTGGCATGTTTCTCTGCATTTGCCGGTTGATATGTCTGATGGGGGAGGAATTTTTAAAACAATACAAATTTTAAACCGAGCTTATAAATTCTTTATCCAATGCCATTCATTTAAATACGCCGTAATCCATCCAGATCTAATAACTGATTGGAATGAGTTTTATCAGAGATTTAATCATGAATTTTCTCTTCCCTTGGCTATTGAAAATATAGATAATAGGAAGAATACTTTTCAAGATTTGGGTTCTTTGCTGGAATTTTTTAAAAAATATCCAGCTATCGGCTTAGTCTTTGATGTCAATCATTGGATTGTAAACGGCAATAGTATTGCATCAATTGCTGAGACAATTGAAAAATTTATATCCAGTGGAGTTAAGTTGGCTGGAATTCATCTCAGCGGAGCTGGGTTTCATGAACCACTTTTCAAAACCACAAACGCCGCAGAGATTGTCCGATCATTGCGAAATCTACCACCAAATATGCCGATCATCATCGAAAGCATTTTCAAAAATGCAAATGAACCTGCTCGCGAGTTGGCTTTTGTCAAAAAACACCTAACTTAAAACCTTTACTAGGAGCAAAAGATAGCATCTTTCGCTCCTGCTTTTATTTTAAAATACTAATTTCAGATTATGTTTTTACTTACATATTTACGTACATTTTTTAAATCCTAAATCGTAAATCTTAAATCATATTCCCAAATTCCCAGGTATGACATTTTAAAAAAATTCGTAGGTATGTCATTTTAAAATAACTTTGACACTCAATTAGCAGACATTTACTTATTAAAAAATATATGCTACTATAATTTGGTAAATAAGAAGTTAATTCTAACTTGCAAAAGCCCTAGAGCGATCTGGCGGATGAGGATAGAATAAAGAAATGTTTATAATTAATAATAAAATATTGTTGTGTTTGAGACCCTGCTTTTAATTTAAAGTTGCGGTTTTTAATTTTTCCTAAAAATCGCAGATTTTTAGGAAAAATTATCCCTGCACAAAACCAGGGAGCAATAATCAAACTACTGGAAAATAAGCCGAAGGCGATTTTTGAAAAACACCACCACCTATAAACTTCAATTAATATTTAGTTTTGTTGTGGGATAGATATATTTGAATCGCAGATTTTTAGGAAAAATTATTAGAATCAAAAAAAATATGGAAAACAATACTCAATTAACAGAAGAAATCACTGCGCCGATTAATAAGTTTACCCATCTCCATGTTCATAGTCACTATTCTCTTTTAGATGGTTTGGCAAAAATTGATGATCTTATCAAAAGAGCCAAAGAGTTGGGTATGAATTCATTGGCTCTCACTGATCACGGCGTGATGTATGGAATTGTGGAATTTTTTATCAAAGCCAAGGAAGCTGGCATTAAACCAATCATTGGCTGTGAAATGTATCTAACTGCTGGCAGTCGGACTAGCAAAAATAATACTGTTGAAGATAAAACTCGTTATCATCTGACACTTTTGGTTAAAAATGAAAAGGGTTATAAAAATCTGATGAAGCTGGTTTCCATCGCTCATCTAGAAGGTTTTTATTATAAACCCAGAATTGACAAAGAAGTTTTAGAACAACATTCTGAAGGATTAATTTGTATGAGTGGTTGTATGCAAGGAGAAGTTCCGCAAACCATTATTAAAAAAACTTACGCCGAAGCTAAGGAAATTGCTCTTTGGTATGACAAAGTTTTTGGCCGAGGAAATTTTTATATGGAGCTTCAACATCATCCTGGCCAATCTGACCAGAAATTTGCTAACGGTGGAATGCTTGAAATATCCAATGAAACTGGTATACCAGTCGTAGCCACAGGAGATATTCATTACACTAAAGCTGAAGATGCTGAAACTCAAGACATTCTTCTTTGCATCCAAATGAATCGTAAGGTTCATGAGAAAAACAGATTGAGTCTGATGGATTTTCATCTGTATATGAAGTCACCTGAGGAAATGGAAGAATTTTTTAAAGATACTCCGCAAGCCATTTCCAATACTCAAGAAATAGTAGCTAAATGTAATTACGATATTCCATTAGGAGAAACTCAGCTCCCCCATTTCGAAGTGCCCAAAGGTTTTGATGACAAAAGTTACTTGAGACATCTAACTCAACAAGGCTTAGAAAAAAAATATGGCAAATCCATTACTAAAGAGCACACAGAAAGAATGGAATATGAGCTCTCAATCATTGAAAAAATGGGTTTTCCTTCTTACTTCTTAATCGTCCAAGATTTTGTTAATTGGGCAAAAAATCAGGGCATTGTGGTGGGACCTGGCCGAGGAAGCGCAGCTGGGAGTTTCGTTTCTTATTTGGTGGGCATAACAAATATCGACCCCATAAAATATGACTTACTTTTTGAAAGATTTTTAAATCCCGAAAGAATTTCGATGCCGGATGTTGATATGGACTTTGCTGACGATAGACGCGATGAAGTTTTAGAATATGTACGAAAAAAATATGGCAACGATCATGTCGCTCAAATAATTACTTTTGGAACAATGGCGGCTCGAGCAGCTATCCGCGATGCAGGGCGTGCTCTCGATTATCCCTATGATTATTGTGATAAAACTGCCAAAATGATTCCGATGTTTTCTACTATTGCCGCCGCGCTGGAAGATGTGCCGGAATTTAATAATTTTTACAATTCTGATAAAGACGCTAAAAAACTTATTGACAGTGCTAAAAACTTAGAAGGAGTCTGTCGTCATGCTTCTATGCATGCTTGTGGGGTGGTGATTACCAAGGAACCTGTGACCAACTATTCTCCACTTCAAAGAATTACCGGCAAAGGAGATGGATTGGTAACTCAATATTCTTCTTCAACTAAAAGCAGCTACGTGGAAAAAATCGGACTTTTAAAAATGGATTTTTTGGGTCTAAAAAACTTAACTATCATTCAAAATGCTATCAATATTATAGAAAAAACCAAGGGAGTAAAAATTAATATTGATGAAATTCCACTAGACGACGAAGCGACTTATAAATTATTACAAACTGCTCATACGACCGGAGTTTTTCAATTAGAGTCTTCTGGAATGAAAAGATATCTCAAGCAACTTAAACCTAACAACATCGAAGATATTATTGCTATGGTTGCGTTATATCGACCCGGTCCAATGGATTGGATCCCTGACTTTATCGACAGAAAACATGGTCGAAAAAGAATTGAATACATTCATCCCAAACTAGAACCGATTTTAAATAAAACTTATGGCGTGGCCGTTTATCAAGAGCAAGTAATGCAAATGGCGCAAAGCTTGGCTGGTTATTCTTTGGGTGGTGCTGATATGCTCAGAAAAGCCATGGGTAAAAAAATTCCTGAATTAATCCAAAAAGAAAAAATTAAATTTATCGATGGCGCCGTTAACAATGGAGTAAATAAAAAAGACGCCGAAAAAATATTTGCTTTTATCGAACCTTTTGCTGGCTATGGCTTTAATCGTAGTCATGCGGCTTGCTATGCTTTAGTTGGATATCAAACTGCTTATCTTAAAGCGCATTACCCTGCTGAATTTATGGCCGCCTTGATGACTTCTGATCAAGGTAATATAGAAAGAATTGCCATTGAAGTAGAAGAAGCTCAAGACATTGGCATCGCCGTTTTACCGCCCAACGTCAATGAAAGTTTCGGAGAGTTTGCTGTAATTAAAGATGAAAATAATAAAACAAATATTCGCTTTGGTTTAAAAGCTATCAAGAATGTGGGTCATCCTGTGGCTGATGAAATTGTACGTGAACGAAAAGCTAATGGATCATATAAAACGCTAGCTGATTTTCTTGAAAGAGTGGTCACTCGAGATTTAAATAAAAAGTCTATAGAAGCTTTAGCCAAGGTTGGCGCACTAGATGATTTGGGAGAAAGAAATAGAATCGTACAAAATATCGAAGCTATTTTAAATTTTTCCAGAAGTATTCAAAAAATAAATAATTCCAATCAAGACACTCTCTTTGGAGAAATGGAAATAAAAACTCCCACCGTTGAGTTAGCCATTTCTGTACCAGCTACTAAAAATCAAAGACTGCATTGGGAGAAGGAACTCTTGGGATTATATGTTTCTGATCATCCAATTTCTGAATACAAATATTTCTTTGAAAAAATGACTACCCCGATTTCATCTTTGGATAAAGATATGGTAGGCAAAACAGTTAAGGTGGGTGGAGTAATTACCAAGATTCAAAGGATAATGACCAAACGAAAACAAAATATGGCTTTTGTAACGATTGAGGATTTGCGTGGACGAATTGAACTTTTGGTATTTCCCAATGTACTAGAAACGACTGGGGCAGTTTGGCAAGAAGAAAAAATAATTTTAGCTGATGGAAAACTTTCTGACAAAGATGGCTCCTTTAAAATTATTGTAGACGATGCTCAGATACTTAACGAAGAGGAGATGAATAAATTTAAAAGAATTTTAGTTACCCAAGAAAAAAATAGCCATAGGGCTAAAAAAATTAAAGCTGACAAGCTGACAGTTACTATTCCGCCCACGGCTGAAAAATCCATTATTGGAAAACTTTCTAAAATTTTTGACTCTTGCAAACTTGGTGAAACAAAAGTTTTCCTTTTTGTCAATGATACCAAAGTACAAACCTCTTATAGACTAGCACTCGATGGCGATATAATGGAAAAAATCAAAGACCTAATTTCCCAAGAAGCGGTTGAAATAGAATAAATATGAACAAAAAAAATAGGTCACCAACGTTAGTTGGTCACCTATTCTATAATACCCTCCTTAAAAATTTTTCAAAAGAGTCTCCATATACTCGATCTTGGCTCTTTTTTCATTTTTAAAATTGTTCATATTTTCCATGGCCACAAAAGTAGCATGTATCCATAGAATCTGCCAACGAAGATGAATCTCACCTTCTGTGACAGGTGCCTCATCAAAGGCATCATTTAGACTGTGCTCGTCAGAAAAATCTATAGACAAATAACTTTTGTCTTTAAGAAATCTCTTCCTAATAAGCTCAGCCTTCTCGAGAAGGATTTTTTTATACTTTTCACCTCCTTCTTGATCAAGAACTTCAAAGAGTATTGCGTATGCACAATACTCATCAGCGACCTCTCTGTCAAACGGATCATTGATCGCCTCAAAGGCCCCTGTAGCAAAAGCTACTACGCGGCTCCCTTCTCGGAGCATCATTAATCCATTCCAAAAATGAGAAATCTTTGCACCTCCCAAAATTAATAATGGAAACTCAGCTTTGAAAGATGGCCCCGACATTATTTCTAATTCCCATTCTGCACTGACATCCTCATCTCCAGGCAAAATAGGAACTACTGCGATTGACTTGGTGCCACCAGCAGCCTCCAAGACCCTGACACCCAAAACTCCTGGCTCAGGAGAGCTAACTGGCTCTCCAAGAAAAAGAACTTGTCTGAGACAATTAGCGATATTAATCGCTATGAGATTAGTGAAATTAATATCACCCAGATAATTCTCGAGAATTTTTTTCCTCTCGGCTTCTTTAGAATTCTCCGCTTTAGTATCTGATAAAATTTCACCAGCAATAACTTTTTTTGTCTCACAACCCAAGACAAAAAACAAAGCAAAACATACCAATGCAGAATTTAAAAAAATTCTAAAAGACATACTCGCTCCTCCTTGTACTAATTCTATATTTTTTTAAATTGCTATTACATTATCTGAAAAAGTCAGATTTAATATTATAGTATACTTTTAATTTTTAGTCAAATAAAAATGCTTAAGTGTAAAGAGGAAATGAAAATGTCCGCTTTTGCGGGAAATGAAAATGTCCGGTTTGGACATTTTTTTAATGATTAGCGTATTGAAACTTTCTCCAAGGATGATCGGAGGCAGGTACTTTTGATAAAGGTTTTGCTAAACTCTCATTACTAGCATAGACTTTTTCCAAAACATCTCGATGTTTTTTTTATTACCGTACCCGCATTCTAGACCAAATCCCAACTTTTGCTAAGTACAGGTCTCTTAGGTGTGCGTTCAGTATATCCAGGATTGTTCAATATCAGCACTGAATAGTTATTTATACAAGTTCTGATCTACTTTTGTCAATTACAAGTTTAAAAATAGAAATGGGACAGTTTTAATTGGTAATTTTCTGATAATTATTTGATCTTTCGTTAATTAGTAAATGTCTTTTTGTGATGAGATACTACATTAAAAAAATTAATTAATTGGCAATTCGATTATAAACCTTGAGCCCTTGCCATCACCATCAGATTCTATCCAAACACTACCTTTATTTCCTTCGACAATCATCTTTGCTACATAGAGTCCTAATCCTGTTCCACCGGCGTTTAATCTTTTTATATCTTTACCACGAGAAAACTTGGAAAAAAGATGAGGAATTTCGCTTTGTGGAATTCCAATACCGGTATCCGATACAGTCAATCTTATATGCGGCTGGCTTAAACATTTTTCTGTTTTACCCTCGCAAGCCCGCACAAGAATAGACACCCCACCCTTCTTTGTATATTTAATCGCGTTATCCACTAAGTTAGTAATCGCTTCTTTCATTTTGGATTTATCCACATTTACACTCGGCACAAAAGAATTAGATTTTACATATTCCAAATAAAGACCCTTATCTTTAGCTTTAACAAATACATTATCAACCACTTCTTTACAAAGCTCTTCCAGACTACACGGTTCAAAAACAAAATTTATCCTTCCAGATTCCATACGAGAAACATTTAACAAATCATTAACAAATTCAATTTGTTGTTCATTGGCCTTAAGTATTTTTTGTAAAATATCTTTTTGCTCTAAAGTCATCTCCCCATAAGAACCATCTGACAAAAGCATGCTATAACCTTTTACAGTAGTGGGTGGTCCTTGTAACTGATGTGCCACGATCGAAACAAATTCTGTCTTGGCTGTATCCAATTCTTTAAGCTTATCATTAGCTACCGCCAAATGGTCAGAGATTTTTTGTAATTGATTTTTTCTCTCACTAATCTCCTCATTGGCCACAGCCAACGCTTCTCTCTGAGCAATCTCTCGTTTAACACTCCGAACTAGGATATAACCAAAAACGGATATTAATACCAAGGCTATGAAATTTAAAATTTTATTGGTCGGATTTTGAATAAAAGCAAATTGCGCCGCAATTAATATAAAAAGGGTGACCACCAGCGCCTGCGCTCCAATAAGTTTAATATCAAAGGCTTTAAACCTGACTATCATATAAGCCAATATGCCCATGAAAAAGGTCATGAAAAACAAACTAATAAACTCTATATTATAGGAATTTTCCATTAACATACTAGCTATAAACCCTGTAGTAAAAAATGATAGCAGAAAAAACTCTATACCAATACCAAATATTAATATTTGCTTTCTAAAAGTGTAATCAGACCTTAGATAACCTTTGATGAGAACAATTAAATTTAAAATAAAAATTATTAAACCCAATATATAACAATAATTAACATAATAAAAACCTTCATCTGTTACCCCACAAAAATCGAGGCTAAATTCAGGTATGTTATAACGAGTTGGTAAAAATAATAAAGCTGGTAAAAATAAAAGAACTAAAATCATTTTAGCTAAATTAGCCAGATCTTTTTTATTTACAAAAGCATAAGTGAAATAAAAAGAAAAAATACAAATCAAAGAAAAAAACAATCCAAAAAAAC
>JBBQOS010000013.1:0-22166 GCA_038331135.1 Candidatus Moraniibacteriota bacterium | reverse complement strand
GCTAAAGGCCGAGTAGAAAGACTCTTTAAAACATTACAAGATAGATTAATTAAGGAATTACGTTTAAACAAAATATCCACTATACCTAAAGCCAATGAATTTCTGTTAAAAGTATTTATTCCTAAATTCAATGCTAAGTTTAGTGTAATTCCCAGATCAAATGCCAATCTACACAAGAAAATTGCTCAACAAGAAAAGAACAAATTACCTTCCATATTTTCTCGACAATATGAACGAACAATTCGAAATGATTACACCATCAGCTACAAGAATAATTGGTATCAGCTAGAAGAAACTCAAGCAGTAGCAATGTTTCCCAAAGAAGCTGTTACCGTCGAAGAAAGACTTGATGGAACAATTTATTTTAAATTAAGAGGTAAGTATTTAAATTACAAACAACTCCCCAATAAACCATTGAAAGTATCTAAAAAATCCAGTCCTTGGGTTTTAGCAAAACCTTTATCAAAAGTACCTGCCTCCGATCATCCTTGGAGAAAGTTTTAATACGCTAATCATTAAAAAAATGTCCAAACCGGACATTTTCATTTCCCGCAAAAGCGGACATTTTCATTTCCTCTTTACATTAGTTTATTATAATTTGACAAAAAACTCGCTATTTGTTATTTTTAAATATCAATTATTATCTAAATATTTTTTAATAGCTTGTTAGTATGAGTGAAAAATATGGAAACCATAATGTTGTATTAGTTGGACCTCATTCTTTTAATGGTCAAATAGAAATATCTGGAGATAAGGTTGCCTCAGTACATGTTTTGTATGCTGCAATTTTTTCATTAAAACCGATTGTTTTTTGCAATTTAAACTTATGCCTTGATGTAAAAAAAATAATAAAAAATATGCAAGACGAAGGTTGGGCGAAGTTTGATTTTGTAGATGATAAAATTGTTTGTTATCCTCAAAAAATAAATGATGATATCTCTAAATTATCATTCAGTCGCGCAAGTATATGCATGGCAACCGCAGTTGGAATGAAGATGGGAAAAGTTAAAGTAGCTTGTGTCGGAGGCTGTAGCTTTACAGATAGGCCAATTGATAAACATATTTATGTTTTAAACACTTTTGGATTTTTTGCTAAATTAAATAATGAATTATATATTAAAGATAGCAAAAAAAATAAGAAACTTTCTTATGTGGTGGATTGTTCTGTGGAAAAATATGGTCCGAGTGTTGGTGCGACATGCCACGCTCTTATTGCCGCAATGACCTTGGAAAGTGATGTTGAATTAATAAATGTTGCGCTGGAGCCGGCATGTATGATTGTTGCTGAAATTGTTAAAAATGGTTCAAATAAAATATTAAAAATAAATAAAACTAATAGGACAATAACAATTTTAAAAAATGAAGTACTAATTGATTCTAAAAATAATATTGAAATAATAATACCTTCCGACTTAACAGAAATGATGACATATGTCACTGGATCAATTCTACACAGAGATAAAGTTTGTCTTAAAAATATATATATTATTGATAGCATTTTATCATTACTGGATTTGATTGGTGTCAATATTGAGTGGAAATCAAAAAATTGTGCTATTTTTGACTGTAGCAATGCTAGTGGTTCTAAAGTGAAAGATATACATTTGGATGTCTGGCCAAGCATTCCCTCTGATATGGGACCAATTATATCCGTTGCGCTAATTGGCTTAAACGGCTGTCAAAATGTAATTGAGCATGTTTATGACAAAAGATCATCGCATGTCGAAGAGTTAATTAAAATGGGATTCAATATTTCGGCATTAAATAATATAGTCACTGTCAGCGATGATAAATTATTTGTTTATGATGGTATAATTAATGTAGAGGCAAAGGATATCAGATCTGGAGTGGCTGTTTTATTAGCTGCAACCACATTGAATAACAAAGTTGTAATACACAATTTTTATCAAATTCAGAGAGGCTATGAAGATATAGTTAATAAGCTTTTAGCTGTCGGTGTAAATATTTATTATGAATAAAAAAAATTTATTTCCCTTTAGAGATCAATGGAGAACAGGTAAGGAAGAACTGTTCGGAGAAAAGTTTTCCAATATTGATCTAAAAAAGATGGTTACGATAGGAAGTTGTATTTCAAGAAACATTATTAGATGGCTTGACCTGTACAATATCTCTGAGAATAAAATGCCTTATGATATTTTGTATAATCCTTTTTCTATAAATTCGGAAATTAAAAGATTATTTGATGAAGTAAACTGGAAAAAGGGTGTTTTTCAATATAAAGATGAAAAAGGATTTATTGTAGTGAAAGATCCGTGGCGAACATGGATTACTGCAAATAGCATAAAAGAACTTGATAATAAGAATAAGCAATTAGATAAGGAAGCTCGAAATGTTCTAAAAGAAGCTAGTTCATTTTTTATTACATACGGCTTATCGGAAATATGGAATTTAAAGAGTGATGATAAAATGATATTAAATCGAGTTCCAATAGAATGTATCAATCAAGGACAAGAAAAATGGAAGCATCGCTTTGCGCTTGTTGGTGAAGTCGTAGATGCCATCTCAGAAACAATTGATATAATAAACAAAAATGTTGGAAAAGTTCCTATTTTTATAGCCTCAACGCCAGGCCCGTTGAAATATACTGCATCAGATGTTTCTATTAGATATGCAAATAATATATCTAAGGCAATACTGACTCAAAGTTTTTATGAAATAGTAAATAAATATGACAATGTTGAATACTTTCCCACTATGGAAATATTGCAATCCCTGGAAGAGAAAGATATCGGCATATGGCAAGATGATAGGCGTCACATAACAGCAGATGCGATTGAGTATTTTGGTAGGCAACTTGTGTTGTGTTGTGGTAACAAAGAGAGCAGAAATAAAATTAAGCAAAAAAATGACTTTTGGGTGCCTAAATTGTCAAAAAATGGAAAGATTACGGGTAAACTATTTATTAATAAAAATATATAATTTATATGAAGCCAAGAAAGCTTTGTGAAGGAGTATTTTATCCAGAGAATATTTTGTTGAATTTTTCAAATTTGTATAAAATAAAAATTGATCAAAATATTGAGATAAAAATTAAAAAGAGCTGGAATAAATATAAGAAAAAAAAGATTAGCGAAGGCGGTATTATTTGGGATGCTACCACATATCGGTTAGATTTTCTTGATATAATGGAAAGAGATATGGAACTTTTTTTAGGGGAAGTAAAGTTTTCAAAAAGAATTGGTGCAAGAGATTATTTAGATGAGATTTTTAAATTAGGAAATGAATTTTATCCAAATGGTATTTTTTTATCAAGCATCATTCAAACTAGTAATAATAAATATATAATAGGAGAAATGAGTGGTAAAACTATTTCACAAAGTAAGTTTGATTTGATAGGGGGCGTTTTATCAAAAGATGAAAAGTGTATAAAAACATCAAATGATATTTTTAATGAACTTTTAAAAGAGCTTAAGGAAGAAGTAGATATTAATCAGAGTGAAGTTATCGATATATATTTGAGGTCCATTATTCAAACAGAAAAGATGCAAGTTTGTTTTTTATTTTTTGTAAATATAAATTTAAATAGTCAAATGGTATCAGATAGATTTTTATCC
Organism: Candidatus Moraniibacteriota bacterium; assembly: GCA_038331135.1. Taxonomy (GTDB): domain Bacteria; phylum Patescibacteriota; class Minisyncoccia; order Moranbacterales; family UBA9337; genus UBA9337. Next base: position 18,591 of record JBBQOS010000013.1, on the reverse strand, counting down.
AACAATGAAATATTGGATATTAAATTTTTAGAAAAAAAAGAGTTAATGACTTTTTTTGAAAAAGCTGAGGGGTATAAGAGAATTATTTCTACACTTGTTTAATTTATTTGGCAATGCATAAAGATTATGTTTTTATATGAATATCAGGCTAAAAAAATTCTTAAAGAAGAAAGAATACCTGTGCCAGAGGGGGTATTGATTGGTGACGCTACTAGTCTCAAAGAAATTCTTAAAATAATAGATAAGCACGAATATGTGGTTAAGGCTCAGGTTCTTTCGGGCGATAGAAATGTCCATGGTGGCATTTTTTTTGTTTCAGGAAAAAATCAAATAGAATCTTGTATAAGAAAAATGTTTAAGAAAAAAATTTCAACTTTACAAAATAATTATATTGGTGAAAAAGTGAACAAAATCTTAATTGAGAAAAGAATTGATTATGAAAAATATATTTATTTTTCTATACTGTATGATAGAAAAAATCAATGTATTTTTTTAATTATTTCTTCCAACAACATTGATAACATTGAGCTAGCCGCTGAATTGGACCCTAGTTTAATAGTGAAAATACCGATTGATTATGAAATGGGGAAAAAAGAAGATTATATTGCAGAAAAACTAAGTTTTTTTTGCAACGATTTATTATTATTTAAAATAGTTTCGAAACTGTATAAATTATTTATTAAACATGACTTAACTCTTCTCGAAATTAATCCTCTAGCTAAACTAAAAAATGGAGAATGGATTTGTCTTGATGCCAAATTCAATATGGATGATAGTTCATTTTATAGACAAGATTTAATAAAGCTTGATAAAAAAGATTTGTTGTGGAAAAGAAATTTCATTAAAATGGATGGCGATATAGCTTGCATTGCTAATGGGGCAGGACTTGCAATGGCAACAATGGATATGATAGTAGAAAAGGGAAAGCATATTTCAAGTTTTCTTGATGTGGGTAGTTTGTCACAAGAGGAATTAGAAAGTGCTCTGAAGTTTATATTTATTGACCGAAATAATAGAATTATTCTTATAAATATTTTTGGGGGAATTGTTGACTGTAAAAATATTGCAAAAGCAGTAGTTAAATTTATTAAAATAATTAAAAAGAACACCTCGTTGTTTATTAGATTTAAAGGCAATGGAGCACAAGATGCTTATAAAATATTGGATAGGCATAGTGTCAAATATTTAAAAGAGTATAACCTCGCGCGTATGATTAATAAATTATAAATATAAAAATGAGCATATTAATTGATAAAAAGAGCCAAATAATTTGTCATGGAGCAACAGGAAGACAAGGGGAACTATTTATTAAAAAAAGCATTAAATATGAAAATAATATTGTAGCCGGTGTTAGTCCAGGAAGAGGCGGTCAAGAAAAATTAGGTGTAAAAATTTATAATAAATTAAGTGAAATAGATTTTGATGCATCATTGGCAATTTCAATAATTATGGTGCCAGCGCCAGTTTGCAAATATGCAATTATCGAAGCTATAGAGGGTGGAGTTAAATTGATAGTATGCATAACAGAAGGAATTCCAGTACATGACATGTTGGAAATAAAGCCCTTATTGAAAAAAAATAATGTTCGATTGATTGGTCCAAATACGTTTGGTATTATTACGCCAAGCTCTGCTATGGCGGGTATCATGCCAAGTGATATCTTCAGCCCTGGTAAAATAGGTGTAGTTTCCAGATCTGGAACTCTGGCTTACGAAATCGTTTATAATATGACAAAAATGGGATTAGGTCAAAGTACATGTGTTGGAGTTGGTGGTGACTCAATTACGGGAAGCTCGCTGATGGATATTTTAGAATTATTTGAAAATGATATTGAGACGGATAAGATTGTTTTGATAGGTGAGATTGGGGGATATATGGAAAATGATGTTGCAGCAAATATTCATAAGATTTCTAAGCCAGTTTTTTCATATATAGCAGGAGTACATGCTCCTAAACGCAAGAGAATGGGTCATGCTGGCGCTATTATCAATCGTTATGGAGAATCAGTAGCTCATAAGATTAAAGTATTAAAAAAAGCAGGAATAGTTGTTATTGACAATCCATTTGACATAGTTAAGGTTATTTGCGACTATGAGTTAAGAAAGGTTCTTTAAGATCAATACTAGGGGGGTATAATATGATAGCTATTATTTTAGGAGCAGGTCGTGGAAAGAGGTTTGGTGATCTCACCTTGCATAATCCAAAACCTTTAATTTTGGTGAATGGCATTCCTCTTATAGTACATACGTTAAATAATCTTCCAAAAGAAATCTCTCGATGCATAATAGTAATTGGTTATTTGGGGAGTCAGATAGTGGAGTTAATCGGTTCTAAATACAAACATATAAGCATAGAATATGTTTATCAAAATGAATTAAATGGAACAGGAGGCGCTCTGTTAAAAGTAAAAGATAAAATTATAAACAACGATAGATTCTTGGTGATAAATGCCGATGACATATATAAAAAATCAGATCTTAATAAAATGATTTGTTATGATATGGCATATGGAATCGCGCTAAGAGAGCCCATAAAGATGGGTTTGGTGAGTGTTCTAATCGATCATATGGGAATGTATCATGGTCGAGTATGTCCAAATTCAGGACACAAATGTTATATTGGGGTTGGTGCGTATGTTTTTACAAAAGATATTTTCAGCGTAGAATTTGTTAAGATTAGTAATGGAGAGTTGTCATTACCTCATTCGCTGGATAGGATAAATGTTCCAATTAAAACTGTAATTTTTTTAGATTGGTACCCAGTTAATGATAAAACACAATTAGCCATTGCGAAAGAGAATATCTAGCCTTTTTCTGGTCACAAATATTTTTTATATTTGTGACCCTTTTTTATATTTAAACTCACACTTTTTAAATTAAAAATATAAAACATAATTGCATATGTTACTTTTTAAGATTGCATAAAACTGGTTCGAACTTCATCCAGCTTTCGGAGCCACGAAAAACTCAAAAAAGACTACCTTATTGAACTGTACCCCAGAAAGTGGACACTTTCGTGTCCACTTTCTGGGGTACAGTTCAATCCCTTTATTTCCCTTTGTTTCTAGTATATCAAAAAAAGACTTTCATGTTTGAATTTTTTAACCATTTTGTGAGCTTGCTTTTAAAATCGGATATGCTATAAATAAGAAATGAGGTTATAGGTAATTTTTTATAAATAAACTATATGAAAAAACTAGCAATTTTGGGTAGCACTGGGAACGTGGGGACGCAGACTTTGGACGTGGTGGACCAATATCCCGAAAAATTTCAAGTAGTGGCTTTGAGTGCTAACGGTAATATTGAGCTTCTCAAAAAACAGATTAAAAAATATCAACCGCTATATGTGGGAGTGGCTGACGAGGAAAAAGCAAAAGAGTTGGAAGGGCAAATAAATGTGCCTGTTTTTTTTGGAAAAAAAGCCAATATTCAAATTGCTGAGTTGGAAGAATATGACACCCTGGTAAATTGTGTCGTGAGTTTGGTAGGAATCGAAGCAACCTTGAAAGCCATTGAGTGCAAAAAAGATGTGGCCTTGGCCAACAAAGAAACTCTGGTTTCGGCGGGAGAAATCGTAATGAAAGCTGCTAAAGAAAACGGAGTGCTTATTATGCCTATTGATTCTGAACATAGTGCACTGTTTCAATGTCTCAATGGCGAGGATATCAAAACTGTGCACCAGCTGGTTATAACTTGCTCGGGCGGAGCCTTGCGAGATAAAACTAAGGCGGAAATTGAAACTGCCACAGTTAAAGAAGCATTGGGTCACAAGACTTGGGCCATGGGACAAAAAATCACCATCGATTCGGCAACTCTTATGAATAAAGGCTTTGAAATAATCGAAGCGATGTGGCTCTATGGAATGCCAATCGAAAAGATTAAGGTAGTGATTCATCCGGAAAGCATTATTCATTCCATGGTGGAATATTCAGACGCTAGTATTATTGCTCAGTTGTCGGAACCGGATATGCGCCTGCCAATCCAATATGCATTATCTTTTCCAGAACGTTGGGAGGCTCCCATTAAAAGATTCGATTTTAAAAAAAATATCAGTTTTTCTGAGCCTGATTTAGAAAGATTTCCTTGTCTAGGTTTGGCCTTTTGGGCTGCCAAAGAATTAGGAACCTTACCAGCGGTAATGAATGCGACTAATGATTTTATGGTAGCTAAATTTCTCAGTGGAGATTGTCAGATAAAGGATATCTATGAGACCATTAAAAAAGTAATGGAAAAGCATGAGAATATTAAAAATCCCACACTCAAAGATATTAAAATGTCCATCGAATGGGCAAGACATGAAGCGCAAATAATTTTTAATATATAACTTATGAATATCGCAATCGTTTTGGCTTCTGGGATAGGTAAACGGATGGGGGCGGGGAAAAATAAGACTCTTTTGAGACTAGGCGGAAAGCCATTAATTTATTATGCTTTAAAAAATTTTCAAGATTCAAAGTTGATTGATAAGATTGTCTTGGTGGTGAAAGAAGGGGAGGAAGAAATATTCTCCAACATTATTGTAAAATATAAAATTAAGAAAATTGCGAGCATCATTTGTGGTGGAAAAGAAAGACAAGACTCGGGATATAATGGGGTGTATTTTATAAAAAATAATTTAAGGCCAGATAAAGATGTAATAGTGTTATTTCACAATGGAGCCAATCCATTTGTTAATCAAAATGAGATACAAGAGGTCATAGGTAGCGCTGCTAAATTTGGGGCAGCGGTAGTAGCACATAAGACTAAGGATACCATCAGAAAAGTCGGAAAGGACAATCTGTCATTGGGTGTGGTAGATAGGGAAAATCTTTGGAACATGCAAACTCCTCAGGCTATTAAATTTCCCTTGGCGCTGAAAGCTTTTTCTCAAGCTAGAAAAGATAATTTTCTGGGAACAGACGATGTGTCTTTGGTGGAAAGATTGGGGAAGAAGGTAAAAATAATCGAAGCATCGGCAAATAATTTCAAAATAACCACTCCGTTGGATTTGAAATTGGCTAGAATAATTTTAATGAGTCTGTAATTTTTAAAAGCTCAGAAAGTTTGTAAATTCAAAATTTAAATAGAAGTATAAATTAGTAATTGATAATCTAAAAAAAACATTATGTTTAGAATAGGCTTCGGACAAGATTCCCATCGTTTTTGTGAAGATGGGGATAAAAAATTAATTTTAGGCGGAGTGGAGATTATGGGCATGCGGGGGATGGAAGGAAATTCCGATGGAGACCTGCTGTTACATGCTCTGTGCGCATCTATTGAGCAAGCTTTAGGAAGGGTCAATTTTTCCACATATTCCGATGAAATGTGTCAACGTGGCATCATTGACAGTGTGCAGTATTTGAAAGTGGCCATGGGCCATTTGGAGGAAGATGGATATGCCATCAATAATATCGGCATTTCAATAGAAGCCAAAAAACCCAGGATCCTTCCCATTGAAGACAAAATTAAAGATAGATTAGTGGAAATTTTGGGTATTGAGAGAGGGAAAATTGGCATCAACGCGACGAGTGGTGAGGATTTGACAGCCTTCGGACGCGGTGAGGGTATCCAGGTTTTTGTAATCATTAGTATAAGTAAAGATGAAAAAAATTAATTTTATTTCTCCGGCCAAAGTTAATCTAACTTTAGAAATTATAGAGAAACTTCCCAATGGATTTCACAGATTGCGTTCGGTGATGAAAAAAACCGAAAATCTGTTTGATGAGATTGAAATGGTTTTTGACGAAAAGAAAAAAAAGATCCAAATTCTTTGCACGGACAAAAAAATTCCTACTGATAAAAAAAACACTTGCTGGAAAATTGCGGAAAAGTTTTTTTTAGCCAGCGGAAAAAAAGTCGGCATCACAATCAAAATCAAAAAAAATATTCCTACCTTGGCTGGTCTGGGAGGGGGAAGTTCTAACGCAGGAGGAGTGCTTTTGGCACTTAATCAATATTTCGGAAATATCCTAAATCCCAAGCAGCTCATCCAAATTGCCCAAGAGGTAGGCAAAGACATCCCATTTTTTCTGCAAAAAGAAGCTGTGGCCTATGTGACGGGAGCTGGAGAAAAATTGCAATCAATTGAAAAATTTTCTAAGCTTAATCTTTTGATTATCAATCCACTAGGGGAAATTGGCACGGGCTGGGCATATGGTGAACTCGATCAGAAGATGTGGTTTATGGACAATAGACAAAGGAAAAATCTTTCTCAGAGAATGCTTAAAGGTTGCAATAGTTCCGAAAATATTGGGAAGAGCTTGTATAATGATTTTGCAATTGTGGCCCAGGAATTGTTTCCGGTAATCGTTGAATTAAAGAATTGTCTGCTCTCTCTCGGAGCTCAAGGCGTTTCGATTACAGGCAAGGGTCCAACAGTGATTGCGATTTTTCGATCCAAAAAAGAGGCAATTGAAATCAAAGAAACCATGCGACGAAATTATCCTACATTTTTTGTGGAATTAGCTTAGGAGCGTGTAGCTGACAGTTGGGGGTCACACTTTTTATTTTTTTTGAGGAGCAAGGCTATGATTTTTTAATTAAAATAGTAAATTAAAATCATGTGTGCTAGAATTTCAAATATGGAAGAAAAAATAATAAAAATTGAAGATTTGGGGTGGACTGATTTTTTTGAAACTAATCGCGTTAATTTGGGATTGGAAGATTTTGAAATTGCTCGAGTAATGGCTGAACATAAGGGGGCCTATAAAGTTAAAAATACCCAAGGTGAATATCTGGCCAAGATAACCGGCAGACAAATGTTTGAGGCCTTGTCGAGAGAGGATTACCCAGCAGTAGGGGATTGGATAGTTATTGCCCAAGCCAATCAAGAACAAATGATAATTCAAAAAGTATTGCCTAGGAAAACGGTGATAAAAAGAAAATACAATGGCAAGGATGGAACCCAAATTATCGCTACCAATATTGATACGGCTTTTGTGGTCGAGTCGGTGGACAGGGATTATAATTTAAATCGTATTGAAAGATATTTTGCTATTGCTCGAGACGGAGGAATTCAAGCCACGGTTATTCTAAATAAAACAGATCTGATTTCACAAGCAGAATTGGATTTGAAATTGGAAGAAATAAAAAACAGATTGGGCGACGCGGAAATTATTCCAACTAGCAACTTAACCGAAGAAGGATTGGAACGCCTTAAAAAATATATTATCAAAAATAAAACTTATTGTTTTTTGGGTTCATCCGGAGTGGGTAAATCATCTCTAATTAATAAATTATTAGAAGAAGAAATTATAAAAACTGAAAACATCGGAGAGCGCTCGGGCAGAGGCAAGCATGCAACTACTACGCGGGAAATGTATTTTTTATCCGGAGGGGGAATTGTGATTGATAATTCCGGAGTGCGGGAAGTAGGGATGACAGATGCGAGAGCTGGAATAGATGATTTATTTGATGAGCTAACTGCGCTTTCAAATAATTGTAAATATGTGGATTGTACACATCTTCACGAGCCCGATTGCGCAGTTTTATCAGCCCTAGAATCCGGTAAGATAGATAGAGACAAATATACAAATTACATCAGTCTCAAAAAAGAAACTGAGCATTATGAATTAACTAAACTTCAAAAAAAAGAAAAAGATAAAAACTTCGGCAAATTTATGAAAAAAGCCAAAAAGGATTTGAAAAATTATAAGCACAATGATTTTATAAATTAAATAAACCAATTAAACAACCTCGACATAAAACAGAGGTTGTTTTTTTGTTAAATCATAAATCTTAAATCATAAATCTTTATTTCAATGACTTTTGACCAGTGACATACAATATGTTCTTTCGCTAAAAAGCTAAAAAGCTAAAAATTTAGTCAAATAAAAAAAACTTCAAATCATCTGAGGTTCTTTTTTAAAATATATATTATTAATTTAACTGTGAATTAATTTGGTTTAATAATTAAAGTAAAAATTTATTTTTTTTCATCTCTCGCACTAGTCTGGCGACATGCTCCTCAGTTTCGCTATTGAGTTTACGAAGTATATCTTTAACTTTTTTATTAGTAGGCGTAAAAATCTCAAAACACTTTTTTTCAAGCATAGAGCGCTCAATGCGCAAAGCAGTCAACAGCGCTTTATGGTGGGTAATTTTATGTTTGGTGGCGCTCGTTATTTCTCTAAGTATAAAATTCATGACATGTCTTGCGCCACTCCGCGGGAAAAATTATTTTCTACTATATCACCCATATTATATAAAAAATATTCAAAAAATAACACCTCATTTATAAGTATGAAATACCAAACATTCTCTCACCACCTCAGCAAAGACGACAGGCGGGCGGAGAGGGATCGAAAAAAGGTGAATAGTTGCATAAAAGGTTGCGTTAGTTTTTAATTTTATGTTATAATAATGGCGTAATATTTTTTTAAGATATATATGAGAATCGGAGAAAATTTTAATCCAAAGGCTGGTTTGGAAAATAAATCAAGTCAAGAAGAAGTTTTGGCAGAAGAATTGAATGGTGCCAACGAACAGCTATCTGGAGATTTTGAATTATCAGGAGACCCTGGGGAGTTAATAAAAAATTATGAAACTTTATTTGAAGGAATAGAGACAGAAGAATTGGCATTTTTTAAAGATGTTATAGATAATGCACCTATTGAAGTGCGAGAGGCTTTGGAAACTGGTAATACTGGCCCATTATTAAAACACGCTGGTAATCTGGGGGTAATAGGAAAAAAACTTGTAGGGCTTGTTGTTTTTGCTGCGATATCTTTTGCAGCTATGTCTTTTAATGTATCATCAGCTAGTGCGGCTGGAGGTGGCATAGAAAAAGCAAAGATTTTTTCAGCTGGATTTGATAAAGCCAAAGTAGAACGTTTATCTATTGGAGGGGGCGGAGTGAAACCTCTCGTGGGAGGAGGAAAAATTGTAATGGATGCAAACACACAATCACAAATTGATTTTGAAAATAAAGTAGCTGAACATTTAAGTATGATGGGTGGGGGTGATGATATAAAGGATGGAAGTGGAAATAGAAATCATCAGGGCGGAGTTTATGTTGATGATAAAAAAATTTAAAGTAAGTTTTATTTTATCACACCATAGAGGTGAAAAGGTGTGTTGCAGATAAAGTATTTTGTAGTATAATTATAAATATAAATAATAAATCTAAAAAAATGAAAAACAAAAAAGGAATCGCTCAAGTCGGTATAATTACCACAGTAATTGTGGTAGCAGTTTTAATCGTAGGAGGAGTGGCTTACTCAGCTTACAAGAAGAGTGTCACTAGCGTGAAAGTTGGACCTAATGGAGTTGATGTAAGGGCTGGAGGGGTAAATGTAAAAACTGGTAATAGTGGAGTCGATATTAATGCCGGAGATACTAGTGTAAAAACTGGTAATGGTGGAGTAACTGTAGAAACTGATAGCACCGCTGTAAATGCTGATGTAGATATGATGATTGTTCAATAATTTCTTTAATTTTAAAATAAATTTAATTAAAAATACTCATACTGTTTGATTGCGTTAATTCAAGCTATTTAACAGGTGACAATAAAAAAAATGAAAAACAAAAAAGGGATCATACAAACTGGGGTAGTGGTGGCAATTGTCGCAATTTTGGGATTAACTTTAGCTGGCGCTGGATATATGGTTTATAAAAGAAATGTGCCAAGCGTAAATATCGGAGCGGATGGCGTAGAAGTTGATGCTAATGGCGTAAGCGTTAAAACAGGTAACGATGGAGTTAGCGTTGATATGGATGGAGCTAGTGTAAATACTGATGCTAAAGGAGTGAATGTTAAAATTGGTGGATCATCTACTGCGGTTAATACTGGCGAAGGAACCAAGGAAGAAGTTGTGAAAGAAGAAAAAGTAAACACAGTCTTAGTATTTGATTCTTCTGGCAGTATGTCGGCTCAAGCTACGGGAGGAACTCGAATTCAGCTTGCTAAAAATGCAATGATTAAATTCGTAGACAGTTTGAAAGATAATGTTAATTTGAGCGTAGTGGCTTATGGACACAAGGGTAACAATACTCAGGCAGGAAAAGCTGTTTCTTGTGCTGGAATAGAGGAAATTTATTACATGGGAGGAGTTAATCAAAATTTAGTTAAATCGAAAGTTAATGCTCTAACTCCAACTGGTTGGACTCCTATCGCAGACTCTCTAAGGAAAGCTGAGGGTATTTTGGAAAAAAGCGAGGGTAAAAAACATATTGTTTTATTGAGTGACGGCGAGGAAACTTGTGGCGGAGACCCAGTAAAATATGCTTGTGAATTAAAGACACGAGGAATTTCAGTAGATGTAATTGGGTTAAGTGTTACGGGCGCTGTAGCCAAGCAGTTAAATGATATTTCAAACTGTGGAGGCGGAGAATATTATTCAGTGAGTAGTGCTAGTGATTTCGATGTAGTAGTTAATAATATGGGAGTAAAGGTAAATGCAGGTGGCTTAAATGTAGATATCTCAGGCGATAGCGTAAATGTAAAAACAAATGATGCTAATGTAAAAACTGATGGATCCGGTTTGGAAGTGGATGCTCGGGGAGTAAAAGTTGATGCAACGGATAAAAATCTAAATGTAGATGTTCCTAAATCTTACATTCCTTCATATTAAAATCATTATTGATTTTTAGTTTGAACTTAAAAACAAAAAACAACCTCGACATAAAACAGGGGTTGTTTTTTTGTTAAATCATAAATCTTTATTTCAATGACTTTTGACCGATGACCGATGACATACATCATATTGTTTTGTTAAAAAGCTAACATGCTAAAAAGCTAACATGCTAATTTGTTTTGAGGAGAAATATGTGAGGCTAAAAAAGTATAAGCCCCAGTTACTTCAACTGATTCAGAAGTTATCCCCGGAAATCGATTGACCTCTAATAAATATGGTTTTTTAGTTACTTTGTCTATAATTATATCCGCGCGAGACCAGGATAATCCCAAAAGTCCGCTGGCTTTAACAGCCATTGCTTTTATTTCTTCGGGAATTTCTGATAATGGGATAAAATATTCAGCAGCTCCATTGCAGGTATTGTTTCTAAATTCGCCTTCAACAGGATAACTTTTTTCTCCAGCGACAACTTTTCCATTGGCTATCATAATCCCCCAATCGTATTCGTTGGCGATAAAACGTTGGAATAGAAAATTTTTGCTTTTGGGAAGTTTCTTTATTTTTTCCAAAAGTTCGGCTTCATTGGTTGCATAAGCTGAATGTTTTCCTTGACATCCTCGAATATCTTTGATGATAAGTGGAAAACCGCAAACTTCTTTTAAAAGGGGAATTCTTTTCTCGATATTTTCTCGGCTAACAAACAATGTGTCAGGCATCGGAAGATTATTGATGGCAAATACCATACAATCAGTTACTTTGGAAGAATTTTTTTCAGCGTAAGAATGGGGAGTTTTTGTGGATCTTAAATAAAGGCTAATGGCATAAGCAATATCTCTTTTATTCCAACCCGAAGATAGCCAGATAAAGGAGAAATCTTTTATACTTACACCGCGATGAATAACGTCGATTGCTGAGTTGTGAAAAATAATCTCGATATCTCGATATTTCCCCTTAGTGAGCTCAATGGGAAAAGGAAATTTTTTTATAATTTGAGAAGTATTTTCAACTGTCGGAAGGCTAAGCATTGTAAAAGGTTTTTTGTTCATAGATTTGAGGCGATTAAAGGATAAAAGACGGCTCATTTATTAAACCTTTAGAAGTCGCCCAAGGGCAAAGAAAAAAGGAAGGCATTGGCCTAAAGTGAGTACATCGATTAATTATATACTAACTTGGGCATTTTGTAAAGGGCTCGCATCAAATACAAAATAGAAGATATAATACATATTAGGATTATTGGCGTTAATGCGAAAGGTGTTTTGAGATAGGCGAAATAGAGGATTTTTTAGGGTCCTCTAAATTTATCCGCCAGGTTTTTATTTTCGAGTCGGGCGTTAAGGGGTGAGTATTTTTGGATTAATATTCACCCATCGTACTGTTAGTAGGTGTAAAATAATTAAAAGAATAAAGCAATGTCAATTTCAGCCAATTTGGGAGTAGAATGTAGGGGACAGGACTTGATAATCGTCTAATATTCGTCTAATATATGTCTATAAGAGTTAACTATTATTTATGTTTGAGCCTAAATATGCTATAACCAACAAACTGCTTGGCAATATCAAGCGCATTGCCCAAATCATTACGGATCTTAATGGACGCAGTTTTTCTGCAGTGGTTTTGGAGAAAGGGGAGGAGCTTTTTGGAATTGAGGTTAAATATAAAAAGAAAGCACTTAACAAGGCTTTTAAAAATAGATATCCAGAAGCGAAGATCAGGATTGTTACGGCGGATAATTTCTATTAAAAAAGAGTTTATATATTTTTTCTAGCCCGCCATCTGATGGCGGGTTTTTTTTCTAGCACGTTATTAAAATAAAAATAAAATAGAGGACTCTGCAGATTTCTCTAATGCCTCCAGTGAGATGAAACAGTTTAAAAATTCACCAAACCAACCAACTCCCCACCGTGCCGAAATCCTACGGCCGTAGGATTATGATACATTTTTGCAGGATGAATAAAATGGAAAGAATAATTTATAAAATTATTAAAGTTTATAAAGTTTGAAAATAGTTTATAAAGTGAATAAAAAGTTTTTAAGGTTCTTACGGTTTATAAAGTTCTTAAGGTTTGTAAGGATGTTATTTAAAAAAAACAGAGGCATAATTCGAGTTATTGAATTATGCCTTCATGGACAGGTTTCAATTTTTTTGGGAGAAAAGATAATCTTTAATTTTTGGGAAGTGGAGTGCATCTAAATGATCTAAATAATCTTTGGCACATCACTTGTATTAATCTTTTATCTCCTCCCCGAGTGTATTTTTCCCAAGACCGAAACAGTCTTGGGTAGTTACAAAAAATTGAAATTCCGATACTCGTATCTTGGCATAAGACTATTTAAGTGCAAGGGATTTTTTGGCTTAGTCCCTTGCTAAAGAAGATTGAAAGTTATAATATATAGGGGGTAAATTGTTTGTTTAAATTGAAAAGATTATGGCAATTAAAAAAGAGAAACAGAAAACCGTGTGTGTAATCGGTTTGGGTTATGTGGGTCTTCCGCTGTCAGTCAGAGCCAAGGAGAGAGGGTATGACGTTATCGGAATTGAGCTTGATGAAAAAAAAGTTGAATTGATAAATAAAAAAATATCTCCCATAGAGGACGATTTTTTGAAAAAAAATTTGCCAATCTTTTCATTTAAGGCCACTTCTGATGCAAAAGAAATAAAAAAAGCCGACATAGTTTTAATTTGTGTGCCGACTCCGGTGGATAAATTTTATAACCCAGACTTAGGTCCGGTGCGGGGAGCTTGTGAGATGGTAGCTACCAATTTTAAGAAAGGGGCTTTGGTAGTTTTAGAGTCTACAGTTAATCCGGGAGTATCCGAAGAAGTTGTAAAGCCAATTTTTGAATCTTATGGATACAAAATAGGAAGCGATGTTTTTATCGCCCATTGTCCAGAAAGAATTAATCCAGGCGATCCAAAATGGAATGTAACCAACATCCCACGAGTAGTAGGTGCTTTTACTCCCAAGGGATTAAAAAAAGCCAAAGATTTTTATGAATCAATTGTGGATGGAGAGATTAGACCGATGAAGCACATCAGAGAAGCGGAAGCTTGCAAAGTAGTGGAGAATTCTTTTCGCGATATAAATATTGCTTTTGTTAATGAATTGGCCAAATCTTTTGACGCTTTGGATATTGATGTAAAAGATGTAATTGAAGGTGCGAGCACTAAACCATTTGCTTTTATGGCTCATTATCCTGGGCGAGGCATCGGCGGTCACTGTATCCCAGTTGATCCTTATTATCTAATTGAACGAGCCAAAAAAGCCGGCTTTGATCATAAGTTTTTACGCACTTCTCGTGAAATAAATAATTCTATGCCAGATTACACAGTAGAATTATTGCAAGACAAACTTAACGAAGTAAAGTTACCCATTAATGGAACAAATATTGGAATTTTAGGAATTTCGTATAAAGCCAATGTGGATGATGACAGAGAATCTCCTTATTACGGAATTGTTAAGGCTTTAAAAAAATATAAAGCTAAAATTCATTCTTTTGATCCGCATATCTTGGATAAATCTAGTTGTAAAACCTTAGAGAGCTTACTAAAAAAATCACAAGCAATTATTTTAATGACCAATCATAGAGAATTCAATGTCGTGACTGGCAAACTGTTGAAAAAATATGGAATAAAAGTGGTAGTAGATGGGATGAATTCTCTGGATAAAGATGAGATTAAAAAAGCGGGAGTGATTTATAAAGGAATTGGAAGATAGTATTGGCATGGAGCATGGAGGCATTAAAACATTTTAGCATGTCAACATATTAACACTTTAACATAAGAACATTTAGAACAAAAAAATATTTATTATTCCAAAATCGTAAATCTTGAATCTTAAATTCTAAGCCATATTTTCGCTTTCTTTTGAATAAGTAAAAAAACAATATTTAAACACCCACAATATACTGATAAACAATCTCAGCTTTATTTTAATTGACTCAACAAGCTTCCCCCATTCATTCCGCTGGGTTTTTCTATGCCCATAATTTCAAGCACTGTAGGCGTGACATCGCTCAAAAGACCTCTTATATTATTTTCTGAGTCAGATATTTGTTCTTCATTTTTTTCGGTATGATTATCGGGAGTTATTAGCCAAAGCGGAACTGGATTAGTTGAATGTTCGGTTAAGGGTTGTCCAGAATAAGGATTAGTCATTTCTTCGACATTTCCATGATCCGCGGTCATAAGAATAGCTCCGCCCACTTCTAGAATTTTGGGTAACAACAAAGAGAGACATTTATCCAATGATTCAACTGCTTTTTTAGCAGCTTCCATGTTTCCGGTATGGCCAACCATATCAGCGTTGGCATAGTTTATTAAAATAAAATCATATTTATTTAATTCCACCGCTTCGATAGTTTTTTGGGTTACCTGAGCAGAACTCATTTCTGGCTCTTCGTCGTATTTGGCCACAGATGGAGAAGGGATAAGGAGATGATCTTCGCCGGGAAATGGTTTTTCTATGCCACCATTAAAAAAGTAGGTTACATGAGCATACTTTTCAGTTTCAGCTATACGAAGTTGTTTTTTTCCGTGCAGACTAAGGATTTCTCCCAATCCACCCTTATTTATTTCTGGAGGAAAAGCAACCTCAACAGGTAAATCTTTTTCGTATTCAGTCATGGTGACAAAAACAACTTTGGGGTTTTTTACCTTTTTTATTTTATTAAAGTTTGGCACAGAAAATGTTTTGGTTATTTGTCTAGCGCGGTCTTCTCGAAAATTAAAAAATATAATCGTATCTTTATCTGACACTATTGTAACCGGCTTCCCATCTTTCGTAATTACCGTGGGTTCGAGATATTCATCATTAACATCTTTTTCATAAGACTTTTCCATATGATCAATAGGATCTTCAGTGAGGTCCCCAATTCCTTCTGTTAGCATTTTGTAAGCTTTTTCTGTCCTATCCCAGTTATTATTTCTGTCCATCGCCCAGTTTCTTCCACATAGAGTAGCAATCTCGCCAACGCCAATGGTCTCTATTTTTTCTTGTATCTTTTTGATTGTTTCAACTCCTGAAGTAGGCGGTGAATCTCGACCGTCTGTGAAAAGATGAATAAATGTTTTTTCAATTTGTTGTTCCTTGGCCATTTCCATTATGGCAAACAAATGATCATTAGTAGAATGAACTGATCCCTCACCAACGAGTCCCATTATATGGAGAGCGGAATTATTTTCTCTAACATTATTCATTCCTTTTAATAATGCAGGATTGCTGAAGAAAGTTCTATCTAGAATCGAAAGAGTTATTTTTGGAAGATTTTGATAAATTATTTTTCCACTACCTAAAATGGTGTGCCCAACTTCACTATTGCCTGGCTCTCCCCACGGAATTCCGGCAGAAATTCCAGAAGCCTGCAAAGCCATTAAAGGATAGTTTTTGTTTATTTTTTCAAATGTCGGAAGGTTTGATTTTCTAATGGCATTTCCTTCTACATTTGGACTTAGTCCCCATCCATCTAGAATTATTAAAACAACTGGTTTATACATAATTTTATTCATTAAAGCATCAACGAGTTAAAGCATTAACGAGTTTTTTAATTTTTTTATATTATAAATTATATGAATTTTCTTTATTGCGGATTATTTTTTTGCATTTGTCTGTCTGCTATAATTTGTTAATCCCTTAATCCGTTAACTAAAAAATGAACTAATCTTATTTTAACACTTTTATTTTTCTTTGACAAAAAGGGATAGGTATAATATTATTTTTATATGTAATTAATATAGTTATACCTGTTATTTCGGTTGTTATTGGAATTTTAATAGCGTACTGGTTAAGATGAAATTTTTTATTATCTCAAATTTTAAGAAAAAGAAAAATAAAAATGTTAAAATATGAAAACTAAGTTATTTGTTTTTTGTATTTAACGCTATTACTTAAGAGATATTCAAACAGAATAAACAGGAATTAGAATATGGAAATAAATCTAGCAACACTAGCTGTTGGAATGATAGTGCTAGTTGTAGGAGCTGTAACTGGCTACTATACTAGGCAATCAATAGCTAGGAAGCAATTAACTACTGCCGAGGGTAAAGCTAGCAGTATTATAGAGCAAGCCAAACAAAGGTATACCGAGGAAACTCTGAACGCCAAAAATAAGGCAGTGGAGATTTTGGAGGATGCCAAAAATAAAGAAAAGGAAAGAGAAGATCAAATAAGAAAAATGGAACAGCGATTAGAAAAACGAGAGGAGACATTGGACAATAAGTTGGACGAATTAGATAAGGGCAGAGATGTTCTTGAGAAAAAAGCTCAGGAAGTTAAAGCTATAAAAAAAGAAGCCGAAGCAATTAGACAAAAAGAATTAGATAGGTTGGAAAAAATTGCCGGGCTAAATAAAGAACAGGCTAAAAAAGTTCTACTTCAATTAACTGAAGATGAATACAAAGATGTTTTATTGGACAGAATCAAAAAAATGGAGCGTGAGGGAATTGAGGATTTAAAGAAAAAAGCTCAAAATATAATTGTGCAAGTAATTCAAAAATATGCAGGAGCGCATACTGCTGAAATGACCACCTCAACGGTGGCTATTCCTTCGGATGAAATTAAAGGTAAAATAATTGGACGAGAAGGTCGAAATATAAAAACTTTAGAAAAAATGACCGGAGCAGAAATTATCGTAGATGATACTCCGGAGGTTATTGTTATTTCCAGTTTTGATCCGGTACGTAGAGAAATTGCAAAAATTGCTTTATTGAAGTTAATAGAAGATGGCAGAATTCATCCTACTAGAATCGAAGAAGCAGTTGTTTATGCTAAAGGAGAAATTGATAATAAAATTAGAGAGGCTGGCGAAGCGGCTACTTACGACTTGGGTATCGCCGGGTTGGACCCAAAATTAATTTACCTAATCGGACGCTTGCGCTATCGAACCAGCTTTGGTCAAAATGTGCTAATCCATTCTATGGAAGTAGCTCATCTCTCAGGAGCATTGGCCAATGAATTGGGAGCTGATGTGGCAGTAGCCAAAAAAGCCGGACTTCTTCATGACATCGGGAAATCAGTAGACCATGAAATTCAAGGAACTCATGTTAAAATTGGTATAAAAATACTGGAGAAATTTAAGGTGGATCAAGCCGTAATAGATGCTATGAAATCTCACCACGAAGAGTATCCTTTTGGTACCGCTGAATCTTTTATTGTGGCAGCAGCAGATGCTATTTCAGCTAGTCGTCCAGGCGCCAGAAAAGATACTTTAGAAAGATATCTTAAGCGTTTAGAGGAATTAGAAGATATTGTTAATTCTTTTGAAGCAGTTAATAAGAGCTATGCTATCCAAGCTGGAAGAGAAGTGCGAGTTTTTGTGGACAGCGAAAAAGTAGATGACTATGGTGCGGCTAAAATTGCCAAAGCTATCGCAATTAAAATAGAAGAAGAGCTGAAATATCCAGGAGAAATAAAGGTTAATGTTCTTCGGGAAACTCGCTCAATTGAATACGCTAGATAGTTTTTGACCGTAGAGACATAGCACGGCTGCGTCTCACCCTAGCTTCAGTTGTGGATAAAAAGCTTGCGTTATTGGGCTTTTAGGTAGTAAAATTAGTTAAATAAGTAATTTGACTTATATTTAAATTGAAAGGGGGTGTATGATTAAATGAAAAATATCAATAAAAGTGAATTAGTAGATGCAGTTGCAACAAAGACTGATCTATCAAAAAAAGATGTAACAGCCGTTTTCGAAACTCTACTAGATAAAATTACTGAAGAGATGCGAAAAGGAAACAAGGTTACCATTACTGGTTTTGGAATTTTCAAAACTAACAAGAGAGCTGCAAGATTGGGAAGAAATCCACAAACTGGAGCTTCAATCAAAATCCCAGCTGCTACTGTGCCAAAATTTAGCGCAGGTAAAGGTTTAAAGGATGCTGTTAAATAAATAAAATAAAAAGATAGCAACAAAAAAATCATCTTGAATTATCGAGATGATTTTTTGTTTTTTACTAATTACTAATCTGTACGAATATAAGAATTGCAGAGACGTGATTTATGGCGTCTTTCAAAAGGTAGTCATTTTCGCAAAGATAATCTGTT
>JBBQOS010000012.1:0-23231 GCA_038331135.1 Candidatus Moraniibacteriota bacterium | reverse complement strand
TATATTGATCAGAATTAAAACTATTCAAATCACCATCCACACATTCTACTTGTGCCTGATAATCAGTTTCCGCAGACAGCCCTGTTATTTTTTGAATATGACTAGAAGCCCCACTAGTTTCCTCAATCATATTACCCATATTTCCTGGTCCATATTTCAAAGTACATGTGGCAGAAGTATTAGTTTTCCAAGAAATGATAGCTGTATCTAATTTAATATCGGCTACTATAAATTCTGACACTATAGGTGGTGGTAAGGTAGTAAAATTTCCTATTTCCGAAGTACCAATATTACCATCCGGATCAATATATTTAACTCGATAAAAATATTTTGCACCAGCACTTAAACCATTGATTATTACTTCATGATCAGTAACGCTATCCACTTGACCATTGGTTTCTCCCAAGGAAATTGATTTACCATATTCAACAAAAGAACTGGCTACACGACTAGTCCCCCAATTAAACGTCGCTATAAAAGATTGAGTCTTAACTGTTGGTTTTTGAGTTAAGGCTGGAGAAGTTGTATATCTACCGGTTGGAATAATTGTCACAATGCTTGACGCTATCGATAAATTATTAGTATTATCTTTAGATTTTACGTAATAATAATAAGGTTTACTTTCTAACCCAGTATCTACATAAGCAGTTCCCGAAGTAGTAGCTACGTTAGTATAAGTTCCGTCTATTTCTGTTGATCGATAAATAACATAACCTTCAAAATTATCGCCACTGGCTCCTGCTGGAGGAGTCCACTTAGTAGCTACACTATATTCTGAATTTTCCCTATCGGAAGTATCAAATATTTGCACGTTAATCGGAGCTCCCGGAGCAGAAGTGTCCGCCGTGAAATCTGCATAAGCATACAAGTCATAACTAATATTACCTGCTTCATCTTTAGCTACTACATAAAATCGATTAGTTCCTTTTTGAGTGGCAAATGGTCCTGGTCCAGCAAATGTAGAAGTAGTTTCAATTACATTGTAAGCATTGGGAAGAGTGTTAATAGTATAATAATATTTTAGCTTAGCTGTCTCACCAATAAAAGATACTGGCTGATCCCAATCAAAAGCAAAGGAATTTCCAGTGGAATAAGCTGGGGTAACTACTAAATTTTCTGGCGGACTCGGAGCATCGGCACTAAAATAATATTCTTGGCTAATCGGAGCAGAAATATTTCCAGCATTATCTATAACTCTTAAATAGAGCCAGTTTTTTCCCGATTGATAAGCTCCTGTAATATGATTGGCATTGGGAATAACCAAAGAAACATCTGTAATATTTTCCACATCTGTCCAAACATCCACTACGTCACCACCTGTTCTGTATTGAATTTTTTGCACATTTGAGTGAGCGTCGGAAATATTGTTTTCCCATAAGAAAGAATAATTATCCACGGCTGTAAATCCAGCAGGAGTAACCGAGATGTCACTAGGATTATTTGGGGCAATATTGTCTAGTTTATAATTAAAAAGGTTAGTTGCTTCAACGGGTATCATACCGGCATCATCAACGGCTTTAATCAATAGATAATAATTTTGACCAGCCACTATATTTGTCGCGGTATAATTATTGTTGGTTTGATAAGTCCCATCAACAAAAGGATCTGCACCAATATTAATTCCAAAATATACCCAATAACCCTTAACTCCAGATCCACCTATTCCATCGCTAGCGCCTCCAACCAATTCATTGGCCGGCCATTCGAAATAAGGATTAGTATGTCCGTACCAAGAAGCTGAGTTGATTGGGGTTAACTTATCATTAGCACTATAAGCGCTAACTACCATAGGATTACTCGGAGCTACAATATCTTGATAATAGTTAATTTTATAATCTGCTACTGAGGGAGAGAATATCTGATCTCCTGAAAATAAATCTATTTTTACCTGAACATATTCATTGTTCGGACTGACAATATCGTAAGTGTAATTATCTGAACCAAAATATTTTTCGTTAGCCACCAAATCCCAAGCCGACCAATCGTTTTGATTGCTGGATGTTCGAGTATAAATATTAACTGAAGTATTAGCTGGTTTAGTATAATTAATTTCTAAGTTGGCCCATCTGTAAACAGATAATAAGTCCATAGATTCTGAAGTGTAAGTGCCTCTTTTTTCAAAAGCTGTCCCATTATTTTCTGAACCAACCACATAACTATATAAACCGTCTGGATAAGAGTTTGTTCCATTTCCAGCGGTACTCCAAACTCTATTTCCGCTATAATCACCAACTCCACCAATGTTTACTTGACCGGGAAAATTGGTCACTGTTTCCCAACTATTTCCAGAGATATTGTAACGATAGTAAGTATTAATATTACTTCCTTTAGTTAGATACAGATAACCATCGTTACCATCAGATAAAGATGAACCTACTCCAATAGCAGTTGGGGTATTGGTCATCTGCAACCAAGCTCCTGAATTGACATCATAACGCCAGAAAGTACTAGCATTTTGAGCTCGAGTAGAATAAATATAGCCATTTTTATAAACAATATCTGAACCAGCTCCCTGATTCCAATTAAGAATTGTGGGTAGTAATGACGACCAACGAGATCCGGCCACCGCAGCGGTATCATAACGCCACCAACTATTGCTTCCTGCTCCTCTGGTCGTATAAATATAACGACTGCCATCATAAGTCATGCTGGAACCAGCTCCTGTTTGCAATGGTATTCTATCGGTAGTAATAGTTTCCCAGCTGTTGGAAACAGTAGAATATTTAAAGAAATAATTATTAACACTTCCACTTCGTAATGTTCTAATCGCTCCCGGAGTAAGATAAATAGAATTTTCATCTTCGTTAAATAACATTGCTGATCCATTGTAAATACCCACTGGAGTTTTAGCTAATTGCTTAAATTCCCCAGTTTGATAATTATATTTTCCAAAGGTATTATCACTACTTCCTCTTACTATATAAATATTATTAATTTGATCTTTAACTAAATTAGTCCCGTAGCTAAACCCAAAGCTACTTCCACCACTAATATCTGCTGGACCAAAAAATCCTCCCTGTGGAATTTCCCATGAATTTTCTTCTATATTAAATCTATAAAAAGCTGTTGAGGCTCTTCCTATTGTAGCATAGATATAACCGCCCACCGCTTCCAAAGATCCTCCATAGCTTACAAAAGCAGGGATTTTTGGTAATTCAGTCCAAGAATTAGAGGCTATATCGTATTTAAAGAAATTTTGACGACTTTTTCCACTAAGCATATAAATAGACTCGCTATCAGTGCTATAAGTTAGACATCCTCCATTAAATATTCCTACCGGCGCTTTTTCTAAAGGTTCCCAAGTTCTTCGAGAAATAGAGTATTTAGAAAAATATGGATAATAATTTCCCTGAGTCACATAAATGTTGTCACCCCTATCATAAGCGATATCTGCGCCTTCATACATTCTCTGACCATCACTTGTATTGGGATTACCAAAATTTGCATTTTCTAAAGAAGTCCATACATTAGTTTGTGTATCGTAACGGAAAAAAGCATCATCATTTCCGGGAAAACCATATATATAACGATTTCCATTATACTTAATAGAACCTCCATAGGTAAATACCTTAGGAGCGCTACTCATTGTTTCCCATAAGTTATTAGCTATATCATATCTCCAAAAATTCACTGTATCAAGTCCTCTCGAAGCATAAAGATAACCATTTGGTCCAATAGCCAAAGAACTTCCATAGCTAATTGTTCCTGGGGATACTGCTAAGGTACTCCAGGTATCAGTTGAAATATCATAAGAATAAAAAGTATTAGTAGAATTTCCTCTTAATATATATAATTTATTTTGTGCCTCTGCATAAATCAATTTTGATCCGTAATTAAATCCGGCTGGCGCATAAGATAGTCGTTGTTCATTCCAAAAACCATTTACAGAATCCAATCTAAAAGAGCCGTCGCTTTTAGCACTTACCTTATCCAATACTCCTGCTTGAAAATCAGCTTCGCTCGTTTTTTCCTCTGTTAAAAATGGAGACACTCCATCATATGAATAAGTAAAAGCGTCCCAAATAGAATCACTAATATTTCCATCCTTATCCTTTGTTTTAATTCTTAAATAATAATCTCCTGTTTGCATTGCTAAATTAGTAACATACTCTGGATTTGAAACATAAATCCCACCTGTTTCTGGATCAACACTATTATTATCTCCAAAATAAACCCAATATCCATCAACTCCAGACTCATTATCTTCTGCATCAGTCCAAGAAAAATAAGGATGAGAATGTTTATAGCTAACACCTTCTGCTAAATTTTCTCCTCCTATTTTTTGAGAAAAAGCACTTACTGTTGTGGGATTTATAGGATCATTGTCTTCGCTGTTATAAGCAATCGAGTAATCATAAACTGTTGGCGTATTTATTCCATCTGTTGAGGTCAAGGTTTGTCTCACCTGAATATAACGATTTTTAGGAGATTGAATATTTGTTCCGCTAAGCGCCACCCAACTTGACCAAGTTTCTTTGTCACTACTTGTTCTCGTCTCTGTTGTTATGTTTGTATTGGCTGGCTTATCGCTATTTACACTTAAAGAAATCCATGAAGAAACAAAAGATAAATCTATTTCCTCACTGATATAAGTGCCTGAAGTTAAATAGTTACTTGTACCTAAAGTATAACTCCAAACATCCGTTAGCCCCATTCCAGGCATAGCTAAAAAAGAATTATTTCCGATATATTTTAAAGCTGCTCCGTTATAAGGCCCTCTATCATAAACATACTTTTGATTCTCCGGAAGCTGTCTCCAGATATTATTAGCGATATTATATTCCCAAGTTTCATCCTTGTAATAACCAGCCAAAGCATAAATTTTGCCATTATAATAAGTCATATCCGTCCCATAATACTGCGCAAAAGAAGTTGGGGCTAATTCTGACCAAGTATTAGAAGTAACTGTGTACTTCAAGAAAGCTGTCTCGCCATCTCCAGGCATCATATACAGATTGGTTCCATCAGATTCAAGACGACTTCCTACAAAACTTCTATAATCTGCCCCTCCAGTAATAGCAGAGTTTGCCATTGTCGTCCAAGTGTTTGCTCCTATATTATAACGATAAAAAGAATTAGACGCATTACCTCGAGTAACATAAACAAAACCATCTCCGCTATTATACATCGCTGAACTACCGTAACCCAATAATCCTGGAGCTAATGCCATTGAGCTCCAACTATTGCCTGCTACATCATATCGATAAAAAGTAGTAGTATTGTTTCCTAGTGGAATATATATATACCCATTATGATAAGTTCCTTTTGTATCATAACTCAAGCTCGCTGGGGCATTTGCCATGCTTGACCAAGTATTAATAGCAATATTGTATCGATAAAAACTATTTGCTCCTCCTCTAAGAGCATATACGTAGGCCCCTGCTCCTTCAATTTTATTCCAAATTAAATCACCGCCCGTTCCCACAACTGCCGGCAAATCCGCAGGACCAACCCAGCTTCCAGTTACTCCACTTTCTGGATTAAATTTCCAAAGATTATATGTACCATTTCCTCGGATAGCATAAATAAGACCGTCATCACTATTAAAGTTTAAAGATGAATAATTATTGGTTTGTGGAGCTATTTCTAGTGTCGTCCAACTATTGCCTACTATATTATAGCGCAAGAAAACCGAATTTCCGGCAGAATTTAAAAAATAAATATAATTATTATAAAATACTCCTTTTTGCTCTCCATTAAAAACATTAGGAGAATTAGCTAGTGTTGTCCAGCTATTTCCACTGACACTATAGCGATAAAGCGTATTTGTGCCACTTCCTCTAGTTACATACATATAACCATCATTTCCATAAACCATATTGCTTCCGGTATTTAACGTGTTGGGAGCAGGGGCAGTATTATACCAGGCATTTTCACTAATATTGAATTCCCAGAAATCAGTAGAAGTTTGTCCTCTAGTGATATATAAATTGGTTCCATCAAATTCTATAGCTGCTCCATTATAAACGGTATCTAAAAGATCTGGTAATTTTGTCCAAGTACTGTCTGCGATATTATATTTATAGAAATCCCTTGAAAACCCTCCAAATATAGCATAAATATTTCCTATTCCGTCATAAGCCAAATCAGCTCCATAATTGCTAGCCTGAGGTAAATCATCTAATATATTCCATTCATTATTTTTAATATTATATCGATAAAAAGATTTATCTGCATATCCTCTTGTTAAATACAAATAATCACCCGCCAAAACAGAAGCTGAACCAAAAGAAACTATATCTGGAGTAGCTGCCCAAGTTCGAGCTTGCCAAGCTCCATCTGATTTTAATTGAATAGCGTCGTTGCTACTATTTGTGCTTATATTATCTAGATTTCCCTTCTCCCATTCTGATTTATTGCTGACAACTAAAGATTGAGGAGCACTTAAAATTCTTGAAGCAGATCCAAAAACTAAAACTCCCAAAATAATAATTGCCACTAATCTGAAAGTAGACCAAGTTAGGAATTTCCAAGTAACTTTTGCCAATTTTTCTATTAAATCAATTAACTTCAAAATATTCTTTCGAAAACGATATTTTCGTCCCAAGCTTTTCTTGCTTTTCAATTCATAACTATCCAAGAAATGAGCCAGTGATTTTGCCTTTGTTTCCTTGAGTTCAAAAATTTCTTCTCTTTTAACAGATTTTTTAAATAAAAAAGCAAAAAAACCTTTCTTTAAAGAAATATTTTTGGCTTCTTTTACTTTTATTTTTATTTGTTTTTTATTTTTGTGCATCTTTTTCGATATTATCCAATATCTTTTAACTAACCCACTTATTTTTTAGTTATACATTCTGGCCATTTCGCTTACTAAGCGTTTCATCTTTTGGACATCATATTTACTATAAATTCGCCAACCACGGCTGTCTCTCCGAGGAAAATTGATTTTACCCTCTTTTTCCCAACGAAAAATAGTCGACTTATCTCGGTCGATTATTCTGGACACATCTTTTACATAATAAATATCTTCAAATATCATCTTTTTGGAGTACCTACATAAATATATTCACTATAGGTACTATATGTATGCTAGACAAATAAAAAAGCGAACTGCCGCAAAAACGGCACTTCACCCTATAACAAACTTATTATAGCATACTTATGACCTCAGGTCAAAGGACACAATTATATCCCCAACTTATCCACAGTTAATCCACAGTTTTATAGAAGTTAAATGTTTCCGCCACCGTTTTAGCTATCCTAACTGTAGTAAGATTATCAGAAATGTCAGATTTAACTACCATTTTATCTATATCTTGGGTCTTAATCTTGTTTTTAGACAAAAGCTTATCGACAATAACCAACAATTTTTCACTCAAATCCAAGCGCTCCTTCCAGCTAATTTCATCTACAACCCTCTTTTTGTCCTTCAAAAGCAAACTAATTTCATTTTCTTTTATCTCTAAAATTATATTCATACGTTTATTTATCTATTTTTGACCAATTAATATTCCAAGGATCAGTTTTTCTCCCAGGAGCAATCTGATCGTGCCCTAAAATATACTTTATTTTATATTTATCTTTTAAATTTAAAATTAATTTATTTACAGCATTATACTGATTACTGGTAAATTTATCTTTTTCAGAATTAATAAGTTCTATTCCGATAGAAAAATTATTCACACCTGTTCTTCCATCTGAAACTTGACTTTCTCCAGCATGATAAGCGATATTGTTATCCTTAACCAATCTAAAAACATTTCCCTCGCGATCTATAATATAATGGGGAGCCACGCCGTATTGCTTATATTCCAATATAATTTTATCTAAATCATATTCATCGCCTCCTAAAATATTATAGGAAGAATGTAAAATAATAGTATCAATTTTTCTTTCTTTTGAACTAGTAAATCCCCAAGATACTAGATTATTTTTTATATCAAGGCTATTTTTTGTTTTTTCTTGGTTTTTTATTTCATCCTCAAGCAATTTCTTAGGACTATCCTCTATTGCTTTTTGCTCTGACGGCTCAGTCGGATTGTCATCAATTTTATCAGGAGTAATTTCAAGGGGAACTTTGGGAGAAGACTTATCTTCTCCACTTTTTTGGCTGTCTATCTTTTCTGGATTCTCCATAACGGAATTATTTTCATAAACCACTAGACTGTTCTCTCTAAAACTAAAAAATATCCACGTAGCTAAAACACTAATAGAAAGTATCCCTAAAATTATTAATATTTTTTTTATTTTCACAATTTTTAAATTCTATCTTTCTAAGCAATTACAATTATCTGATTGGAGACTAATAATGCCGCCCTCCATGTTAATGACATCTTTTCCTATTTCAGCTAGTAATTGAGCTACATAACCGCTTCTGCTACCACTTCGGCAAATAAGGATTACTTTTTTATTCCAGTTAATTTCACCTAAATTATCCATAACTTCACCCATAGAAATAAGTTTGGAATTTTTAACCCTTATTTCATCAAATTCTTCTTTTTCGCGAACGTCTATCACTTCAAGATTTTCTCTATCCTGACTAATTAGTTCTTTAAATTGTTTAGCATTAATAGATTGAAACATTTTATTAAGAAGCTAGTCTAGTTATCTTTTTATAATAAATACTGACATCAGCTATCCATTTGTTAGCTGCGACTTGTCCGCCAGTAGCGGCGCAACTCCTTCCGCATTTCCAAACCACCATTTCAGCTGGCGTATCTATATTTTGATTAGCTAATTCTGAAATTCTTCCTCCGATAGCGGCCACAGCCTCCTCTGGATTAGCAAAACAACCATATCCCATCCCCATGCCCCTTGAACCTTGACCTTTGTATCCCCAGTAATTATAACATGTTTGTCCATTTTTCAAAGGAGAGCGTTTTCCCCAGTTACTTTCCTTCTTGGCTATACCCACTATCAAAGCGGCTATTTTTTTATCATATTTAGCGATAAAGGGAGCCATTTCCTCTATGGGGTGGTCTTTTGTTATGTCCTTGATTTGCTCTTCTAGATAATTAATTTCTTCTTTGCCAACTTCTTCGGATTCCTTTAAAATAGAACGGTAATCGTAGACTGCATTCAAATCCAAGCTTTGAACAATTTTTGAATTTGCCCGATAGTTATAAGTTTCTTTAGCGACAACTTTCTTAACTAGTACATTTTGGGCATAATTGCCGTAAAAAAAACAGCCCATAATGATTATCGCTATGGTTGCTAGCTTAATTTCCCTATTTTTATAATTGTTTTTTACTTTATTTACTACTTTTTTTAAAAAATCCAAAGGATTTTTACACATAGACAAATCTCTTAATAATTAGCTCTTTATCTTCCCTCCTTTTTGGGAACGCAAATTCTATGATACCAACCCCCCGTTCTGGTGTCAATAAAGTTATCCACAGGGTAGATTCATTAAAACGAAAGAACAATACGGCAGCATAAGAATACAACGACTAATAATGGATTGCTTTTCTTGCTTAGAAAAAGATTCTGCTCTTTTTTTTGCCAATTTAGGGATAAAGGTGCCCAAAAATAAAATAAAAAAAGCCCAACGAATTGGCTTTGATTATGCTGGTAAATAGAAAAATAGGCTCTTAAAGTTTTACTTAAAAAAATACCCAGATTCCCACGCCTGAAATAGTTATCCGTGATTGTTTAAATGTCATTCTTAATAAACAATTTGATTTTAGCTAAAAAGCATACGTCCCAATATTAATCAGCGTCTGCTAATTTTTCCAAGTACATACTAACATCACTAATCCACTTATTGGCCGCGGCCTGTCCGCCTGTTACGTTACAGTTTGAACCGCATTTCCAAACTACCATCTCTTCCGGAGTATCTCTATTATAAGTATCTATCAGCTCACTTAACCTCTTGGATATTGTATCTACAGCATCTTTTGGACTATCAAAACAGGTATGTCCGCCTGTACCCATTCTCTCTCTTTGGCCTCTATAACCAAGATAATTGTAGCAATCCTCCCCGTCTAAAGTTGGAACTCTTTTCCCCCAGTTACTTTCCTTTTTAGCAATCGCGATATAAAAAGAGGCTACTTGTCTATCTTTTTCTAAGATATGGGGCATCATTTTTTCTATTGGATAACCCGCTACCAGTTCCATGGCGCGCGCATCAAAATCTTTATCGGCTTCGGTTCTTAAATAATCAGCCATTGTAACTAAATATTCCTCCTCAGTTTCTATTGTCCATTCATTATCTTTTTTCTCAGCTTCAATATACAAATCTGCTACTTCATTACCCGACAGCGTCTCTTCGGCAGAAGCACCAGATCCTAAATAACGATACACAAAAGACATCGATATCATTCCAATTATTATAGCGGCCAAGATAGAGGTATTCCACATCTTTAAAAGAGACACATTTTCCAATACAGAGCTACCGTCATTGATGATATTTTGTTGGTATTGTTGAACCTTCTTGGCAAATATTTTATATTTAATAAAAAGAAAATCATTCTGTCTGTTGCTGTATTTAGCATAATTTCTTACAGCTTTTTGATTCAAACTATCCAACAAAGTATTTTTTGTTCTAAATTCTATTGTTTTAAGGGCGTTTTCATCTCCGCAATCGAAATATAGATATGAATCGCTGGTAAAAAACTTATTGCGCCTAGTTCCTTTTGAAAATAAAGTACTCTCCAATTTTTTATTGGAAGCTAGCTTGACTTTATTTATTTTTTTATTGTGTTCTAATCCAAATGCACTATCCATCTCTTATATTTATCCTAATCTATTTAAAACTTACTGTTTTTTAAACTCCTAAAATCTTAAGTTTCCATATTCCTAAAATCCTAAACTATTCCTTGGTAACTCTTAATATTTCTTCAATTGAAGTTACTCCCTGCACTGCCTTTATAAGACCATCTTCTATCATCGTTAGCATCCCTAATTCTACGGCCTTTTTTTCGATAGTTTCAGCCGAAGAAGCTTGAGTTATTAGTTTTTCTATCTCTTCGTTATTTTCTAAAACTTCATAAATTCCCAACCTTCCTTTGTATCCCTCATCATTGCATCTTTTACAACCGCCTGGTCTATAAAATTTTATTGAATCCCAACCTTTTTTAGCATCCACCAAGTCTTTTGTTTGCTCGGTTTTTTCAAATAATTTTAGCACCTTGTCGCTATTAAAATTTTTACCCAATACTTCAATTTCTTTTTTATCTAAAGTATATTCCACTCTGCAATCGCCACAAAGTTTTCTAACAAGTCTTTGGGCGATAACCACATTAGTAGTAGAGGCCACCAAAAATGGTTCAGCCCCCATATCTAGCAACCTAGGCAATGTTCCCGCTGCACTATTGGTATGTAAGGTTGAAAGAACCAAATGACCCGTCATGGCGGCGTGCATCGCTATTTCCATAGTTTCTTCATCTCTAATTTCCCCTACCATTATAATATCAGGATCTTGTCGAAGTAAGGCTCTTAGACTAGCTGCAAAAGTTAGTCCTATTTTAGAATTAATTTGAGTTTGATTGACTCTGGGCATTCTATATTCCACAGGATCCTCTACTGTGCTTATGTTAACTGTCGACGTATTCAAAATATCCATAATTGTATAAAGGGTGGTAGTTTTTCCGCTTCCCGTAGGACCTGTTACTAAAATCATTCCGTTGGGTTTAGTTACTTCTCGATGAACAACTTCCAATGCTTCTCCTTGAAGTCCCATTTTTTCTAAAGTTAATCCTTTAGCAGATTCATCCAATAAACGCATCACTACCTTTTCTCCATCAAATATTGGAAGTATATTTACTCGAAAGGATATTTTATACTCATCATTAACTATTTTAAATCTTCCGTCTTGAGGAAGACGATGCTCATCCAATTTTAAATTAGCCAACACTTTTATACGAGCAATAATTCCTGACATTATTTTTCGAGGCAGTGTCATGGCATCGTGTAAGATTCCATCTATACGATATCTTACGCGAACCTCCTTCTCATCCGGCTCGATATGAATATCACTAGCTGATTCCAAGATGGCATGTTTTATTAAAGTATCTACTACTTTTATCACTGGCAAATCTTCTGCTTCTTTGGATAGTCTCTTATCCGCATTTCCGTCCGTCTTGTGAGCTACTGCTCTCTTAGTTATATCTTCGCCATCACCTGTGCCAATCATGTCTCCAAATTCAGCCTTTAAGCTTTTCCCATATTGTTTTAACACATTTGCTATGCCTTCTTCTGTGGTGAGACAAGGAGTGATTGAAAGACCAGTCTTCTTTTTTATAAATTCAAGTGTCTGCAGATCGTCTGGTTTTAACATCGCCACCTTCAAATTACTATCCGATTTGTCAAAGGCGATTATTTTATATTTTTTAGCAATTGGCTCTGGTATAATTTTTAAAATTTCGGGATCAATTGTTTCCTTACTAATATCAACAAAAGGGTTTCCTAATATATAAGCATACAATTTACTCAATTCTTCTTTAGAAATAAGTTTTTTCTCCAGTAACAAATCACCCATCAGTTGTTTTTCTTTTTCAGCCAAATTGAAAATTTCTTCAATTTCATTTGAATCTAAAAGCTGACTATCTAATAAAAAACTTTTCAATTGTTTATTATCAATTCTCATTATTTTCTGTTTTTGTTTTTGAAAAAATTATTTTTTCTCTTTAAATAGAATTTCTTTTATTTTTTCTACTATTTCTTTTACTTGATAATCGCCTTTTACCAAATAAGTTGTCGCACCAAGCTCTAGGGCTTTTTCTATATCATCCAAACTACCAAGATTGGTAAGCAAAACAAATGGTGTAGTTAACTTTTCCTTATAGTTTCGAACTTCCTTTAAAACTTCAAATCCATTCTTTTTAGGCAGTATAATATCTAATAAAACGATGTCTGGATTAAAACTTTTAATCATCTCTAGGCCTTCTTCTCCATCTGAAGCTACCCCTACTTTGAATCCCTCTGCTTCCAAGAACTCAGCCAAAACATTTCTTAAAGTTAGATCATCCTCTATTATTAATATCTTTTTATTTTCCATAAATTATAAAAATATTTATTACTTATTACTTATCTTAAATTATAGGCAAAGAAAAATTAAACTCAGTGCCTTCATTTTCAACAGATCTAAACCAAACTTTTCCTCCGCTTCTTTCAATAATATTTTTAGCGATATAAAGACCCAACCCAGTCCCTCCAGTTTCTTGAATACTCGCTACCTTGCTTCTATAAAATTTTTCAAAAACTCTATCTTGCTCGTCCTTGGGAATTCCAATTCCACTATCTTTTATCGAAATTAAAGCCTTACGGTTATCCTTTTGAACCTTAACGGTTATTTTTCCATTTTCTTTATTATATTTAATAGCGTTTGATATAAAATTATCCAAAACCACTTCCATCCTTTTTTCATCACCCTCAATTTTGGGCATATTATCATCCACTAACAGAGTAATATTTATTTTATTTTTTAAGGTTAAGACGTTATTTTTATCCACAACTTTTTTAACCAAAGCTACTATATCTATCTCATCTTTTCTGGTAAAAAAGTTATTTTGATCAATCCTAGCTACATCCAATAAGTCATTAACCATTCTTGACATTGCCACGTTTGAAGCTTCTATATTTTTTATTATTTCTGTCTGTTTTTTATTTAATCCATCGCTATGCTTAGATATTAAAAATTCTATATCCCAGCTTATTCCGGTTAATGGAGTTTTTAATTGATGTGAAACTATAGAGACAAACTCTGATTTAATTTTATTAACTTTAGCTAATTTTTCCATACTTTGAATAATTATGTTGCCCACAATCAAAATAAAAATAACCACTACCGCTTCTGCTATTATCAAAAATTCTGGAGACATAAACTCCCTTGAAGCAAAAAAAACAGCGCTCATGACAAAAACGATAATAAAACCCAAAATCATAAGCATAAAACTAGGAGTTTGCCAAATGCTAACTCCTAAATTTTCAGCTTGTTTCTTTATGTTGAGATCATTGACTATCCAGTTCATCTAAAAATGAGTACTTAAAAAAATGAATTAAAGTTTATTTTAAATCAGATTAATTATACCACAAAAAAAGAATAAATAAAAATCAACCCAGTGTTGGATTGATTTTTATTTATTCTATCTATTCTATAATATAATTTTATTAATTTATATTATATAATTCCAAAATTCATGAAAAAGGTCAGCACCAAAAGAGGGACTAACGATAGAAGAATAGAAAATCTTCCTTCCTCGTTTTGATCTGACTCAAATAGATCTTTGTTTAGGGCTGCTTTTAATTTTTCCATATGTTTATGTTTATGTTTATTTTTATTTTTATTAAATAAGGCGAAATCTTTGAGTTTTTATTTTGAAGATTCGCATAAATCAATCGACCTTGATTTAGAAAATAAAAAATGAATCCTCACCCATGAGAATTCACCCTATTTGTAAGAATTTAACCTTACAAAGCTAGTATACACTATTTTTAACAAAAAGTCAAATTTTTAAATTTGTATTAGACTGGATAGCTAGCGTATAAAATCTTAGATTAGTCGCATCCTAAACTCAATCTGTCCGTAAAAATTATATTTGTTTTGTTTATATAAATAAGCAACGCTTTGGTATCTTTTAATGTAAGGGGCTCATTTTGCTAAACCCTCTTGATTTAGAACTGGTGCTTGAGGATGATTTATTGAAAGAATTTGAGTCTCTATCTCGCTCAAATTTACTGATTGTCGTTTTTCTATCAGAAATCTTATCTGGTCTTGTGTATTTATGTGAACCGCTTATCCCCAAAGCTTTTGCCAAACCAGCTGTTTCTTCTCCTGTCAATGAATCTTTTTTATCATAACGAAATTTTCCCAACATCCTACGTGCTTCGTCTTTGCTTATCCCGCCAGGACTATATTTCTTGAATTGAGATATCAATTCGTTTTTTTCTCTAAGATCATTAACTACCCTCCCCATTTTTGGATCCTTAATAATTTTTAATATTTTTTTTCTTGAATTAACTTCTCGCTCCGGAAATAACATTTTAGACATAATTTAAAACTAAAATAATTAAGCTTATTTTTTTCCAATTTGATGCAAGGCCGATTGAACAATCGACATTGCTAAACTAAAAATAAGTGCCCACCAAAAACCACTTACATGGAAACCATCCACCAAATTGCTAGCTATTAAAACCAAAAAAGCATTGATCACTAAAGTAAACAGACCCAGAGTAAAAATATTGATAGGCAACGTTAAAATTAATAATATCGGTTTTAGAAAAATATTTATCACTCCTAGAACCAAGGCGGTAACAAAAGCGATAAAAAAGCTATTCACACTTACTCCTGGAATAATCTGGGCGCTGATAAAAACAGCCAGCGTCATAACCATCCAATTAATCAAATACTTCATATTTTTTTATATTATTACTTTTACTAATTACTAATAATGATAACTTTTATTTTTGTTTATGGCAATTGCTCGATAAATCTGTTCAGCTAGGATAACTCGCGTTAATTCATGGGGAAAGGTCATTTGAGACAAGCTTATTTTGGTTACATTTTTATAATCAAAAATTTCCTTACTAAAGCCCAGCGTACCACCTATAACAAAGATAACGTCCTCCAATTCATTTTCAAATAAAAAATTGGAAAAATTATTCGAAATGAATTCCTTTCCCCTTTCGTCCAGAATTAAAATCTTACTCTGTGCAAATCTTGCTAAATATTTAATAATTCTTTTTCCTTCTTTTTCTTTTATTTTTTCTCTATCAGAATTATCAAAAAATGGTTCTGGCGCCAACTCTTCCACATTCAAAACGGCATACGGTGAAATTCTCTTAATATAATCATTGAAAGAATTTTTAAAGTCAGCACTTTTAATCTTTCCTACCGCTAGAATTGTTATTTTAAGCATAATATTTATATTGCTAAATTGTTACATTGCCAACAAGTCACACACTGTCATTGCGAATAAATTTTGTACTCAAAATTTATGTGGCAATCTCAAACGATTCAATCTTGATGTTACCGATAGTCTTCGCACTAAATTCCGGGATTGCCACAGGTATTTTGAGTACAAAACTCCTTCGCAACGACAGCTACTTAATGACTTTTTAGATTAATTTTTTTTAATGCCTTAATGTTAACTTGTTTTTATATTTTAATGTTAATGTGCTAACATGCTGAGATGCTAACGTATTAAAATGCTTTTTATCTTCTGAATAAATCTATACACCCAATATCTCATCGGGCTAATTATAATATCATAACTGCCCGAAAATTCAACTGGCTGATTATCTTTGGAAAAACCTTGCTTAAACCTAGTTACACCCAACCATTTTTGCTCTCGCTCTTTATTATCTTCCCCGATGCTAACTCCGCCAAAATCATATTTTTTCACTCCACTATTTTTAGCGTCTTTTATCATTTGCCACTGCAACAAGAAGGGCGCCATTGCGTCTCTATCACTGTCATCTGAAGCGCCGTGTAAATAAATAGCTATTTCTCCATAAATAACCATAATCGCTCCCGCAATGATTCTATTTTTATATTTTGCCAGATATAATCTAAAATTACTATCATTAACATTTTCCAACATCTTTCTATAATATTCTTTGGGATGAAAGGTTATTCCCTTTCTATCAGCAGTTTTTTCAACTAAGTTTAAAAATTCTTCTATCTGTGCATTACTCGTAGCGTTATTTTTAATCAGTTCTATCTGTACCCCCCTCTTGACTGCTAAATTAATATTGTATCTAGTTTTGGGTTTCATTTGAGTTAAGATATCTTTTTCATCAATATCTATATTGATAATAAAAAGCTGTTTGGGCTGCATATCATGCGGAGCTTTAACTACGTTATTTTTTTTATCAACTAAGGCTTTTTGTATCTTTTTACCAAAATTATCAATCCTAATCCAAGCGGCTTTATTAATTTTTGCCAATTTTATCAAATCTCCCATAACATTACTCAACTCATCTGCTTCAATATCTTTTTCATTTACTGGACCGCGCGGAATATAAAAATACTTACCAATCAATAGAAGCTTGTATTCTAAAATATTGGACCAAAAACTTCTGTCTGATATGATATGACTTTTTATTCCAAATTTATTTTGAAAGTTTATCCATTCATTTGATTGCAAAAATCCACCACAAGGAGAATTTTTTTGAATAAACTTATCTCTATTATTTTCCATAATTGCTTATCTTACAATGCCTACTTTTAACTTAACTGAATCATTTATCCAGCAAACCTAGTAAATCTTTGCGGAACAATTTAAAAACAATATAACCATTTAATCTTTATTACTTTCCCATTTCTTTTAGAGCAAATTTTATTTTTTCTTCAATACTTTCAACTTCTTTGGGAATTGATTTGATTGCTTCTCTGGCTTGGAAAGCGCTATAGCCCATCGCCATCAATACCTCTACCGTCTCACTATCGATAGTTGCTTCTTTCATTTCTCCGAGCGACATGCCCGCCACTTTATTTTGCAATTCTAAAATTACTCTTTCGGCTGTTTTTTTGCCTACTCCAGAGACTTTGGTTAAAATTGTTGGATCATTATTTAGAATAGCCGCCTGAATAGAAACCGGGTCAGCAATAGACAAAATTCCTATTGCCGCTTTCGGACCTATGCCGGAAATAGAAATAAGTAATTCAAACATTTCTTTTTCCACCAAATTTACAAAACCATAAAGAGCCAAAATATCTT
This sequence comes from Candidatus Moraniibacteriota bacterium, assembly GCA_038331135.1. GTDB lineage: Bacteria > Patescibacteriota > Minisyncoccia > Moranbacterales > UBA9337 > UBA9337. The sequence goes on along the minus strand of JBBQOS010000012.1, from coordinate 5,631 downwards.
CCCTAACATAAGTATAAATAAAAAATGACCCCTCTTTTGATCCAGCTATTTTTCCTAAAGTAAAATCCGTTAAAAAAACTTTGTAACCCACGCCCATAACATCCACAATAATCCATTTATCCCTTAAAAATTCTATTTTTCCAGTTAATTTTGCTATCATATATTATAGTGCTAAGTTGTTTATCAATTAGTTAACGGATTAGCGAATTAACAAAAAAGATTTGAGATGTATGATTTAAGATTCAATAATTTATACATAATGCCTACCTGCCGGTGTCTCACGTTGCTAAAACTACCGCGTGTCGCTAGAGCTTTAGCGGTAGCACACGGCACAGGCAGGCAAAATATAAAATACTAAATACTTTAAGATGGCTGATAACAAATAGCTTTTTGCAAATTGTTTTAATGCTAACTTGTTTTAATATTTTAATGTTACTTTGCTTTAATATTAACGTGCTAATTTGCTAAAATATCAACATGCTTATATTATCACTCTCTTGCCAAAAAATCCACTCTATGATACAAATAGTTAAGTAATCCTTTTAAATTTAAATAAGAATTCGATTTTGACTATCAAATTCGAACCATCAACTACATTATGCCAATCAAAGATTCTGCTAAAAAATACATGCGCGTTACTGATCGAAAGACTGCTAAAAATAAGAAGATTAAAGGGAACTATCGTAGTGCGGTTAAAAAAACACGCGAAGCTATTGCCAATAAAGATTTTACTGTAGCCTCAGAATATTTAAAAAAATCTATCAAAGCTCTAGATAAGGCTGTTCAAAAGAAAGTTTTAAAGAAAAATACCGGCTCCAGATACAAATCAAGATTAAACAAATCTGTAAAAAACATAGCTAAATAAAGGCTACTTACATCTAATACAAAAACAACCTGCTGGTTGTTTTTTATTATTATATATAGTCATTGTTGGAGTTAAAAATTTAACATCCCAAATTTAAAAAGTACGATAATTTAGATATTTTGTCATTGGACATTCCTGCTGGCCGGCAGGCAGATATTCGAAATTGGGATTTCAACATTCTGTATAATTGTTATTTTGTTTCAATGTTTTTATGCTAATATATTAACGTGCTCCTACGCTTCCACAATCAACAAATCCATCCCTACTCGAATATCCATTTTTCCTATCTTAGCATCATTGTCTATTTTTTCTAGTTTTTTATAAAGTTCTTTTAATTTTCCATGTTCCAAATTTCTCAATTGTTGCATTCCTTTTTGCACCACAAAAGGATGTAATTTTACAATTTTTGAGATTTCAGTATGACTTGAATTTCCCTGGAAATAAAATTCGGCTATTTTCAAAAGATTTCTGACTTGATAAATGTACATCGAAAGGATATAAAAAGGATCATCCCCTTGTTCTAGCTGTCTGTGGAGCGTTGCTAGCGCTTGTTTCTTGTTGCCAGTAGCTATAAATTCTATGGTTTGAAAAATATTTGCCTCAGTACTTGAATTAATTAGTTTAGTAATTTGGTCGCTCGAATTTTTATCTATTCCATCTTTGCCGATAAAATTAATTATCTTTAATATTTCATTGTCAATCGCCACCAAATCTCCTTTTTTATTATTAATCAAATTTTCAATAGGAATTGATTTGGTGTCAATATTAAAAATTGCAAACCTACGCTCCACCCATTTTCTTAATTGAAGCTCTCCAAGTTTAGTAAATTCCTCACATTTCGCATTTTTAATCAACCATTTAAATATTTTATTATTTTTCTTAACTTTTCCATCTTCCCAAAAAATAATAATATTTTCTAATGAATTTGAATCATTGCAATTATCTGCAAAAAATTTTAGCGGATCATCTTTTGGACCAAAACTTTCCTGCGTTAGTAAGTTTTTAACTATCACTAAAGAATTTTCGGAAAATAATCCTTTTGCTTTTATGGCTGTTTTTAATCTTTCCCAATATTGACCATCGCTAAAATCAAAAACACTCGAAGTGGCATTCGAGGTGTTTTTTTTAAAGAAATCATCTTTGAGTTGTTTTAGCTTTTCAGCCGAGCGAAAATTATCTTCGCCATAAAGAAATATAATCATTTTATTTTATACTAACTTAACTTGCAGGAGTCCATCTTAAAACCTGTCCCGGCTCAAGAATCTCTACCCAAATTTGTCCGGGTATAAACATTATTTCTTTTTCATTCTCATCATAAAAGAAAAGTTTACTTTCTAATTTTGCGCTATCTTTTTTCCAAGTTCCTCGATATTCTTTTCCATTCATATAATAGTAAGCCTCTCCGCTTCCACTCTCGTCATACCACGGATCTCCAATTTGCACATTATTATATCTGCCACTGATGCTCTCTGTTCCGGTTTTCTTTATCTCTTCCACTCCCGCCCAAGGATCATCTAGACCTTTACCTACATAATCCTGAGTATTGGTAATTTGCTCTGATTTAGCAAACATTACCACTATATTTTTAGGAGCAAGTCGTTGTTTATTATTTCTATCAACATCATTTACATCATTCCAGGTCCTTAGATAAGAATTAGCATCCCTGTCATAGGTGTAATTTACATCATAGGGGCTAGCAAAAGCTACCCTCAATTCTCCTCCCTTACCCCTATTTTCCAAAGTGGCTTCTTTTTGATGTGGATAACCAGCAAACTTAGTTTCTGTTCTACCACCAACTGTGCTCATAGCGGCTAGGGCTTTTTCAGCTTTAATATGTCCCGAATCTTCCATTCTCATGGTAACATCATTTTGCCAATCCCACCTTTCGCAATAATTAGTATTCATGCAGTCGATATGGTCAATGACATTTTTATTTAATAAATCAAGTGCAAAATGTGATCCTCCCCAATGAATAAAAAATGCATCCACTGCTCCCGCTAAAGCAATATGATCGTGGCGAGAGCTTCGCATAGCACCAATTTCTTTGGGTATAGTGCAGGAATAAACTCCCAATAATCTAGTTACAGAAGAAGTATAGGCTGGTAACTCAAAAACCATATCTGCCTCAGAAAATCCTGCAGCAGGTCTAGCCTGAAGATCGGCTGGTTGCATCACGGCAATTGGTCGGCGATTCCAATTTTCACACGCTAAACCTGAAATTGGATTAATGTTCCCCTCGTTCAAAGGCTCAATATTTTCTGCAGTTTTTTCTTGACCATTTTCTGCCACAATTTGCTTAGCTACCTTATTTTTTCGAATAGTATCTCTTAGTCCGGTAAAATAAACTATCACTCCAGAGATGACTAATACCACACTTGCAATAATCAACTTTTGTTTTTTGCTCATTTATTTGTTGTTTAAAATTATTTAATTTTTTTATTATATATCTTTTCTATTCAAGTCATTGGAATATTTATTCGCGCTAATCCTGTCTGCCGACAAACGAGTCGCCTCATAAAAAAATCCCAAATAACAACTCCAATTTTTTGAACCTACAAATATGATCAGCACAAACAAGTCATAATTTTAGCTAAGTTATTTCTGACATTTCCTACACCAAAAAACACTCCTTTGTCCCAATTTAATCCTTTCTACTATACTATCACATTTTTTGTTTTTGAGGAGGGCTTGACTAACTAGACATTTTTTTCCTTCTCGCCGATATACTTTTAAAACTGTTTGAAAATTTCCTGGCTTTCCAGTGGTGTCGCGATAATCGCTATCTGAAGTACCTCTCATTTTAATCGCTTTCTTAAGAATTTTTTTGATTTGCTTAAATATTCTCTCTACTTCAAGGATTTTTAATGTTTCTACCCTTCTCTTGGGGTCTACTCCCGCTTCAAAAAGAATCTCACTTCTATAAATATTGCCAATCCCGGCAATTAAATATTGATCCATCAAAACTATGCCACTTACGCTCTTTTGTTTTTTAGCTAAAATTTCTTTAAATTTATTAAAAGTAAAATTTTTATCCATCGCGTCAATTCCCAACTTTTTTATTTCTGGCAAAGCATTTACCTTATCCGTATCTACCAAAACAATTTTACCAAACTTTCGCAAATCCGAAAATTCCATCGCCAAAAAATCCTTTCCCTTTTTCAAAGTCCACCTATGTCTTATGTATTGATTAACCCTATCTTCAAAATAATCTTCTTTTATTTTTGTCTTTTTATTTTTATTTCCTATTGAAGATTTTAAGTTTTTTTGTAAATTGGAAATTGGAAATTGTAAATTCTTTTGAGACTTCAAAAGCAAATGTCCCGTCATTTTCAAATGAACATAAATTGTTTTCCCCTGACTGAGGTCGATGAATATATTTTTACCAATTCTTCTTACTTTTAATATTTTTTTACCCTTTACTTCTTTTTGAAAAACACCCAGACTAGTTCCCTTAATAGCATTAGCCCACTCACTCCAAAAATCAACTATCTGGTAGCCTACAATTTTTTTATTTAAATCTCTAATAACTGTTTCTACTTCAGGTAATTCCGGCATAAATTTTTGTTTAATTAAATCATACCACCAACTTTTTTAATTTAAATTTGTTCTACAAAATTAACCTTAACTTTTTATACCATCATTATACGATACCATCGTATAATTTATCAAGCATATATATGTTTGTATCGTATATTGCAAGAGACTAATTATTAATAGAAGATACAATACGTATTAGGATTTTTTATAAATAAATTTTATATTGTTAAGTCCGAATATTCTCGTATACAAATTTTAAACCGTTTCCCCTCGCCTCGGGTGCTCTTCCGGAAATTCTTTCCGTGAAAACAACAGTTAGTGCATCCATATCGTTTGCCAATCCTGGTTTAACCTTTTTTAAAGTTTCCATAATTCCCCTTCCTCTGTCAGCAATGATGATAGTCATGGCGTTATTTAAAAAGCTATATCCAAAAAATATTCCAGGAACATTTCGCCAGTTTCCTATGTTATGATCAAAAGAATTATTTCCAATTTCTCCGGCAATAGCAGCAATAATATATGGATCACCCTCGATATCTTTTTTACTAAAAAGCTATCGAATTAGCTTATCAAACCTAGCTTGAAAAATATCTCTTGTCGCGCAATAATATTCACTTTCAACATTAAGGCTTAATTAACATCCTCCGATGCTTTTCTAACCCACTCATGAGCTAAACTTTCTAAATTATCATTCATATAATAGAACTATACCAAAAAAACATCTCTCAAATCAAAAGAAGTTTGGTCTTAACTGCCCATGTAATAATATCGTGTACTTTGTCATTTATTTACACATTTCCATAATAAAACAAAATTCGCAAGGTCTCTTTACTATTTTCCCTTATAGTTATATCTTTAAAATACAGCTAAAACCAATAAACACAGGCTAATTTATCAATTTGTTTTAATGCTATTTTGTTTTAATGCTAGGATGTTAATATGTTAAAATGTTAACGTGCTAAAATGATCTCATGCTAGAAAAACTAATTAAACTATTTTTCCTTTATTTGCCTTTTCAAATCGCCCTTAATCCAGCCCCTGGCTTTGATTTAGCATCTGTTAGAATTATTATTCCACTTCTATTTCTAGCTTGGCTAATCGATTCTTTAAAAAACAAACGACTTATTATTCCCAATAATTTAACTTTTTTTCTCTTAATTTCATTTCTATTTTTCGCTAGCTTTTCTCTATTTTTTGCCCAAAATTTAAACTGGGGAATAAGAAAGCTA
>JBBQOS010000011.1:0-23554 GCA_038331135.1 Candidatus Moraniibacteriota bacterium | reverse complement strand
TGTTTAATTTTATTGCTGCCAAAAGAGGTATTGCTCCGATTGATTTTATTTATATTCCAGGATATTTTGTTTTGGCTTTAGTTTCCTTTGTTGGATTTTTAGGCCTCGCAACTGGAATTATGCCAGCCAAAAGAGCCGCTACTATCCATGCTTTGGATGCTTTGAGATATGAGTAAATCTCTACGAATTAACTGCCTGCCAGACAGGCAGGCGAATTTAATACAAATATACAAATAGGAAAATTGCTAAATGGTTGTGTTTTTATGTTGCTTTATTTAATTAATTAGTTAATAGATTAACGCGTTTCGGGAAATGTGAGTAAAGAAGGCTTTGATTTTTTGGGAGTTTTGGTGTAGGATTGGTTATTAGAATGAATTTTGGTTCATTCTTTTTTTAAAATTGAATTGCATTAGTCTCTAAGAGCCCAAATTCAAAATGGCTCTTAGAGCCTAATGCACTATTTATATATGAGAAAAAGAAATATAGAATTACTGGCGCCAGCGGGGAGCCTAAGTAAAATGAAATATGCCTTGCATTATGGGGCAGATGCGGTTTATGCGGGGGTGCCCGATTTTTCCTTGCGGGCCAGGATTAATAATTTTGATTTTGATTCTCTAAAAAAAGGAGTGGAGTATGCACATAAAATGGGGAAGAAGTTTTATGTTACGCTCAATATCTACGCTCATAATGTGCATTTAGAAAAATTGGAAGGACATTTAAAAAAACTTAAAAGTATCAAAATTGATGGAATAATTTTAAGTGACCCCGGAGTATTGTTGTTGGTAAAAAAATATCTACCCAAGGCAGAAATTCATCTTTCCACTCAAGCCAACGCGACCAATTGGCAAGCGGTTAAATTTTGGGAAACTCAAGGAGTGTGTCGAGTAGTTTTGGCTCGGGAAGTGACCTTGGCGGAAATAAAAGAAATTAAAAAAAATGTTCCAGAAGTAGAATTGGAGTATTTCGTGCACGGAGCAATGTGTATGAGTTATTCGGGGCGCTGTATGTTGAGTAAGTGGATGAGTAATAAAAGCGCTAACTTGGGAGATTGTTCGCAACCATGCAGATGGGCATATAATAGTAAATTCGAAATTATAAATTCTAAATCCGAAATAAATCCAAAATCAAAAATCCAAAATCCAAAAAATAATGAAGATGCTATTTTGACAGCAAGTTTGGTGGATAATCGAGGGGAATTTGAAATTGATCTGGAAGAGGATAAGCAGGGGACGTATTTTTTTAACAGCAAAGATTTAAACTTGCTGAGTTATTTGAATGATTTGATGGAAGCAGGGATAGATTCTTTTAAAATTGAAGGAAGAAATAAGAGTGTTTATTATTTGGCGACAGTGGTACGGGCGTACTGCAATGTTTGTGATGCAATTATTAATAAAGATAAAAATTTAAAAAAAATAATTAAAAAAGAACAGATTAATTTAAGTGATTTGATTCATCGAGGTTATACGACGGGTTTTCTTTTGGGCACTGAGCCAGAACATAATTTTATGGATTCTCACGACAAGAGTGAATTTGAGTTTGTGGGAGAAATTTTGAAACAAGATACAAGAAACAAGAAACAAGATGCAAACAAAAAGCAAATCACAAATGAAAACAATAGTAACAATTTATTTGAGGTGAGGGTGCATAATGCGATTTATAATACGGATGAACTTGAAATAGTGGAGAAAGACGGCAATTATTCACTGAAAGTATTAAGAATGTTTGATAATGAGATGAAAGAAGTAACTTCCGCTCATGGCGGACATGGTAAAAATTATTATTTTGTTTTTGATAAAGATAAAATTGAAGAAATGACTTTATTGAGGAAGAGAGTTAAAAAATATTAATATGCTAAAATGACAAACGCTAGACATTTTGGGTATAAATTGATAATATAGAAGTATAAACGATAAATGAAAGTAGCATTAATTTATCCAATAAGTTAAGGGTTATTTTAAAAAAATATGATATTAGGTGAAAAAGATCTTAAAAAATTTGAAGAAATATTGACTGAGCAAAAAAATAAATTAGAAAAAGAACTTAGCATAATCGCTAAGCCGATTTCTGATAATGGGGATTATGAAGCAACGCACGAAGAAATTGGCAGCGATAGAGAGGACAACGCTTCTGAGGTTGAAGAATACGTAGACAATGTTGCTCTGGAAAGTAATTTGGAGGAGCAATTGAAAGAAACTAATCATTCTTTGGAAAAAATAAAAAATGGTACTTATGGAGTTTGTGAAGAGTGTAATATGGATATTTCTCCCGAAAGATTAGAAGCCAATCCTTCTGCTAAAAAATGTATGCAGTGTGCTAGCAAATAAAAATAAAATAAAAAAATGAAAGAATTTAAAAAAAAATATAACTTTCTTTTTTTAATCTCATTATTGGTGGGAGCTGATCAGTTGCTCAAATATTTAATTCGTCACTACGACGGATTTTATGTTTGTAATCCAGGCATATCTTTTGGGTTTTTAATATCTGGTTTTATTTTTTATTCAATAGTGGCCACCTTTTTAGTATTAGCTATTTTGTATCTTTGGGAAAAAATTAATATTGATAGTTTTCCAATTAATAAAATTGGACTATCTTTTGTTTTAGGAGGCGCGCTAGCTAATTTAGTAGATAGATACAACTATGGATGCGTAATTGATTTTATTAATTTGGGATTTTTTCCTGTTTTTAATTTAGCGGATATTTTCATTACGATGGGTGCTATAATAATTATAATAAAAAGTTCTAAGAAACAAAAAGGGCTTAATTGATTTGAGACAAGAATAATTTTTTAATCAAATAAATAATGTCTTCAAAAGTTTTTTCGGCAGCTACCATTGGATTGGATAGCGAAATAGTAGAAGTTGAAGTGGATACCTTGAACCAGGGTTTACATAATTTTACGATTGTAGGCTTGCCGGATACTTCAATTAAAGAATCTCGGGACCGGGTAAGTAGTGCTATAAAAAATAGTGGCTTTAAACCGCCCCATCAGTGCGGTCGGGTAACTGTCAATTTGGCTCCAGCTGATTTGCCTAAAAATAGTCCCATTTATGATATCCCAGTTGCTTTGGGATTTCTTTTGGCTACTAACCAAATTAATTTTGAATTTAAAAATAAAATTTTTATCGGAGAATTATCTCTAGATGGGAGCGCTCGTCCAGTTCAAGGAGTTTTACCTATTGCTCTGATGGCTAAAAAAAAAGGCTTTGCTCAAATTTATGTGCCCTCGGAAAACGCAAGAGAAGCGAGTGTAGTTGATGGGATAGAAATAATTCCCATTACTACCTTGCACGAACTGAGTGCTCACTTAATTGGAGAAAGAGTCTCGGCACCTTTTCCTCAAATTGATCAGGAACTTTTATTTGAAAAAAGTGAATTTTTAGTTGACATGGCACATATTAAGGGACAAGAACATGCCAAAAGAGCTTTGGAAATTGCAGCAGCAGGCGGGCATAATGTCATAATGAATGGTCCACCCGGAAGCGGTAAAACTTTGCTAGCTAAAGCGATGGCTTCAATCTTACCTAAATTAACTTTGCCAGAAGCTTTAGAAATTACAAAGATATTTTCAATTTCAGGTAACTTACCCAAAAGTAGTCCTCTTATAACTCAACGACCATTTCGTTCGCCTCATCACAGCGCCAGTTCCGTCTCTCTCGTAGGCGGAGGAAGTTATCCTAAGCCAGGAGAAATAAGTTTGTCTCACCGCGGAGTTCTATTTTTAGATGAGTTTGCAGAATTTCCAAAAAATGTAATGGAAAATTTACGCCAACCTTTAGAGGACGGAGTTATTACAGTTTCTCGAGCTAAAGGTACTTTAAGTTTTCCAGCTCGCTTTACTTTAGTTGCGGCGATGAATCCTTGTCCTTGTGGTAACGCCACCGATCCGGAAAAAATGTGCTCTTGCTCGCCTTCTCAAATAGTAAATTATCAGAGAAAAATATCTGGACCGATTTTAGATAGAATAGATTTACAAATTGAAGTTCCTCGATTAAAATTTGATAAGCTCCAAGAAGAGAATTCCGGAGAAAACAGTGACCAAATAAGAGCACGAATAGAAATAGCGCGTAAAATCCAAAAAGAAAGATTTAAAAATTCGGACAGAATAACCAATAGCGAAATGTCGTCTAATGAAATAAAGACTTTTTGTCCTTTAACAGGAGAGTCCCTGGAATTATTAAAAAGCGCTGTTATCAAGTTGGGATTAAGCGCCCGTTCTTATTATCGACTTATAAAAATAGCGCGTACAATTGCGGATTTATCCCAGGAAAAAGAGATTTTACCCATGCATATAGCGGAAAGTATCCAGTATAGATTTAAAAATGAATAGAAAATAGTTTTTAAAGTTTTTAATGTTATTTTGTTGTATTGTTAATATGTTAAAATGATAACGTGTCAAATATGCTTAAAGATTTTAAAGAAATAATTACTAATAGCGCTGAGGAAACAGTTAGTCTGGGAAGAAAATTTGCTCAAAACGCCATAGGTGGTGAGATTATTTGTCTTCAAGGTGATTTGGGTGCGGGAAAAACTACTTTTTCGCAGGGATTTTTAAGGGAAATGGGGATTGAGGGTGCTTTGACTAGTCCAACCTTTGTGGTAATGAAACAATATGTTATAAAAAATAAAGTTTTAAGTTTAAAAAATATTTATCATATCGATACTTATCGAGTAGAAAGTGAGGATATACTAACCTTGGGTTGGGAGGAGATACTGGCGGATAAAAAAAACATAATTCTAGTGGAATGGCCAGAAAAAATAAAAGATATTATCCCCCCTGATGCGTCTTGGTTAGAATTTAAACTAATTAATGAGAACCAAAGGAAAATAATATTAAAATAGTGGCGATGGTCAAATATCTGGGAAAGATTTATTTGGCCGATAGTTAATCAAAAAAATGTTAATCAAAAAAATAAAATTACTAGTACTTATTATAACAGTAAGTTTTTTTAGTGGATGTGATTTTATGTTGCCGGTGGATGATTTGAACGGCAACAATGGAAACGTCAATCCAATTAATAAAATAAAAGTTAGTAAAGAATATGTTAAAAATCCTGAGTTGAGCAAGGAAGATAGTGAGATGCAACAGCTTGAGCAAGCCATCAATCAGGCTAATTATGAGAGGCAATTAAAAGAGGCTAATTCAAAAAAAGAGGAGGTTCCTGAAGTAAAAGAAAATACGGATATAGAAAAAGAATCTTTAACTTATACTGATAAATACATCAAGGCTACTATTGAAACAAATTTTGGTGATATTAAAGTAACTCTTTATGGTGTGGATGCGCCCATAACAGTGGGTAATTTTATTAAATTAGCAGAAAATGGTTTCTATAATGAAACAAAATTTCATCGAGTTATTAGCGGTTTTATGATTCAGGGTGGAGATCCTAACTCTAAGGATAAAAATTGGGAAGATGACGGACAGAGCGGACCTGGATATAGTTTTCGTGATGAGATTAATGAGCATAAGCTAGTTAAAGGATCTCTTGCTATGGCCAATAGCGGTAAAGACACCAATGGTTCGCAATTTTTTATTGTAACTGCTGATTCAACTCCGCATCTGGATGGCAAACATACTAATTTTGGAGAAGTGATTGAAGGGATGGATATTGTTGAAAAAATAGAGAAAGTTAGAATTAATGACAAGGATCATCCTACTCAAGATGTTATAATCGAGAAAATTGAATTTGAGAAATAATTTATTAAAGTGCTGTATGGTTAAATTGTTATAGTGCTTCTAATAATAAATTTTTATTGCATTATATTGAAAACATTGTTACCCTGTTAAAGTAAAATCATATTATTTTCCATAAAAGATTTACGAGAGGAAGGATTATGCTAGAGAAAATTACTTTAAAACAGTGGGAGTATCTAGGAAAACCCAACGGCATCTGTATTCTTCATTTTAAAGATAAAAATTCGCACATAAATGCACCCCACTGGGTAGATACCATTTGGAGAATTCCATGGGAAGTTTTATGCGTAGATGTAAAAAAGGAAAATAATGTGATTCCTCGGACAATCGTGACTTCGGATGTTTTGTTTGAAAAATTTTTCCACCCGCACGGAGGTATGGCTGGAAAATTTGAGGCAGACTGGAGATGTGAAAAATATTTTTTGCAAAATCCACATGCGGAGGGTTCAAAAAATGGTGACTTCTTGCAGGAGTTTAATTGAAGCCTCGATGGATCGAGATAGTACCATTCGGGCAAAGCATTATTTTGCTCAATTACTGAGCTTCAAGAAATCGCAGTAGGTGCTACCGTAATTTTTCGAAGAAGAACCAAAACTTTTAATCAGAAAGAGCGCCAAGTGCATTCTTCCTGTATTTTTTGTATTATTTGAGAAATATGGGTATACTTTAATTATACTAAGATAATAGTGAAGCAAATAGATAATTTATTATTCCACCACCTCTTTAATTCTCCACCTCAAGGAGGAGGAGAGGGTAAGAATATGAAAAATACTCAAGAAAAAAATAAAATAATAGTATTACTGGATGGAAATGCGATAATTCATCGTTCTTTTCATGCTTTGCCTCCTTTTACGACCAAAAAAGGGGAGTTAGTGAATGCTGTTTACGGTTTTAGCTCCACTCTTTTGGCAGTAATTGATAAATTTAAACCGGAATACATTGTGGCTACTTTTGACTTAAAAGGGCCAACTTTCAGACATGAAAAATTTGAAGATTATAAAGCCACGCGCGTAAAGGCACCCGACGAATTATATAGCCAAATAGAAAGAGTAAAAGAAGTAGTTAAGACTTTTAATATTCCAATTTATGAAAAAGAAGGTTTTGAGGCAGATGATATGATTGGAACTATTGCCAAAAAAATTATTACCCAAGAAAATGGAGTGGAGTCAATTATTGTGACCGGAGATTTAGATACATTACAATTAGTGGATAATAAAACTAAAGTCTATACGATGAGCCGAGGATTAAGTAAGGCTGTTTTATATGATGAAGCGGCGGTTTCGGGTAGGTATGGTGGACTTTTGCCATTGCAACTTAGGGACTTTAAGGGACTGCGAGGAGATACTAGCGATAATATTCCTGGGGTCAAAGGTATCGGAGAAAAAGGAGCGATAAATTTACTTAATGAATATAAAACACTAGAAGGGGTTTATCAAAATATTGCCAACGTAAAAGGTGCCATAAAAGAAAAATTAGAAAAAGATAAGATGCTAGCCTTTACCTCTAAAGAGTTGGGGACGATTAAACTTGATGTACCCTTTGATTTTAATTTGGAGGCTTGCCGAACTCACGATTTTGATAGGCAAAAATTAATTGACCTTTTTCGCGAATTGGGATTTTATAGCTTGATTAAACGTTTACAACCAGAAGAGAATCACATAGAAAAAGGAAAAAAAATTAAAGCCGGAGTAAAAGATTTTAAATATCAAATTTTAGAAAATGATAAGATAGCTGACTTTGTAAAAGAATTGCAAAAAGAGCAAGAAATCGCCCTGAGCATCAATGAAAACGAGCTAGCTTTTTCTTGGAAAATCGGACGTGCTTATTCTTTGGAATTAAATAAGGAAAATTTAGAAAAAATAAAATTCATCTTAGAAGATGAAAATATTAAAAAAGTTGGCTGGAATTTAAAAAATGATTATAAATTTTTAAAAAATAAGGGCGTTAAATTGCAAGGAATTTATTTTGATGTAATGTTGGCAGATTATTTGGTTCGTTCAGGTGAGAAGATAGAATTAGAAAGATTGATTTTGAGCGAGTTAGGAGAAGAATTTAATGACAAAGGAACGGGTCAAATAAGTTTAATGGGTTTTTCACGCCAAGAAGAGGCAAAAAGACTTTGCCAGAAAGTGGATTATATCTGGAAATTAAAAAATATTTTAGCTAAAAAAATTCAAGAAGTTTCAGAGAATCAGGAAGAATATTCCAACCTTAAAAATTTAAAAAATGTTTTCGAAAAAATAGAAATGCCATTGGTGGAGATTTTAGCAGAGATGGAAATAGTAGGAATAAAAATTAATAAACTTATTTTTAAAGAAATCAGTGAAAAAATAAATTTGCGAATAGAACAGTTGGGGAAAAAAATTCAAGAATTAGCCGGCAAAGATTTTAATGTTAATTCTACCCAGCAATTAAGTATAATTCTTTTTCAAGATTTGAAGTTATCTACTGACGGAATTAAAAAAAATAAAACTGGCTACTCTACAGCAGCTCCAGAGCTGGCAAAATTAAAAGGTGTGCATAAAATAATTGAAAAAATAGAAACTTATCGAGAACTATTTAAGCTTAAAACTACTTATTTGGATAATATCCCCTTGCTGATAGCAGAGGATGGAAGAATTCACACTACTTTTAAACAAGAAGTGGCTGCTACAGGAAGACTTTCTTCAGAAAACCCCAATTTACAAAATATTCCAATCAGGAGTGAAATTGGAAAAATTATTCGGACTGCTTTTGAGGCTGAGGAGGGCAAGGTTTTTGTAGCTGTCGATTATTCTCAAATTGATTTACGAGTGATGGCGCATATGAGTGATGATAAAAAAATGAGAGAAGCTTTTTGGGCCAGTGAAGATATCCATATCAAAACAGCTGCGGAGGTTAATAAGGTGACAATTTCAAAAGTAACACAAAAGATGCGGCGTGAAGCTAAGGCGTTAAATTTTGGAATTATTTATGGAATGGGTAGTTTTGGTTTTGCTCAATCAGCCGATATCTCCAGAGCGGAGGCCAAAAAATTTATTGATGAATACATGGAAAATTTTTCTAGTGTAGCTCAATTTATAAAAAACACCAAACAATCAGCCAAAGAAAATGAATTTGTCGAGACTGAAACTGGTCGACGCAGATATTTAGCAGAAATAAATTCCCCAAACTTTATGGTGCAAGCTGGGGCTGAAAGAATGGCGATAAATATGCCGATTCAAGGTTTGACGGCTGATATTATGAAATTAGCTATGATAGCTGTTTATGAATATTATAAAGATAATACTGCAGTTAAAATGATTTTGCAAATTCATGACGAAATCATCTTGGAAGTTGACAAGGACATAGCTCAAGAGGTATCGCAAAAAATTAAAGAAGTCATGGAAAAAGTTTATCCTCTATCTGTGCCATTGACAGTAGATGTTAAAATAGGGAATAATTGGGGAGAGCTTTAAGTTGTCGTAGCTGTTTTAGATATTAAAGATGTCTAACGGTGAGCAGGTTGCAATGGTTAAAATGCTAACGTGCTAATATGTTAAAATGTAAAATATGAATTTACAAAATACCCAATTTATCAGAGGAATAGTGGGGACAAATGATATTATCAACGATACTAAAGCTCAAATTGCTTTTGTGGGCAGATCAAACGTTGGAAAATCAACTCTGTTAAATTCTTTGGTGGGAAATAAAAACTTAGCCCGTTCAAGTTCAACTCCTGGCCGAACTCAGGAAATTAATTTTTTTCTTATTGATAATAAAGTTTATGTTGTCGATCTTCCTGGATATGGTTACGCCAAAACCCCAGGAAAGCAAAGAGAAAAAATCCGAAAAATGATAATTTGGTATCTGACTTATTCTGATATCAAGCATAAAAAAGTTGTATTAATTTTAGATGCGAAAGCTGGCATGCGAGAATTTGACGTAGAAATGATGGATTTGTTAAAATCAGAAGAAATTAATTTTATAGTAGTTTTAAATAAGATTGATAAATTGAAACAAGGTGAAGTTGTAAAAGCTATCAGAGAAACAGAAGAAAAAATAAGCGACAATAGAATAAGGGTAATAACTTATTCTTCAAAAACTCAAATAAATAGAAATGAAATAATTGCAGAACTATTCAATTGATTTAAACTGGTTTTATGCTATAATAGAATTAAGTAATAAATATAAGCGCTATCAGAGTGCTTGAAATTTCGTCGCTCGCTCCAAGAGGAGGATTGCTTTCTTTTGCGAACTCGCTATAAATTATAAAAATCATTATGAATAAATTGAGTCTTCTAATAGTAGGTTTATTTTTAGCAATAGGTCTTTCGGGTTGTGGCAAGACCAATAAGGTTGAAACCAATAGTCCATCAAACTTGGAAACAAGTGACCCTGAATCTTCGACTCAAAAAAGTATTAAAACTGGAGAAGAAGTCCCTAATAATGAGGGCGGATTAGTGAATAAGCTCAAAAATGCTATTTCTTCTGGTAAAAAAATGAAATGTACTTACAAGATGGCAAATGAGGATGGAGAAATGGAAGTAATTACTTATTTGCAGGGGGACAAATATAAAACGGAAATCAATATTGGTCAAATGAAAACGATGTCTATTTTTGATGGAGAAGCGATGTATAATTGGGTGTCAGGACAAAAATTGGGTACAAAAATGACAATGGACTGTATCGATAGTTTGGACACAAAAAGTGAAGTTGCTGCTGACGATGTGCCGGAGGCTCCCGGGGAAGATAAAGATAGCTTTGTGGAAACCCTAACTGATGCTCAAAACTTGAGCTGTGAAGATGCTAGTGATGTAGATTTCGATATCCCCAATGATGTGAATTTTTCTGATCAATGCGAAATGCTTAAATCGCAACAAAAAATGATTGAGGGTTTGAATAAATAAAATTTGATTAGTTCAGCTAATATATAAAATATAAATAAGAAAGGAGGTGTACTATGGAAGAAAATAAAACAAACGAGACAAACCAACCTATCGTTCAACCAGGAGCTGGTAGCAACGATGTCAATGATAATAAGCCCATGGCGATTATCGGATATATTATCCCTATATTGTTTTTCATTCCTTTAGTAACAGATGCTAAAAATAGCCCTTTTGCCAAATTTCACGCTAATCAACAATTAATTTTGTTAATTGCAGCTATTGCGGTCAATGTTATTGGAGCTGTTATTCCTATTATCGGATGGTTTTTGATTTTACCTTTAGGCTCAATAGCTATAATTGTTTTTGCGATTATGGGAATTATCAATGCCGCTAAGGGAGAAATAAAGGAGTTGCCATTGATTGGTGGATTCAAAATTATAAACTAGTATTAATACTATTTTTTAAAGTTAAAGCAGGCCTCTGTTAAAGTTGCCTGTTTTAGTTTATAATGAATTAGTAAAATAAAATAAATTTCTTTTTTGGAAAAAATTTCCTAATTAAATAATATAGATTAGCATAATTTAATGGCTTGTTCCTTTAAATTAAGGCAACCTTTATTATTTGATGAGGGCAAATAAAAAATATGAAAAAAACAAAAATAGTTGCTACTATCGGTCCTGCTTCCGAGAGTGAAAAAATATTGGAAAAAATGATGAAAGCCGGAATGAATGTGGCTCGCTTAAATTTTTCTCATGGGGAATATGCTTGGCATAAGATGGTGATAGAGCGTATCCGAAAAATAGCTAAAAAAAATAATTTAAATGTGAGTATTTTAGCTGATTTGCAAGGTCCTAGAATAAGAGTAAATACGAAAGAAGAAATTACCGTAAAAACTGGAGAAGAGTTGTTTCTTTATGAAACGGGGGAAATAGTCGGGGTTACCGATAAACCTTTTATTTTTTTAGATAAGAAAAATATTATTAGTTTCCTAAAGGAAGGTCAAGAAATTTTAATTGAAGATGGTTTGATAAAATTAAAAGTAATTAAAAATAACGGTAAATGTTTATTAGTTAAAGTGATTGATGGAGGTACTATAAAAAATCATAAGGGCGTTAATATCCCTGGAGCTGATTTAAACATCGAAATTATAACCGCCAAAGATAAACGTGATTTGGATTTTTCCTTGGAAAATGATGTAGATTTCGTAGCTATTTCGTTTGTAAAAAATGGAGAAAATTTAAGAAGCCTGCGAAAAATGATTACCAAAAAAATCAAAGATATAGACAACCAGCCCAAAATTATCGCTAAGATAGAAAGAAAAGAAGCAATTGATAATTTGGAAGATATCCTGAGAGAAACGGATGGAGTAATGGTGGCCAGAGGGGATTTGGGAATTGAGATGGATGAAAGCCGAGTGGTGATTTTGCAAAAAGAAATTATTGCAAAAAGTATCCGCTATATGAAGCCGGTTATCGTGGCGACGCAAATGCTCGATAGTATGATAAATAATCCTCGTCCTACTCGAGCTGAAGTGGGAGATGTGTCTAATGCGGTAATTGATCACGCCGACGCTGTAATGCTTTCGGGGGAAAGCGCTAACGGTAAATACCCAGTTGAAACCGTGGAAATTATGACGAGAATTATAGAGAAAACTGAAGAGTCAGGTTATGATGACATCCATGAAACTTTGGAATGTGAAACTGGATCTTGCGCCGAATATATTGTAATTATCAGAAGTGCTTACGAGTTGGCTAAGAGCTTTAACGCTGAGGCGCTTTGCGCAGTAAGTGTCAGCGGTTATACAGCTAAACTTATTAGTCATTTTCGACCGACTCAAAAAATAATTGTAGCCACTAATAATCCAAAATCTTTTCGTCAGTTGTCTATATTGTGGGGAGTCGATGGACACTTCTTTAAAGATAAAAAATTAGAAAATTTAATTGATAAAGCGGTTGTTGAAGCCAAAAAACAAAAAAAGTTAAAAAAAGATGATAGGGTTGTAGTAGTGATGGGAAGAATGGTGGATAAAGAAAAGATGAGACTGGTGGGGATAAAGAAAGTGGGTTAGAGAATAGAAAATCGTTTAAAATGTTCTAAATGTTGTAGGTGTTCTAACTGTTTCAAGTGTGGAAGATGTTTCATTTGTCATTGAAATTGAGATGCATTTCGATGAATAGTTACTGATGACTTTTGGATTAATTGTTTTTATGCTTTAATGTTAAATAGTTATCTAGTCAGGTTGTCTTCTTGTTGAAAATTAAAAAATTGAATATTGTAAATTGAGAATTGTTTTAATGTTAATTTGCTCTTTTGGTTTTCTTTTGTTATTATTATATTTCCGCCCCAGTGCGGAGGGGTCGCATAGTGGTCGAGTGCACCACCTTGGAAAGGTGGCATATTGGAAACAGTATCGGGAGTTCGAATCTCCCCCCCTCCGCAACGTGGCGGATTTTATTTTTTTTAAATGTGTTATAATAGATATTGAATTTAAGTAATTAAATTAATGATATTAGGGCTTACGCGTTTGTGGTATTATTTTAAAATAATAAAAATAAACCTCCTCCCAATCTTCTCCTTGATTACAATGGGGAGAGGGTGCAATGCATAAGTTCTGACTATATTTTATGGAAACAATCTTATTAGTTTTATTGTTGGCGGCGATTGGCGCGGTAATTTTTATTTTGCTCAATAAAAAAGAAGTTAATAATGGAGAAGATAAAATGATTATTATGATGGAGCGATTATCTATCTTAGCTAATCAGAATAATAATTTATCCGGTCAAAATAAAGAATTGCGCGAAATGGTGGATAGCAAACTTTCCGAGACTCATCAGGCTACTCAGAGTAATATAATGGCTAGCAATCGAAATATCCAGGAAATCCACAATCAATCAGTGCAGCAAATTACCAGTATTACAGAAAAATTATCAAAATTGGAAGAAACCAATCGTCAGGTAATTGGTTTTACTGAACAACTCAAAAGTCTGCAAGATATTTTAAAAAATCCTAAGCAACGAGGAGTGCTGGGGGAATATTTTCTCGAAGAAACTCTCAGAAATGTACTGCCACCCAACGCTTATCAAATGCAGTATAAATTTAAAGATGGATCGATTGTGGATGCGGTAGTTTTCGTTAAAGATAAAGTGGTGCCAATTGATTCTAAATTTTCTTTGGAAAATTATGAGAAAATTATAAATAGCAAAGATAATGTAGAAAAAGAAAAATACGAAAAACTTTTTAAGCAGGATTTAAAAAATAGAATTGATGAGACAGCTAAATATGTAAAGCCTTCAGAAGATACTATGGATTTCGCTTTCATGTTTATTCCTAGTGAGGCGATTTATTATGACTTATTAGTGTCTAGAGGTGCAGCTCAAATAAGCTCAGGCGACTTAATCGAATACGCATTTAAGCAAAAACATGTCATCATCGTTTCTCCGACAAATTTCTTAGCTTATTTGCAAACAGTGTTGCAAGGGTTAAAAGCCATGCAAATTGAAGAAAATGCCAAAGAAATCAGAGCCAACGTTGAAAAACTGGGTAAGCACATAGTTTCATTTGATGAGTTTATGAAAAAAATGGGTAATAGCATGTGTACGACGGTTAATCATTATAATAATGCTTATAAGGAATTTGTTAAAATTGATAAGGACGTGGTTAAAATTACAGCGGGGGAAAAATCTATTGAGTCCCTGATTGTAGATAAACCTAGATTAGAAGACTAATAAAATAAATTTAAAAAAATAAAAATAGATGGAAAAAATAAATCAATTTGGACACGTAGAAAAGAAAGATTTAAAAAAACTCTTTTTCATTGATGTGGTTTCTTTTTTAATGGGTTTTGCTGCCGCTCTCTTTGCCTATATTGTGTCTTCTTATCTCAAAGAGGTGATGGGAACTGATAATGTGGGAGTAGTTTATTTCGTGGCTTATGTTATTGTGTTGATTTTGTTGCTTAATTTGCATAAAATAATTTATATTTTTGGTAAATCTTTTGTGCTTCATGTTTCGATATTGCTAAAAATTATTTCGGTTGTGGGGCTGTTGATGGTGCCGGTTTCCTTTACGGGCATTTGGTTTCTAATTTTGTATACCATTGCTGGAGCATTGTCGTGGACTATTTTAAGCGTTATCTTGGAGTCTTTTTCGGTGGATAACGAGTCAGGCAGGATTCGTGGAGCGCATTTGTCTGTTTCTAGCGCAGGATTTTTGTTGGGTCCGCTGGTGTCAGCTCAGCTTTTGGGAAAATATAGTTTTGACGGAGTGTTTTTTGTGTCTTTGATTGTGTATGTTGTCATATTTATTTTTAGTCTAGTCTATATTAGAAAAACTAATCATAAGTTTCAGCAAAAAATAAAAGTGGGAGAATTATTGAAAAAGGTTTACAAGCGAAAAAATATAATGAGAATTTATTATGTTTCTTTTGTGTTGGAATTTTTTTATGCCCTGATGATTATTTATGTGCCAATTTACTTATTGGAAAAAGGATTTAGTTGGGATCAGTTAGGTGTGGCTTTTACTATTATGCTAATTCCTTTTGTATTAATTCAATATCCCATTGGGCTGATTGCTGATAAAAAAACAGGCGAAAAAGAAATTTTATTATTTTCTTTCTTTATCTTGGGTGTCTCTACATTATTATTTTATTTTTCTGACAGTAAAGATATTATGGTTTGGACCACTATTTTGCTTTTGGGCAGAATTGGAGCAGCCTTGGTGGAGATATTGAGAGAATCTTATTTCTTTAAGCGAATTGACGGAAATGATGTCGATATTATGGATTTTTTTGGCACTTCGAGGCCAGTAGCCTTTATCGTGGCAACTGCTTGTTCTAGTTTAATTTTAATTTTTTCTTCTATTTCCGTTATATTTATCTTGGTGGCGCTGGTTTGTTTTTCGGCTATTTATCCGACATTTAAACTGGCAGATAATAAATCTGAAAAAGAAATGGTTAAAAAAAGTGTGTGTTTGGAAAATTGAAATGCTGAAAATTGTTAAATTGCTTTCATAATGCAAAAGTGCGAATTTAAGAAT
Organism: Candidatus Moraniibacteriota bacterium; assembly: GCA_038331135.1. GTDB lineage: Bacteria > Patescibacteriota > Minisyncoccia > Moranbacterales > UBA9337 > UBA9337. The sequence goes on along the minus strand of JBBQOS010000011.1, from coordinate 7,981 downwards.
CTAGGATTTTGGGAGCAAAAAAACTAGCTAGAATAATCTAGCTAGTTTTTATTATGTGTGTGAATTTTTATAAAATTTCTGAAATTATTTGGTCGGTTAGGGAAGTAGCTTTAGCTAATTCATCTGAAGTAAAATTGTCCAGAACAAATTTTTCCCCTGAAGTTTGGCGCGAGGCGCGACCTGCTGATTTTTCTACGCCGATTTTAATTCTTTTGATATTTTGAGTGCCGATATGATCAACGATGCTTTGTACGCCATTATGTCCACGAGCTGAAGAATCAATGGAGAGTTTATATTTTCCCACCAAAATATCCAAATCATCATTAATAATAAATAAATCTCTAGGAGATAGTTTATAAAAATCAAAGATAGCTCTTACTGAATCCCCAGAATTGTTCATAAAGGTTTGGGGTTTAACTAAAATTATTTTTTCCTGTTTATCTGAAGAAAAAATCTTATTTAAAAATCCTAGCTTATTATTTTCTTGGGTGATATTTTTTTCTGAAATTAGGGCATTAAATTTTTTATTAAATTCAAATTCTGGAAAGTTGAGTTTTTTTTGGATTTCATCCAAGATAATAAAACCGACATTATGGCGAGTTCGAATATATTTTTCGCCTGGATTTCCGAGTCCAATAATTATTTTCATAAGATTCGTATTAGCAAGTTAACATATTAACATGTTAGCATACTAGCATTTTAGCATGTTAGCAGGGAACATGGAATATTTCAGATAGACGCATTGCAATGCGTCTCTACTAGTTTTGCATCATCAATATTTCCTTATTGGCTTCGGATTTTTGTAAATCTTCTATAGAATCTTCATCGTATTGGTAAATAGTATTTAGATCTTTGCCCAGAATTATGATTAAATCGTATTTCACTATATCTTCCTTGAGCTTAATAGACAAAGAAGAGTTGTCCTTGTTATAAGTAGCAGGTATTTTTTTAATCAATTCATCCAGCGAAAATGTTTTTTTGCCAGCAGAGAGATCAAAAACAGTAGTGATATCGGTAGAAAAATCAGTATCTGTGTTTAATTTTTCGATATTTTCAAAACCAAATCTTTTGTTTAATAGGTGCTTAACTTTAGTGTAGGTAGTATAATTGCCAGTTTTATCAATAAGAGCAATGGCTGGATTTTCATTTTTGATGTCAGCTTTTCTTTTTTCTAACACTTTTAAATCAAAAATATTTTTAGCTAAGTCTTGAATTTCGGTATAGTTCCCAATTCGCGGAACAAGCACAAAGGCTCGAGTATTTTCATAAAAAATATGAGAAACTTTAAGCAAACTATCTTCTTTCCAAGCGTCCACTACAGCATTGTTTATATTTTGGGTGTCTAGATTTTTAGTTAATTTAACTAAGCTGTCTATTTCCTCTAAAGTTAAATTTGTTTTTATATTTTCTCCCAACGTGTTTAGCAGTTTATTGATAGCAAAGGGGTTAAATAGAGTCTTGGTAGAGAAAACTTTATTTTTAGCGGCCTGGATGACCTGCTGTTGCCTCTTGGCTCGTCCAAAATCACCTTCGGGGTCATTGTGGCGTTCACGAGCATATTTAAGGGCGGTAGCACCGTCTAACTTATAAAACCCTTTCTTGAGCTCAAAAGTTTCATAGCTGTAATTTGGTCCTGGATAAGTAGGATCATAAATATCTCGATATACCTCGATATTGATGCCACCGATGTCATCAATAAATTTTTCAAAACCCGAGAAATTAACTACTAGATGGTAACTAATAGAAAAATTGGTGATGTTTTCGACAGCTTCTCTAAGCGGGTTGACGTCTTGGTCGTTGGATAAACCATATTTGTATAGAGAGTTTATCTTGGCACTGTAGTTGGATTTGGGTACGGAGGTATATAAATCTCTAGGCAAAGAGAGAAGAGCAATTTTTTTATTTTTAGTATCGATGCTGGCAATCATTATAGTGTCGGTTAAATCTCCCCCGGCCTTGCCTTTGCCAGCAATTCCTAGCAGTAGAATATTAATTCTTTCCGAATCCTCTCCTTTGAGAGGGGAGCGTTTGTCGCTGGTTATTTTAGAAATATCAGATATTGTTTCTAAAATTGGTTTTTTGGCAGATTCAGAATTGTTAGCCATTTCTCCACTTAAAATATTTAGTTTATATACAAAAAATCCGCCTATTATCAAAATGATAACTAAACCTAGCGAAAATGTTGCCAAAAAAAGGTTTTTTATTAACTTTACAAAAGAAAAGCCAGGTTTATTTTTTTTTGCAAAAAGATTTTTGGAAATATTTTTTCCATAAAGATTAGATTTGGAAATAGGTTCTTTTGAAAGTGTATTTTTTTGAGGTATTAAAGTGGGAGATGTTCTTTGAACAGGGTTTGTCTTTAGTAAAGGAGTGGGATGATTATTTTTTTTTCTTAAGCTATCCATAAAGAAGGAAATTTATTTCATTTTAACATATTAGCATTTTAACATAAAAAATAGGAAAGTTATAAAGTTCATAAAGTGGGAATTTTGAATCTAGAGATTTAAGATGTATGATTTAAGATTTAAGAGATAGACAATGTTTCTTTTTGCTTAAAGTAATACATTTTATGATTTATGTTTCATATTATATGATGCGTGATGTTACATGTTCCATGCAATTGTGTTATTATTAAGAAAACAAAATAAACATTATTTTTTTCTTTATGAACTGGATTTTGATGTCCTTGATTGCTTATTTGCTTTTGTCTTTTTGCTTTATTTTAGACAAAATTTTACTTAAAAAAAATATTCCAAAACCTTCGGTATATGCTTTCTATATGGCTCTTTTGAGTGCGGGCGCTTTAGTGTTGATTCCTTTTGGGGTTAAGTGGGTGAATTTTGGCTTTACTTTAAGGTCGATAATTTTTGGAATGATTTTTATCTGGGCACTGGTGTACTTTTATAAAGCGGTAAAGAAAAATCAAATTTCCAAAGTGGCTCCATTGGTGGGAACAATTACTCAAATCACCGCTTTTTTTATTGCGGTTATGATTCTTGATAAAGAAATTACGCAGTTAAATTATTTAGGGTTATTCCTTTTGATTGCGGGGGGATTTTTGGTTTCATTTGATTTGCCTCTAAACTATAAAAACTTAACTCGCGGATTGGCTTTTTCTTTGGAAAGTGGAGTTTTGTTTGCTGTTTCTTATAGCGGATTTGATCATATCTATCAAGAATACAGAGCTATTTATGGTGATCAAGGAGTGTTTATAACCGGATTTTTTTGGACAAGAATAGGACTAGTGTTGGGCGGAATATCTTTGCTTTTGGTGGGCACATATAGAGAGGAGATAAAAAATTCAATTTTTAGCAAGCATAAAAAGCATCAAAAAAACAGAAGTTTAAAAACTATAGTTTTGTTTATTTTGAATAAAATTTTTGGCGGAACATCTTCAATTTTAACTAATAACGCTATTATTTTGGGGGGCGCCGTATTTGTCCAATCTATAAGCAGTGTGCAATTTGCCTTTGTCTTGATTTTGGCAACCTTGATGTCGATAAAGCATCCGGAAATATTTGGTGAGAAATTATATTTCTGGGATTGGGCGCAAAAAGTAGGGGCTATTATGTTGATTGGAGGAGGAATTGCATTAATAAGTCTTTAAGACATAAGTTTTAGAATTTAGGAATATAGGAATTTAGGATTATTGAAAATATAACCCGAAAATTAGAGTTACATTAGTGTTATTTTTTTTATGGTATTTTGCTTTAATGCTTTATATCTCGTGCTATATGTTAAAGTGTTCCATGTTCCATGCTAGTGTGTTAAAATGTTAAAGTGTTAATATGTTAATCCGTTTCTGATCAGTTGGCGGATGGCGGAATTAAAATCATCCCAGTTAAATAGTGCGGATTACCGTAATTTAACGGGACAAGACAAATGATAAAAAAAATATTAAAAATAATTTTGTTTGTTTTTTTGGGTCTAATTGGATTGGTGGTGTTTATTTTTATCGTGATAAATTTTCCGGTAAAAAATAAATTTGATAGAGTTGATTTGGGGGTAACTTTTTCGAGCCGTTACGCCTTTGACATAGGATTGGATTGGAAAGCCTCCTATATTGCTATGTTGGATGATTTAAAGGTGCGTAAAGTGAGGATTCCTGTATATTGGGATATGGTAGAAAAAGAAAAAAATCAATATGATTTTTCGGACATTGATTGGCAATTAGAAGAGGCTAGAAAAAGAAACGCAGAAATTATTTTGGCAGTGGGACAAAAAGTTCCGCGCTGGCCGGAGTGTTTCGTACCCAAATGGGTAACTGATGACAAAGAAAGAAAAATGGAATTGATTGAATTTTTAAAAATAACTACCAAGCGATATCAAAATAATGATGTAATAAAATATTGGCAAGTAGAAAATGAGCCATTTTTAGATTTTGGTATTTGTCCAGCTCTAGATGTTGATTTACTAGATCAAGAACTGAGGACGGTCAGGCAAATTGATCCCAAAAGAAAAGTGATAGTGACCGATAGCGGAGAGTTGAGTACTTGGCTTCCGGCAGCGAAAAGGGCTGATGTTTTTGGGACGACAATGTACCGCAATATATATAAGGATGGCTGGGGTTATTATATTTATCCTATCGGACCAAGATTTTTCTTGATAAAAAAGTGGATTATTGAAAAATTTGCTGATCAAGAAAATGCGATAGTGATAGAACTTCAAGGAGAGCCATGGATAAAAGGCTGGACAGTTAATCAACCAGTGGAAGAACAATTTAAATCAATGACGGAAAAGAAGTTGGTAGATAATGTAGAATATGCCCAAAAATCCGGCTTTAATGAAATCTATATTTGGGGAGTAGAGTGGTGGTATTGGCTTAAGGAAAAACAAAGTAATCCAATATTATGGGATACAGCCAAAGATTTGTTTGATAAAAATTATATAGAAACAGACATTGTTCCAAAAGAAAATAAAGAAGAGGCGCAAAATAGTGTAAATGTCGTCCAGAGTAATGCGCTAAAAAATGATAAAGAAGAAATTGTCGATGAAAAAATATTAGAAGAAATTTCGATTGAGGTTCCTTTTCTTTCCCAAGCACCATCGGGGGTCTGGGATGAAAGACATGAAGAAGCTTGTGAAGAGGCATCTTTAATAATGCTAAAGTCTTTTTTAAGAAAAGAAACTTTAGATAAAGAATTTGGAGAAAAAGAAATCCAAAAAATTATTGATTTTCAAATAGAAAAATATGGAGATTATAAGGACACAGATGTTCAAAAGACAATCCAGTTGGCTAAAGATTTTTATGGCATCAATAATTTAAAAGCAGTTTATGATTTTACCAAAGAAGATATTAAAAAATATTTATCGCAGGGCAATCCAATTATAATCCCAGCTGCCGGTCGAAACTTAGGTAATCCTTACTTTACTCCGCCTGGACCGCTTTATCATAATTTGGTTTTAACCGGATTTACCAAGGATAATATGATTATTGCCAATGATCCAGGAACCAGAAGAGGGGAGAATTACAGATATAAATTGGATGTATTATATGAAGCTATTCATGATTTTCCTGGCGCTAAAGATGAAATAGAAAAAGGTAAAAAAGCGATGATAGTGATAGAATAAAATAGTGGTTATTTCAAATTGTAAAATTATCTTATTCTCTTTTTCTTAATAAGGAGGAGGCTAAAGACTAATTTCGTAATTTAAGTTAATTAATAATTTGCCTCTGCCATTGGCGGATGGCTAAAATAAAAAATATGATGTGTAGTTGTAAAAAATGTGATAAGGGACCGGGACATCTTTTTATGGTGGTTTCGGTTTTAACTCTAGTCTTATCAGCGGTAGTTTCTCTTTTCAAAGTAGAGCTATATTTAGCAGGAACTCAATGGATGTTGGTTTCTATTTTGATGGCAATTTACGCCAGTATATTCTTTTTGACTTATAGGGATTGCTGTGAGAATGATAAAAAATAATTATTTTCAGCAATCTAAAAAATGCCATCAGCTTAAGCTGGTGGTTTTTTGTTATTGCCATTGCGAGTGGCTTTTTACTCAAAGGATAAGTAGCAATTTTAAAATATTATGCAAATGTTATTGGTAATCTTAAGTTTATTGATTCCTGTTTGCTCACATTACTAAAGATTGTCGAAGCGGGTCAGTAGGTAGATAATTTGTAAAATGAATGAAGCTGAAAATTTTGCTTGACAAAAAGCTATTTCTTTGGTAAGGTAGTGTGTTAATCAAAATATAACCATTAGATATCAATTATATGATGAATTCGGAGACGCTTGGATTTTTAAAGTTAATAAAAAATAAAATAGGAAGCATTGTTTTATTTGGGCTGATTTTTTCTTTGTGTTCTTTTTATGCTTTCATTTTTACCGAAAAAAGATATGAAACCAAGACTGATTTTTTGATTGTGCAAGATCAAATGGAGAATCAGGACTTTTATTCTATTTCTAAGTCAGCCGAATATCTCGGAGGAGTATTGAGTGAGGCTGTGTATAGTAGTGTTTTTATTGAAGAATTGAAAAAAACCGGCAAAGTGGACAATGCCTATTTCCCCGTTATTGAAAGAGATTTGATGAAAAAATGGAAAAAATCAATTGAAATAGAAAAAAGTCCTAATTTAGGGATTTTAAAGGTTAAGGTTTATGATAACAACAAAGATGTAGCTGTTGGAGTTTCCCAGGGAATCTCGGAAATAATGACAACTAAGAATTATCTTTTTCGAGGAAAAGTTAATTTGGATGTTCGAATTTTATCTGGACCTATTACAGAGAAAAATCCTAGCTTGGGAAAAATTTTATTGGTCGTTTTGAGTGGATTTTTGCTAGGTATAATGATAAAAATTATGCATATTTATTATAGATTTATCGGCAGTATATTAAGGATAAGAGAAGAAGACGAATATCTGAGCAGTTTAAAAGATGTGAGATAATTTAAAACAATTTTTGTGAGTTGTTTTTAACTTCTTTGTAGCTTAGGGAAGGAATTTAAAATCAACTCACAATGGGTGGGTTAGATCCTTGACAACAGAATATGCAGTTATGATTCTGTTATGATAAATTATCTTTATTTACGGAGGAAGAGATGAAGAAAAAACATTTGTGGTTATTAGTTTTACTGGCTGTGTTGCTCTTGCCAGGATGTGCTAGTAAATTTAATAGTGTTTCAGATAATGGATTAGCCGAAGCGGAACAATCTGTTTCTGTGCCCAATCCAGTGGAATATGAAAAGGGAGGAGAGGAATATATCCTTGTTTTACCTATGATTATCAGTCCTGAAATATGGGGGACAGAGGGTTTTTCTAGTAATGAAATTTCTGGCGGAGTTTGGCCAGTAGTTACCGCTAATCCGAAAGGATTTCTGGGTAAGAAGGGCTATGCTTTTATTACCGAGATTAATTTTTGGGGCGACTATGTCGCTCAAGCTGTGGTGGTTGGCACAAAAGCTGAGATTGAAAAAATAGTATATCTCAGTCGGGATGGGCACACCGCCCAAAATATTTCGGGTCAAAAAATTGATTATGATTCGGAAAATTTTGATGAAGATCCCAATTATCAAGCACAGGTTTTTCTCCAAGGAAATAGTATTAGTGAAGTAGAATCATTTTGGAGAAAATATTCTCAGTCCCGTGGACTAGAGATTCCAGCAGATTTTAATTTTGTTGAAGAAATTAAAGTGGGATCTGCTCGTTGGGAAAAATTTAAGTTAGACTTGGCGACAAGACTAACGGAAAATTATAAAATGCCCAATGGAGAAATTCGCTCGGGTTATATGTCATTGGTTGACTTTCGCAAGGAGGCCTCCAAGAATAATGGCAGCACCCCTGGACAGAGATTTAGCCGAAGTGCTTTTATTCCCGCTACCATCGAGCCGATTACATTGGCTATTGGTACAGTGGGATCATTACTAAATGGCCTAATTAGAGCCAGTAATGGTCCGATGGAGGGATTTTACTCTATGGCAGAATGCCGTAGGGGAGACCTTAAGCCTCGGTTCAGAAAACTTTCGGATGATTTTAAATCTTT
>JBBQOS010000010.1:0-23821 GCA_038331135.1 Candidatus Moraniibacteriota bacterium | reverse complement strand
TATCCGCCAAAGAATTTTTACCCAAGCAAAAAAAACTTATAAATAAAAATAAGAAAAATAAAAATATTATTTTTTTGTTTTTAGTTTTCACGCAAGTTAATTCTAAAGGTAAATAAAAATACCATACTTATAAATTAAGCTGTTTCGAAAAATTTTCAATTGAAGAAGAATCTGATAATCTCAACGTTTTACTATATTTTATATTCTTTTAAAAAAATTAGCAAGAGTTCACTTTCATAACCATTCACTTTTCTCCAAAAAATCCAACAACTTTGCTTTATATTCAGAAATCATCCCCGTCAGCAATGGTCTTTGCTATTGTGGAAAATCAGACATCTTGTCATTGCGAAAAAATATGTACTCATATTTTTGTGGCAATCTTGAAAGAAAAACTCAAAAAAATAAAGCCATTATCCAATAAGTACGCGATAGCATTTGTATTGGAAAATGTAAAATGTAAAATCTAAATCCATACTACCATAACTGTACGACCGCATATTTGTGGTAATGTAGGGCGTGTTGATTGTTTTACAGAATTATTCTCAATATTGTGCATATGCACAATATTGAGAGAGTCTATAAAGGAGTAGGCAAAAAGGAAATCCAAGCCCCAAAGGATATCATCCTTTCAAAAAAAGCAGACCAAAAACAAAATAAATTTAATATTCCAAACATCTGAAACATTTTCAACATCTAAAACATTTCCAACATTCCAAACATCTGTTACACTAAAACCATGACTACAATCGCCGTAAACAAACGAGCCAGTTTTGACTATGCCCTCACTGATAAATATGAGGCGGGTTTAGTTTTGACCGGAGCCGAGGTGAAATCGATTAAAACCGGACATCTGAGTCTTAAAGGAAGTTTCGTCACGTTTAAAGGTGCTGAACTCTATTTAACCAATGCCGATATCCCTTTTTACAAATTTGCAGGCATTCCGGTTAACTACGATTCCAGACATTCTCGCAAGCTATTGGTTAAAAAATCAGAAATCAAGACATTGTTGGGTAAAGTTAGGGTTAAAGGCTTGACACTCGTGCCTATTCGGGTTTATACTAAAAAAAGACTTATCAAGCTTGAGTTTGGTGTTGGTCGTGGTAAAAAAGAATACGACAAAAGAGAAGATATTAAAAAGAAAGATTCCACTAGAAAAATGAAAAGACTTCTTCGTAATATAGGTTAAACTAAACATTCGCGTTTACCATATTTCGTGTAGTATTAAGCGGGCCTGCCCGCCTCACTACGCGAAACGTTGTGGACGGGGCTGTCTAGTTTCGACAGTTTGAACTTTAAAAACTAAGCAAGTCGACTCAAGTAATAATAGTCGTAAAACCTGGTTACACGATTATAAGTACAAACTTTATATCAAAAGCAAAGAACGCAATTGCTAACGCATTTGCACCATCTTTCGCTCCTGCTTTAGCCTAAATACGCTAAGCCATCGAACTGCCTATTTCTAGTAAGCAGACCTCGGTGTCAAACACTGGGATAGCCATTTATGTCTCCTTCGCATAACTGGCGAAGCTAATCGAAAGATCGATCAATAAAGTTCGTTTGTCTTAAATGTATTGATCTAAAATTTTGTTGTTGCAAACAAAAAAAAGACAAAATAAACTTGTAGAAATGTTTCTATAGCCAATTCTGGACGTGGGTTCAATTCCCACCAGCTCCACTTAATATCAGTGCAGTAGTGTGCAGTAGCTTCTTAGTAAAATTAGTTAATTACTTCTATCTAAAAAGCTAATTGTCCTATTGTCTAAAAGATAACAAATGCGAAGACGCCACGTAAAAAGAAAGCCTATCCAGCAAAAACCTCGTTACAGAGTAAACGAGTATATTAGGACGCCAATTGTTTTCGTTATTGGTGAAAATAAAGAACAGATTGGCGAAATGAGCAATACGGATGCAGTGGCACTGGCTAAATCAAAAGGTTTAGATTTGGTAGAAGTTGCACCCAACGCTAACCCACCCGTTTGTAAAATAGCTAATTTCGGAAAATTTCAATATAGCCAATCCAAACAAGACAGATTAAACAAAGCCAAACAAAAAAGAACTGATGTAAAGGGTATAAGACTAGGAGTAAGAACTGATTCTCATGATCTAGAATTTAAAAAGAAACAGACTGAGAAATTCCTAGGCAAAGGCAACAAAGTTAAAATTGAACTTCGCCTAAGAGGAAGAGAGAAAGCTCACCAAGATTTGGCAGTGGCCGGTATCCGTAAATTTATCAGCAGTATTGACATCCCTTACAAAATAGAAGAAGATGTAAAAAGGTTTCCGGGCGGATTTAATATCTTAATTGCCCCTGAATAATATATTCTAATTAAACTCCTAATTAAATACTAATTATATTCGAACATAATTTGGAAGTAATTCGTATAAAAATTTGCATATGCCAAAAATGAAAAGTAAAAAATCTCTGTTAAAGAAAATAAAAGTAACTGCTAAAAATAAGATTTTAAGAAGATATACCAAGCAGAATCATTTTAATTGTAAGCAAACTGGCAGTTTTAAAAGAAAGAAGAGATCAGATGTCGAAATCGTAGGACAAGAAGCTAAAAATATTTTAAAAGCATTAGTTTAAAACATGATAACATATTAACTTTTTAACATATAAACAAATCGATTGCTGAAATTCTGTAATATATCAAGAATATTCTGCTAAGATGTTAATATGCTAAGATGTTAAAATAACATAATGACAAGAGTAAAACGTGGTGTTTCCGCCAATAAAAGAAGAAAGAATGTTTTATCAATGACCAAAGGTTTTAAATGGAGAAGAAAATCCAATTTTATCGCTGCCAAAGAAGCTCTTTTGAAAGCTGGTAAATATGCTTATCGAGATAGACGAACTAAAAAACGAACTATGCGCGCGCTTTGGATTATCAGACTAAACAATGCTGTTAGACAATTTGGATTATCTTATAGCAAATTTATCGATGTCCTAAAAGGTAAGAACATTGAACTTGATAGAAAAGTTTTGTCTCAAATGGCTGTTGAAAATCCTGAAATATTTGGAAAATTTATGGAAGAAGTGAAGAAATAAATTTCATATAACATAGCACACATCCTAGGACATATAGCAAAAAACATCCTCATAAAATAGGATGTTTTTTGCTTATACTAAATTAAATTAATTTGTTCTATTTTAAGACGCAAATAATTTAAAAGATCTTGATAAAAAATATTCTCTCAACCTCCATCCCTTTTGAAGATGAGGAAAGGCTGAATTCTATTTTTTCGACTTATCTTTTATAATGTCATTAAGCGCGGCCTGATTTGCATCAGTAGCTGCTTGAATTTTATCAAGATCTCTGGAAATTTTATCAAACCCCACCACAGTAAAAATACCCGTCAACAAAGCAATCATTATAACAATAACTACGCCTACTTCTGTTTTTATTTTTGGTATTATCATTTTTTTATTTTGACAGAGCAACTAACACGCCATGTTTTTATAACGCAATAGGAACTCTAAAATTTAAAATTATTTTTTTAAATATTCAGCCAACGCATCCTTGTAACTTCGAAGTGGATTTAATTTTTTATTAAGCAGTACCGAAAAATATGGTCGTTTAGCGGGACGAGGAAATTCATCGCCATCCACTGGCTCTATTTTTACATTTTCCATCCCTGCTTGCATATATAGTTCTTCCACTGCATCATACCAAGTAGCAGCTTCGCTATTGGTGACATGATAAATTCCAAATTCTTTATTAGCTTCAATTATTTCTTTAGTTTTTTTGGCTAAATCTGGAGCATAAGTAAAGCAACTCGTCTCCTCATCTACGGCCTTAACTGTTTTATTTTTTTTACCAGCTTCCAACATTACATCAAAAAAACTTTTTTTAACTCCTTTTGTGATTGCTGGATTGCCAAATAATTTAGAAAGTCTTATGATATAAAATTTCTCTCCATTCTTTTTCACATTTTCTTCACCTAACAATTTACTCTCTCCATATTTATTTACCGGAGCGGGCTTATCATCTTCAATGTAACCTATTTCTGGCTCAAAACCAGCATGCAAGCCACAACTACCACAACTTCCAGTGCAACCGGCCGGCTCAGGGATAGTGGGCATCTCGGCACCAAAAACATAATCTGTCGAATAATGCACAAAAGTTGCTTCGATTTCTTTAGCGACTTTAGCCAAATATCCTGGTGCCTCTCCATTTATTTTTTTAGCCAATTCAAATTCTTTCTCGTCTTCTTCGCACTTATCCACTGCGTTATAAGCAGCTGCGTTTAAGATTATCTCTGGCTTTAAAGCTTTGATTTTTTTACTAACTTCTTTTTCATCGGTTATGTCTAGCTCGTCCTTATCCCAAGCAACAACTTCGTAATCATTTTTGATAAAAATATTTGTTAACGATTGCCCAAGCATTCCTCTGGCACCCAATATTAAAATTTTTTTCATAATTTATTTTAGTACAGACGCATCGCAATGCGTCTCTACTTTAAAAACATTAAAAACTCTACATACGCTAATTTATACGATTTTTACATGCTTGTTATTGTAATAGTTTTCTCCATAAGCCAGATATTCGCCAGTTTTAATGTTACTTAACCATTGAATATTATTCTGGTACCACTCAACTGTTTCTTTTGTGCCATCTTTAAAAGAAATGGCCGGCTCCCAACCTAATTCATTTTTTATCTTAGAAAAATCAACTGCATATCGCTTATCGTGCCCCTTCCTATCAGCAACATATTCGACACTACTTTCATCAGCATCCATTAATTCTAGAATTTTGCGAGTAATTTCCAAATTGGTTTTTTCCGCTCCACCTCCGATACAATAAGTTTGACCAATTTTCCCCTCTCTCACTATCAAATCTATTGCTCGACAATGATCTTTGACATGCAACCAATCGCGAATATTATCTCCAGCTCCATAAACGGGGATTTTTTTTCCGTCCATCAAGTTGGTAATAAAAAAAGGAATTAATTTCTCTGGAAACTGATAAGGACCATAATTATTAGAGCAGTTTGAAATAGTAATTGGTAAATTATGAGTATGGTAATAGGCGCGCACTAAGTGATCAGAAGAAGCTTTAGAGGCGCTATAAGGACTTCTGGGGTCATAAGGGGTTTTTTCATTAAAGGCTGGGTCGCCCTTTTCCAATGAACCATAAACTTCATCAGTTGAAATATGATGAAATCTTTTATTGCCATTATTTTTGGCAATTTCCAATAAGTTCAGAGTTCCATTGACATTCGTTCGCACAAAAGAATCACTATCTAAAATAGATCTATCTACGTGTGACTCAGCGGCAAAATGCACTATTACATCCACATTTTTTATTAATTCCTCTACCAGTAAAGAATCCATTATATCACCATGCACAAATTTATAATTTGGATTATTTTCAATATCTTTTAGATTTTCCAAATTGCCCGCATAGGTTAGCGCATCTAGATTAATTATTTCGTCTTCTGGATATTTATTTAAGATATAGTGGATAAAATTAGAACCGATAAAACCAGCTCCACCCGTAACCAATAATTTCATACTTTTAAACATTACAAATTACATAAGTATATTATCATTTAATCTGTAAAAATTCAAATATTTACCAGCTAACCTAGTTCAGCCAACCAACATTTCTTTTTATTTTTCCCCATTCACTTTGGATTTCTTTTTCGCTCATCCCCGCAACTTCATCAACTGGAATTTTCATTAATTCAGCTATTTTTTCTTTTTTTACAAAAACAACTACCCTCCCTTCTCGAAAAACAACTCTATAAATTCCAGACTGTTCTATTTTTTGATCATATTTCAATTCTTGGTTTTCTAAATCACTTTTACTCTTAGTCAATTTACTAGTTTTTAAAACCACATAATCAGTCATTTTTTCATTCATCGGCAGAAAGAATTCTTCTCTGCGACAAAGATTGGGACCCATCTGAGTCGAAGCAGTAAGTGACCCCCCGTCTTTAACCATCTCCACAGCTCTATCCATCTCAGCAGTAAGGTCACTAGCGTCAATTTCCATATATTTCCACCAGGGATGCAAAGATAAAATAATTCCTACAATTGCTATTGCCATAATCCAACGCTTAAAATTTGGAAATCTTTCAAGTAAGTCTATAAAAATAATCACTAAAATTGGTGGGATTAAAATAAAAACATGACTACCGCCAGCAATTCTCCCTGGAATAATGATAAATAATGCAATCATAAATGAAGGAATAAGTAACAGGGCATATTTAGAAATCCAGGGAAAAATCCAAAGAAGCGGTGCTAACGACTGGGCGATTAAATCTAATCTTTTTTCAATTTTATAAATTGACATTATGGCCTGCGGAGTAAACTTGGATAAAATATTAGCGCTAGAACCAAATCCGATTGTAATATAATATTTAGCAGCTAAATATAAACCCATTCCTCCGATAGCTGGTGGCAAAAACCATTTCCAACTCCTTCTTTCTAGAAGCGCTAATACTCCCACCAAAAAAACAGTGGGAGCCACGAATTCAGAAACGAAAACCATAAAAATTAACCAAAAAACAAAAGCCCTATACTTCTTATCATGATAAGCCATTAACAGCATCAGAAAGGCTGGTCCCGCCACAGAAACCACATGCATATCGCCAACTGCTTGCGAAGCGATTAGAGGATGAAAAATAAATAAACCGACTGCTATCGCGCCTGCTAAGCTACTTATTCTTTTTTTAACAAAATAATATAGCGCTATTGAACCCAAAACAAAAGAAAGTTGAATAATAAAAAACAGCGTTAACGTGTGCGGGAAAATAGCATACAGCGGAACATAAAGAATTTGAACAAAGTTAAGATGCTCTCTTAAATTAGTATCAACTTGCAGAAAGCTTTGGTAAAAAATCCTCCCATGCACCGTGTTCCAGATAGCTTGCTCAGCTACTGGTGTATCTCCTGTTCGATAAGCATATTCTTGATATTGAAAAAAAGTCACTCCGAACCAAAAAATACCTACAAAAATAATGCCCCCCATAACTAAGCGCTCAAAAAAGGATTTTTTAGAAAATACTTCTAATTTTTTAAAATAACTGCTTATTTTATATTTTATTTTCATTGTGTTATAATTAAAATTATATTTAAGCTTATATTTATTTTCTAGCTATCTGGGTTTATGTTTAGTGTAAAAAATTTAAAAAAATGTTTTTCTAAATTAATAATTAAAACTAAAATAATATTCAAAAATAAAAGAGATAGGGTTTTTGGCATCCTTGTCTTTTTAGCAATGAGTCTTTGGGTTACACTCATCACACTTGGTTCCAAAAGATACGCCGATGAAGCCTATCATTACAAACAGATAAAAAGATTTTTTGAAAATAGATTTGAAATGGCTGACGGATTAACCACTATACCAGGCTATCATCTTATTATATCTTTATTTACCAAGTTATTATACAATGATTTATCTATTTTGAAAACTAGATGTATTAGTTTATTTTTTGCATCTTTTATTATTTTAATTTTCTATTTAATTGCTAAAAAAATAAATAAATTTGATTACCACAGAAGGGTTTTTCTTTTAATATTTCTACCCATTGCTTTTATTTTTTATCCGTTACTATACACAGATATTTTTTCAGCACTTGTGGTGTTTTTAGCCTTTTATTTAGCACTCCAAAAAAATTATAAATTAGCCGCCTTAATATCAATTTTTTCTATTTGTGTTAGGCAAAATAACATCATTTGGCATATTTTTATTTGGGTTTATTTTTATTTTTATAACTATGGACTTACTTTTGCCTTTCTCAATATTCGCAAATATCTAATCTCAACACTGGGATTTCTTATCGGGATCATTCTTTTTATATTTTTTTTAAAAGTAAACGGAGGTATTGCCATAAATGATAAAGGCTCTCATCAAGCTGGAATTTACTTGGGTAACATTTATTTTTTTCTTTCTTTGGCGAGTGTTCTCTTGGGGCCAATTTTAATTAAAAGTTTACTAAATTCTAAAAAAATATTCTATAACAAAAAAATTTATTTAGCTATTTTAGTATCATTATTAATATCTGTTTCATTTTTTCTCAATCCACCGCCTTTACATGGGTACAACTTTGATTATAGATTTTTAAGAAATATTTTTTTAATCTTTGTTTATAACAATCATTTCTTTTTAAATGCTTTATTGATATTTATTGGAACCATGTCCTTATTTTTTATAAACTTTAAAAAAATAAATTATTTAATTTATCCTTTTATTTTCTTTTATTTGGCTCCTTCTTGGTTAATCGAAGAGCGTTATTCCATTATTCCTTTTCTATTTATTTTAATTTTTAGAAAACAACTATCTAATAAATTTGAAAATTTTATGATAATTTATTACATATCATTATGCTTAATGCTTCTTTTTAGCATTATGAAACTGAAAGTATTTCTTTAAAATCTAAAGTGAAAAATATTCAATAAATCTCTATATTCTAAAATATCTTTAAATTGTTTCTCTATTCTCATTATGCTAAAATTGCCAAGAGACATTCCGCTATTTAAATTTTATTAATTTATACAAAAAACATTATGAAAATACTAGTTACAGGTGGCGCGGGATTCATCGGATCCCATACTGTCGTTGAACTTTCTAACGCTGGACATACTCCGATAATTATTGATAATTTTTCCAATTCTAAACCATGGATTATTGAGAGAATAAAGAAGATTACCGGCAAAGATACCACAGTTTACGAAGGTAATTGCAATGATAAAAAATTTTTAGAAGAAGTATTTAAAAAAGAATCCAATATTGAAGGAGTGATTCATTTTGCCGCCTTTAAAGCGGTGGGAGAATCGATAATTAAGCCACTTGATTATTATAACAATAATCTGTTTTCTCTTATTGCCATATTGGAAGCTATGCAAAAATTTAAAGTTAAAAATTTAGTTTTTTCTTCTTCAGCTACGGTTTATGGCGAGCCGGATAAATGCCCTATTCCCGAAACCGCTCCAAAGAAAACCTCCCCTTCTCCCTACGGCAAAACCAAATCCATGGCTGAAGACATTATTTCTGATACAGCAAATGGCAATAAAAATATTTCTGCTATTTCACTTCGCTATTTTAATCCAATTGGCGCTCATCCGTCGGGATTAATTGGGGAATTGCCAATCGGCACCCCCAATAACCTTGTTCCTTTCGTGACTCAATCTGCGGCCGGTATCCGAGAAAAATTAACTGTTTTTGGAAATGATTATTCTACCACTGATGGTTATGGCGTCCGGGATTTTATTCATGTAGTGGATTTAGCATTAGCGCACATAAAAACTCTCGAATATCTCCACAAACAGCAATGTCCTTTTTACGATGTTTTTAACGTAGGGACAGGAACGGGAAATAGTGTTTTGGAAATTATAAAAACTTTTGAAAAAGTTAACGGCATCAAAGTTCCTTATGAAATCGGACCTCGTCGAGCAGGAGACATCGCCATTTGCTATGCCAACGCTAATAAAATAAAAAAAGAAATGGGATGGAAAGCCAAAAAATCTCTCGAAGACAGTTTAAGAGATGCCTGGAAATGGCAAAAACAAATAAATTGCTAATCTGCCAACTGGCGGAGTTATATTTGTTGAATTATTTTTTTTATAACTTTAAATTCTACCCATTCTAAAATAAATATTTTATTCTGACTAAGTGGGAATTTAGATATTGAACATTGTTTGGAAACCTGCCTGTCCGGTAGGTAGGTTGGAAATTTTGATTTGGAAATTATTTAGCTATTCCTTGATAGCTAAATCAAATGGTCTCACAATCGCCTCTCCCAAATAAAAGGCTTTCAGACAAAAAGCATAATCTTCAATGACTTTATTATCTAATTCATAAAAACCGAATTTATAGTGCAATTCTTTCTTATAATACAAATTTGAAGAATGAGTATTTTTAATCGGCAAAGTTTCCGCCATTATATTTACCACCCCTTTAATTCTTTTACTTCTTTCCCAAATACTTTCCACTCCATAAACTACATCGGCTTGCGGATATTTATTGGCGGATCTTAGAGCTAATTCCAAAGAGTTAAACCCTAGCTCGCCTCCTGGCTCCAAAATGGTTAGGTATTGGCCTTTAGCCATTTTTATGCCCTCATTTATCGCTTCAAGCAGTTCGACATTATTTAAACTTATGTGACGCATCCTACCGCCAAATAATTTCTTATATTTTTCTATTAAAACATTTATCTCAATTAAGCAACCTTTATTTACAATAATGACTTCAAAATTTTTAAAATTTTGCAACAATAAAGAATCCAAGGTTCTCTTGAGATCTCCGTTGGGACTTTTGGGACAAATAATTATAGAAACCTTTACTTCTTTCATAACATAAATATTAACTATCCAAACTACCATTTAAACTTCTCTTTGTCAATGATGAGCCCGCACAAACGAGTTACTATCTCTTCTCTACTAAACACGATCCAATAACCGCCCATTGACCACTCCCCTTACCTTTGTTAATATAGATTTGTGTTTGTTTGGTTCTCATCGTAAGGTCCGATGGCCGAGTGGTTAGGCAAAGGTCTGCAAAACCTTGTACAGCAGTTCAAATCTGCTTCGGACCTCCAATACTAAATTAACATAAAACCCACCCAGTATATCATTTCGACCGTAGCGATAGCGAAGCGGAGAAATCTATCTTTTATGTGAAAGTAATTAAATTAATTTGGTATAAAACAATTTAAATTCGCCCGGGTGGTGAAATGGTAGACACAAGGGACTTAAAATCCCTCGATTGCAAAATCGTGCGAGTTCGAGTCTCGCCCCGGGCACACTTTAATATCATGCAACATAAAGCATGCAGGACAGAACATGGGGCACAAAAATATATAGCATGAAACATGCATCATAAAAAATCAAGCATTTGACATAAAACACCCAACAGAAACCTCTATTTTTTAGAAGGTTTTTTATTTTTCACAGACAAAACAAAAATAGCATTTTACTACCGTACACTAGTGTACGGTAGTAAAATGCTATTTTGCTTTTAAGGTTTATTAATGAAAATCTAATTTTTATATTTGGATTTATTATTAGAGAAAAATAAAGAAGCCAAACGCAATAATCCGCATTTGGCTTCCAAAAATCATTATTCTGTCAATCTCAGCCTATCCAAATTCTTCTTTTTTAATTTGTTTAGTTGAAGCGTTAATCGCCTTAAAAAAACACCTGTGTCCATGTATAAAAGAAAATATTACATTTTTCTGTATATATTTCTCTCCTCTCATGAGAATTTCCGTCATATCGACTCCCGCGCAAATTTCATCATAAACTTGTGCACGACCTCGCTGATATGATTCATCTTTTTCCATATTAATTAAAAACGGTTCAATAAAAAAACGAAAATAGTAACTCCCAGTGAAATAGTCAGGTTTTGACCAAGGTGATCAGGCTCACAAGCATAACTGAGAATTACCATCCAAATTGTTAATTAAGCCCGAAAATTTAAGTTTCAAAATTTAGATTTGACGATTCAGATTTAAACTTAAGTGCAAAATCTTGACAAAATACCCAAAGTATGCTATGCTTATCAGTTGAATCAGTAGGCACCCTAGTGGGCTTAATGACTCAACCTTTGCCCTTAAAAAGCAAGGCAAGTCCGCCAAAAACGGCTATCCGCAAGTGCGCTTGGGATAATAATGTTTAATAAATTTTTGATGCGTACCACTATTGTCTTAGTATTTTTGATGGCTATAATTCTGTTACCAAAAATGACCTTAGCCAACCAATCCAAAGTCAATACCGAATCAGCACTAAAATTTAAAATAAAAAATAACATTATTTATATACAAGATATCCCCGTTGGTTATAAAATTCCTGAAATTAAACAGGAAGAAATTGTACCAGTTATAGATATAAGAGATGAAAAAATTCTCTCTATCTGGAAAAAGAAACAAGACAACCAATGGAAATCTTTGCGTGAAGGAAAATTCGTCATCAATGCTTCGGCCTATACGGCAGCGGCTGACGAATGTGGAAAAAGTGATGGCATCACTGCCAGTGGAGTGAAAGTCCAAGAAAAAAGAACTCTTGCTTGTCCTCCTCAATATCCTTTTGGTGCTAAAGTAAAAATCGAAGGTTATGGCGTTTTCACCTGTGAAGATAGAGGTGGTGCCATTAAGGGAAACAAATTCGATATTTATATGCAAACTAAATCAGAAGCTTTTGCTTTTGGAAGAAGAAATTTAGAGGCAGAATTAGTATACTAAAAATATATCACAAAAAATCATAAAACCCCGAGTAAAATCGGGGTTTTATTGTTTTCACATCAAATACATACAAAAACATTTCAAATAGACATTAGATAAACCCCGCCCGTTATGGATGAAATAAAATAAATCAACTTGAATGGAGTGTAAAAAATTTGTTACGGATCGATAGCGAAGTCTGAAGTTTTAGCGCAATGAGAGTTAGATTTGTTCATATTTCAAAAGTATGTGTGGCATTTTTTTGTAACTTTTTTGCTGTCAAAAAAGTTATTGAAAAAATACTACCGATCAATTATTCTCAACATAAACCTATTTGCATTTCGTGCTCAGCAACCACTAAAAACTATATTTTTAAAAAATCAAAAACCGCCAGCTAAACCGACGGTTTTTATTTTATACAAGATAATCTCAAAGATTACATTTGTTCAATTTCACCTACTACATCATCGATAGTTTTCTTTTCTGGTGCTACTGATACTGGAGCCTGATTGTTTCTCATAGCTCTTTCAGATCCTTCTGGTTCATTGATTTTTAGATTTACACGAGCGTTGTTTTTTGCTCCGATAACTCTTAGCAAAGTTCTAAGCGCTTTAGCTGTTTGTCCTTCACGACCAATGACTATTCCCATATCTTTTGGATCAACATCCAGACTGATAAGAACACCCATTTCATCAACCTTTCTTTCTACTTTCACCGCATCTGGATTATCAACAAGCATTTTTACAACTTGCTCAATAAACCCTGCGTCTATTGTATCTGCCATACTTTTTTTTTCTTACTAATTACCGAAACGACACTATCTATATAAGCGTTTCAATTAAATTATAAGTTATATAAAAAAGTTTGTCAAACGAAAATAAGCAACACA
This sequence comes from Candidatus Moraniibacteriota bacterium, assembly GCA_038331135.1. Lineage (GTDB taxonomy): Bacteria > Patescibacteriota > Minisyncoccia > Moranbacterales > UBA9337 > UBA9337. The sequence continues at coordinate 10,767 of JBBQOS010000010.1, read as the reverse complement.
ACATTCAAACATGAAAGCCCCTTTTCTGATATACTAGAGTGTTAACTTTTAATCACCCAATCTCAAATTCCTAAATTCTCAAATTCCTAAATTCCTAAAACAATTTGGCAATAAAGCAATTTAACAATCTAGACATTTCGAACATTTTCAACAATTAGAACAATCTATTTTATGCACCCCTTATCTCCCACATACCCCTTACTTTTCGCATCTTCCTCGTTCTTAAAGCAAACAATGTTTTCGGGTTTGATATTTTTGGCAAAACGACAATCAGGTTTATGATATTTGTCCGAATTTTTACTTCCAACAAACATACACTCTTTAGTTTTGATAGTACTTTCTGATTTCAAATCTTTTGTTTCATTATTGATGCTCTGGACGCCCAAAATAGCCGTTTCTGGAGCTTTTGGACTCTCCATCGCAATTTCAGGAGCTTTTTCTACAATCAAGGTTTTTTGCTCAAATTTATGCCCCTGCAAGATTCCCACTTCAAATGAGATAACGGCTATCAAAATTAATCCGCTTGCTAAAACCACTTTTTTCTCGTATTTTTCCCAGATAATCTTCACCTGTCCAAACTTTTTCCATTTTTTGTTTGACATATTCGTAAAATTTGATATACTAATTCTTGTTATACCGTCGCAATTTAATCCCTAAGGTTTTACTCTTATTTAAATATTATACATTTTTTTAATGAGTATGACCAGAACACTTTAACTTGTAACGGCATTAAGTTTAAATATTCTAAATAAATTATATGGCACATCGTAAAGCTGGTGGATCCACCCAATATGGTCGTGATTCTATCTCAAAAAGACGCGGAGTTAAAATTTTCGGTAGTGAAAAAGCCGACACTGGAAATATTATTATTCGTCAAACAGGCACTAAATTTCATGCAGGAAAAAATGTCGGTCGCGGAGAGGATGACACATTGTACGCTCTTGTAAGTGGAATTGTACAATTTAGCAAGAAAAAAGTAAAAGCCTTTACCGGCAAACTTGATAAAAGAAGATTTGTCAGTGTTATTCCTGAGAAGAAATAACAGTTCCAATTAAACAAAATATTAAAAACAGACACTAATAAAATGTCTGTTTTTAATTTATGCGGTCACTTCTCATCGGTCATCAAATAAATATCTTTATTTCCTAATGACCAGATTACTTTTCGGCTGATGACTAAAAAAATTATTCTACGCTATTAATTTAAAACTGAATCTAAATTAAAAATCTACAATTATCTTACTTATTCTCTTTCACTGCCTTTATAAATTCAAAAAACAATGGATGTGAGCTAAGCGGCGTAGATTTAAATTCGGGATGGAATTGTGTTCCTAGGAAGAAAGGATGCTTACTTTTTGGAAGCTCCACAATTTCCATCAATCTTCCATCAGCTGATTTTCCTGAAAAAACCAAGCCACCCTTTTCTACTTTTTCGACATAATCAGGATTAACTTCCCAACGATGCCTATGCCTTTCAGAAATTTCTTTTTTGCCGTAAGCTTTGTAAGCAACGGTATCTTTAGACAAAAAGGCATCATAGGATCCTAGCCGCATCGTCGCTCCGTAATTTCCATCCTCCAAATTCTTTTTTTGCTCGGGCATTATATCAATTACTGGATTTTTGGTTTTTCTATCAATCTCAGTCGTGTTGGCATCTTTCAAATTTAAAACATTTCTAGAAAATTCAATTACCGCCAATTGCATCCCGTAGCAAAGTCCCAAAAATGGAATTTTATTTTCTCGGCAATATTTAATCACATTAATTTTTCCCTCAATTCCGCGCGATCCAAAACCTCCTGGCACTACGATTCCGGCGTATTCTTTCAACTCATCCATATCTTTAGATTTCTTTTCAAATTCTTCGCTATTGAGCCATTCTATTTGAGGTTTCACCTTTGCTTTAAAACAAGCATGCTTAACAGCTTCAATTACACTAATATAAGAATCACCCAGCATAAATTCGCCTGTTCCAAAATATTTCCCCACAATTCCAATTTTAACTGACTTTTCTGATTTCTTAATATTATCCACCAATTCATACCATCTTTTAAGATCTGTTTTTTTACTAGGTAGATCAAGTTTTTTTAAAATTCTACGGCTCAAATCATCGCGCTCAAAGTTAATCGGCACTTCATAAACAGTGTCAATATCTGGAGCAGAAATAATATCTTTTTCATTTACATTACAAAAAAGAGCTATTTTTTCTTTTCTTTTTTTATCAATTTCCACTTCACTTCTAGCGATAATTATGTCTGGATTAATTCCATTGGCGTTTAATTCCCTCACTGCTTGCTGAGTAGGTTTGGTTTTCATTTCCCCCACTTTGGGCGGATAAGGCAAATAAGTAATCATCACAAAAACGACATCTTTTGGATTTTTTAATTTCATTTGCCTAGCGGCTTCCATAAAAAGCATATTTTCGTAATCACCAATAGTTCCTCCAATCTCAATTAGCACCACATCGGCATCATTGCTTTTAGCTGCATTTTTTATAGTGCGAATTACTTCATCGGTAATATGCGGAATTATTTGTACACACTTTCCTTTGTATTCCAGGTTTCTCTCGCGGTTAATTACTTTTTGATAGATACTTCCCGTAGTCATATAATTTTCTCCCGGTAAATTTATTTCCATAAATCTCTCGTAGTTTCCCATATCCTGATCAGTCTCCAACCCACAATCCATAACAAAAACTTCTCCGTGCTCAGTTGGGTTCATTGTCCCGGCATCTACATTTACATATGGATCAATTTTTATTGCAGTTGGCTTATAACCACGCGCTTTTAAAATAGCACCCAATGATGATGTAGCAATTCCTTTTCCAATTCCGCTCATAACTCCGCCCAACACAAAAATATATTTCTTGTTATTTTTATTCATATTTTATCCGATAAGTTTGATTAAAAAAATTAAATTTAAAAAAGAGAATCATTTTTCCTCTTTGATTTCAACAATAATATTAGTTTTGATATTTTTTGAAAATTCTACAACAACTTTTTTCGCTCCCACTTCTTTTATGGGAGCTTCTAGCTTTATATTTTCTTTTTTGATTTCAATATTTAATTGATTTTTTAATTCTCGCGAGATAACACTCGCATCAATAGAACCAAAAAGCTTTCCACTTTTGGCTTTGGCGCTAATCACGATTTTTTTATCTTTAATGTTTCTAGCTAACTCATTAATTTTATTAATTTCTTCTTTTTCGCTAGCTATCATATTCGCCTTGCTTTTTTCAACCATTTTTAAAACGCTCGGCGTAGCAATTTGCGCCAAATTTTTGGGAAACAAAAGATTTCTCGCATAACCGTCAGAAACATTAACCACATCCCCAACTTTGCCAAGTTTTTTAACGTTTTCTAATAAAACTACTTTCATAAAATAATAAAATAAAAACAATCTTTAGTAAACACTAACTTCAACTCTTTGAATTGCCCAGTTTTTCGCTTACCCAAGACTCCTTATTTTTATGAATAATTTTTAAATCTCTAAGTTATTTTATATCAAAAAGTACGGTTTAGCAAGTAGAGTTCAGAATCAAAATTATAGCTATCAAATCCACTATTTCCCTCGACTAATATCATCTAAATATTTTCCCCTATAATTCTACGGACATAGAATTATCTAGTAAAACAAGTTATGCAATTTCAAATAAATTAAAAAGTGAAAGCAACCGTTTGATTGCTTCCACTATCTCCGCTTTTTCAAGCTAAAATAATCTCACTTCCGTTAAAGTTGTCAGAAAATATCAATCAGCGCCATTAATCTAACGTTGATGTAGGTCAAATCTGCCGGCGTTACAAATAAAATGGGACCCTCTTTAAATATTCCCAATGCATCAATTAATTTTTGCATCGTAAAATTCTCTTCAAATTTAAAAATTGACCCAGAAGTTCGCCTGCCAAATATATCGTCCAAACGATTGACAATCTCCTCCATTAGCTCTATTGCTTCTAAAGAAAAATCGCTTTGGCAAATGGATATTCCTCGGCAAGAGTCCAACTGTTCGATAAAAATTTGAGCCAAATAATAAAATTTATTCCTTTTATCATCGGCTGTAGCATAAATCTTGAGTTGAACTGTTTCAATTTTGAATACTGGCACATTTACTGTCATAACTTTTTCTCCTTTAGCTGAGGTTTTGTTGTTCGTAACGCTATTTTTGACAACTTTTTTAAAAAATAAAGAACTGAAAAACCGACCCGCTAGAGGCCGGCTTATTTTTATCAAGAAATTTTTTAGTTTATAACTTTCTTAGCAAAAATAAAGCGACCTCTGGGCATAAACCAGAAGTAAAAGCTATAAAACAAATTTTTTGCTAATTGATTATTCATAAAAAATCATCCCATTAAATTATCATTATTTGATTGGGATATTTACCTCGTTAAGTTTAAATTAAAATTTAATTTGTGTCAAATCAACAATTAAAAAAGTAACCTATGAATCAGTAACCAGTAATAATATGTTATTAAAAAATGTTAGGATAAATAAAAAAGCTCTATGACAAATGCGATAAATCGTCATAGAGCAAGGTTCGTTTCAAATATTTTTTAGGCATTGTGATCTGCCTCACTTTTTGTAAACATACCTGATAACTTCCTTTTCCTTCTCTGTTCGCAACGTAGCTTCATCCCTTACCAGACTAATGGTAAGATCTTTATTTTCTCCAAAACCTCCATTTCTTTGGACAAGCTTGGAGAATTCTTTTTTTCCTACTTCTACTAAACATACATTTTCTTTACTCATAATAAATCTCCTTTTTATGAATGAAGATGGGCCCTGCATTAAATAATCTTAATTCAATGCAGAGCGATTGCCATCAATCTCCGCAAATACTTTGGTTATTAATATAACCTTGGCATTCTGGAAATTTCTTATGACCCGAGCCAATGCGAATTGCTGGGCATGTCTTATGTCTTATCATTCCCAAGCAATTCCCCTCCCCAGCCTTGCTGTTGTGGCATATTGGATGGATAACACTACCCACAATCAAAACTTTCTCTACTATTCCAGTTAAACTCTCCATATGACCTCCCCAAAATTAATATTAGCCCAGAGAACTTCTATCGACGACCAATAAAATTAATCCCTCTTTCATCATCAGCATTGTATGAACTCTGACCTACGAAAGAAACCTCCTTACACTTAGGTGCTGGATTTTGAAAAATTATTGTTTCAAGCGTCTCCTCTCCGATAAATTTATCTATTATCATAGTGGGAAACTCGCCCTTTCTATACGCGACATAAATCCTCCCTGAAACCCTGCGAGCTATCTCGCAGTTAGATTCCAAGACAAATTTATTTCCTTCTTTCTTAGCAAGCTTTTCCATATTACCGACAATAGTCGGGAAATCAGTTTTGGCATCAAGCGCCACGACAACCCCGTATCCAACCGAAATATTTTTCTCAAATCGATTGGCGATTGCCTCCATCACTCTTGTAATTTCATCTTTCATTTCTCCCCCTTTTTGCTAGAAATTTTCAAATTCAGGAAACAAAAAATCATTTGACAAAGAACTAAAAACTGACCCCTAGTTTAGGAGGCCAGCTTGTTTTTATCGATAAAGTTTTAAGTCTTATATCTTATCAGCAAAAACAAATTGGCCTCTTTTTGACAGAATCACAAAGAGTTTGACCACGACCCAAATTGTTTTTAACGATTGATTTTTCATACAAGATTAGTATATATTTTTTATTTTTTTTGTCAAGCAAAAAAACTTTACTGATAAACTTTACTAATTATTAATTTATACGAATTTACAAATGTGTAGAAATATTATTATAATAAATTTATATCATCCTCTTATCCCCACCTCTCCAAAATGTTTTTTAAGTTTTTTTTGAATTTTTTCTAAATCTAATTTCTTACCCTTAATCTTATCTTTTAAATTGGTGTCCAGAGTTTTCATATCGCGAAATCTTTGCAGGAAATATTTTCTGGCTCCCCCTATCCACTCAACTATTTCTTGGAAATCTTTTTCCTTATGAATACCCGGCACTACGGTGGTACGAAAATCATAATCGATTTTACTATTCATTATCATCTGCACACTCATCTTTATCCTATCCAAATCAACTTTGGCGCAAACTGTTTTTTCGTAATTTTTAAGAGAGTTTTTTATATCCATCGCCACATAATCGACAACTTTCATGTCCAAAGCTTTTTTAAGCACATCAGGACGCATCCCATTAGTATCCAATTTTACCAAAAAACCCACTTCCTTCACTTTACTCATAAATTCAATCAGATCTTTTTGTATTGTCGGCTCCCCTCCCGTAATACAAACCGCTTCCAGTTTCCCCTTCCTGCTTTTGAGAAATTTAAAAAATTCTTTTTCATTATCATTACCATGAACGGCAAACTGTGAACCTAAAACTAATTCAGGATTATGACAAAAAGAACAACGAAAATTACAACCTACCGTAAAAACAGTCGCAGCAATATGCCCCGGATAATCCAAGAGAGTAAATTTTTGGTAGCTAGCTATATTCATATTTTTAGTTTTTAGTGGCTAGTCCACAATTTATAGACTCTAATTTATAAAATTAATTGGTTTAGGGCGATTCTCAAAAAAGAAAATCGCCCCACTATCTTTTAAATTTACTGTTTTTAGCAACAACCTTTTTCAGCACTTCCTTTATCGCTATCTTTATTCCCATCTTCATCTACAATAAAAGTTTTGCGATCTTTCCATTCTGCAGACTTTCCTTTATTCCATCTTTGAATTGGTGTGTGAAAGCCAACTACACGAGAATACACATCACACTCCTGATAATTCTCCAATATTTGATTTTTTTCATAACATTCTCGACATTTTATCAAATACTTTTTCTCATTCTGAGTATAATTCACATACTCATCACCTTTTTCTAATGTTTTGCCACAGTCATGACAAACTATGTTTTTGTTTTCTTCCATATACTTTTTATTCTTTAGTAACAAAAAATTTTGTCACTAAGAATTTATTTTTATTTTTTATTTAATATTTTAAACGCTCTTTTTCAAGCAATTAATTGTTTTGGGTTAGCTATTTTTATTCGAGTTTATAAAAATTTACACGCATTCGTAAATTCCCAAATTCTCAGATTCCCAAATTCTCAATAGCTACTAAGCTTTCTCAAATTTTATTTCACTCTTATTCTTAATAATCCTACATTTTGGACATGTCCCATGCTCACCAGACAGATAACCATGCTCGGGGCAAATACTAAATGTCGGTGTAAAAGTAAAATATGGAAGAGCATATTTGGTGGCAATGGTTCTTACCAAATTTTTCACCACCTCTATATCATTAATTTTTTCTCCCAAAAATCCATGCAATACTGTTCCCCCTGTATATTTAGTTTGCAAATTATCCTGTAATTCTAGAGCTTCAAAAATATCGCTTGTGTAACCAACTGGCAGTTGTGATGAATTGGTATAATATGGCTCAGCCGCATTCGTTTTAACTGACTCATCGTTGGCAAAAATAATATCTGGATATTTATTTTGATCTAATTTAGCTAATCGATAAGTAGTTCCCTCGGCGGGAGTCGCTTCCAAATTATACATATTTTCTGTTTCTTTTTGATATTTAATCATTTTATTTCGCATATGATTTAGTACCCTCTGCGCAAAAAGATTTCCTTCTTTGGTAGTAATATTTTTTCCCAACAAATTAAGCAAAGCCTCATTCATTCCCAATAAACCAATGGTTGAAAAATGATTTCCCCAGTAAGTTCCTCGTCTTGCTTTAATGTCTTTCAGATAATGTCTAGAGTAAGGATAAAGTCCGGCATCGGTTAACTTTTCAATAAAAACTCTCTTTAACTCCAAACTCTCCTTGGCGATATCCATTAATTTATCTAGCTGGTTGAAGAAATCCTTCTTATCTTTAGCCAAATATCCGAGTCTGGGCATATTGATTGTTACTACGCCAATTGAACCTGTCATCGGATTGGCTCCAAAAAGTCCTCCGCCTCTTTTCTGCAATTCTCGATTATCCAATCGCAAGCGACAACACATACTTCTGGCATCATCTGGACTCATATCTGAATTGATAAAATTAGCAAAGTAAGGCATTCCATATTTAGCAGTCATTTCCCAAATTGGTTCCAAGGCTTTATCATCCCAATTGAATTCTTTGGAAATATTATAGGTTGGAATGGGGAAAGTAAAAACTCTATTTTGAGAATCTCCTTGACTCATCACTTCTGCGAAAGCTCGATTTATCATATTCATTTCTTTTTGAAAAGCAGAATATTTTTTTCTTTGAGGTTTACCTCCAATAATCACCGACTCATCTCTATAATTTGAAGGCACTTGTAAGTCTAATGTAATGTTGGAAAAAGGAGTTTGAAATCCTACTCGAGTCGGCACATTCATATTAAAAACAAATTCCTGAATCGCCTGCTTTACCTCCTTGTAATCCAACTTATCGTAATAAACAAAAGGAGCCAAAAGAGTATCAAAATTAGCAAAAGCCTGTGCACCATTGGCCTCTCCTTGCAATGTATAAATAAAATTAACCATTTGTCCCAAAGCTGCTCTAAAATGCTTGGGTGGAGCAGAATGAACTTTTCCCGGCACTCCGCCAAAACCGCGGATGAATAAATCATGCAAATCCCAACCACAACAATAGGCTGCTACCATTTGAAGATCATGTACATGCAAATCTCCGCCTTCGTGTGCTTCTCGGATGTTGTTAGTATAAACTTTATTCATCCAATACTTAGAACTCACGGCTGATGAAATAAAATTATTGAGTCCCTGAAGTGAAAATCCCATATTAGAATTTTCTTTTACTCGCCAATCAGATTCTTCGATATATTTGTCTACCAACTCCACTGCCTCATCCAATGCCTCTTCTGTTTCGCGCACTTTACGATGTTGTTCTCGATAAAGAATATAGGACTTGGCAGTTAGTTCAAAATCCAATATCATCAAAACTTTTTCGACCATATCTTGAATCTCCTCAATCTCTGGCACGGAACCTTTTTGAAAATTTTTATTTATTTGTTGCACTACTTTTTTGGTTACATTTTGAGCATCTTTAAAATCACCCTCGCCTGTTTCACTAAAAGCTTTTACAACAGCTTTGGTAATTTTTTCTGAATTAAAAGGAACCACCTTGCCACTTCTTTTTATAATCCGAGTTATCCCCCTTGCTGATTCTTGTTTTTTATCCACTTTCTTTTTTCCATTTGTTGTTTTTTTATTCTGAGCCATATTTTTTATTTTTCTTGTCTCGCCGAAGCTTTAGCGAAAGCAACTCATCTCGCCAGAATGCTTAATTGGGCGGATTGTTATTATAAATTTATAGATTAATTTTTTACTTATCTTCCAGTTTTTCCAATTCTCTCTTAAAACTGTTCAAGCTTCCAAAGGATTTATAAACACTTGCAAATCTCAAATAAGCCACATCGTCTACTTCTTTCAATTTTTCTAAAATTATCTTCCCCACTTCTTTGCTGGCAATTTCTCCCTGCTTACCCTTGGAATAAATCTGATATTCTATCTCATTAATTAATTTTTCTTTTCGTTCATTGGTAGTTGGTCTTTTTTCCAGAGCCTTGGCTATTCCTTGTTTTATTTTTTCCTGATTATAATCCTCCTTTTCTCCACTTCTCTTTACTACCAGTAATTTTGTGATTTCCACTTCCTCATAAGTGCTAAATCTTTCTTTGCATTTTTCACATTCTCTCCTGCGTCTGATAGCTCTACTATCATTGGTATCGCGAGAATCTATTACTTTTGTTTCGGGGTGATTGCAAGCTGGGCAAATCATATTTTTGTTTTTATTTAAACATCCCAACAGTTGGCATTTCTTACTCTTGCCATTTGGCTATTTTTATGTTTAAATGAATATTTACACTACATCTTGTGTATTACAAAGCTATTATACCACAAGACAAAAACCTGACAAGCCCTCAAATCTATCCTTATTTTAAGCCATTTTAACCAGTTATCCACATCCCCACTTTTTGTTTTTTTTATTTATAATATTATTTTTTATTTTATTTTTTCAATTTTCAAACATCCTCTAGCACAAAGGATTCTCCACCCCCATTCGTCACTACCTAGCAATCACTAAGTATCAAAAAAAATTCTTCCAATAAAAAACAACAATCAAAAATTGCTGTTTTTTGTTATTGCCTCTTAATATCTCCAAAATTAAACAGAAAATTCATCTTCTTTTGGATTTATTCTTGAATTATGTAGCATATTAAAAAGGAAAGTTTCTAACTCTTCACTGCTAGGATATGAATTATCACTAGGATGCTTACCCATACAGTTCTTATGTGCTAAAACTCCTTTTTTATCATTCCAAAAAATCATTCCATTTTCTTCCTCTTGTATAATTTTTTCGTTACAAATTTAACATGCCAAAAAAGGAGTGCTACTTCCTTTTTCAATAATAACTTTTAAATTAGCGCTAGCCATAAATTTTTTAATTAATACTTATTGTAATCTAATAATATCATACTATAAAAAAACCTAAAACCGCCAAATTCATGGCAGTTCTAGGTTGCTCATTTGCGAAGACCTCGGGTATCTCGATATTATAAGCTTGGTGCGGTGTTTTTTGATTGATGTTCGAACATTTTTTGACGAAAATCCGAATTCCGAATTTTAAAATCCAATTGCTCGGGCGGGCAAAAAGGAAGGGGGTTGGGGGGAAGGAATTTTTGCCCGCCCTCGCTTTCGCCGCTTCTTTTTTCGCCGCCGCACTTTTTTGTGCCAACGAAGTTGGCGCGCCGTTTTAAAACCTCGTTATTTCCTTAATTTATT
>JBBQOS010000009.1:0-24550 GCA_038331135.1 Candidatus Moraniibacteriota bacterium | reverse complement strand
CTACGGCCGTAGGATTATGACACATTATTGCAGGATGAATAAAATGGAAAGAATAATTTATAAAATTATTAAAGTTTATAAAGTTTGAAAATAGTTTATAAAGTAAATAAAAAGTTTTTAAAGTTCTTACGGTTTGTAAGGATGTTATTTAAAAAAAACAGAGGCATAATTCGAGTTATTGAATTATGCCTTCATAGTATTTCGAATCATTTGGTAAAGTCTACTTTTCAGGATGACACCTGAGATTATTTATTTTTGTTTTTTGCGCTCTTATGTTAAAATAAAAATGTTTTAAAAATTAATTAACCCTATGGAATATTGTCTGAGACAAACCGAATTATGTCGGTATTCCACAGGATAAACAAACCCCAGTTAAATAAGGCGACTAGTATCGCGATTCAACGGGGTAAAAAATTATGAGTGATATAAAATTTATGGATTTGACTGTGGAAGACATTAAAGTTGAAAACGGCCGAGTGGCTATCAAAGCAGGTGGTAATTTTTATTCTTTTTTTCAAACTAAACGAGACGGTCAACCTAGTCGAGCCCAATCTGATTTCGAAAAATTAGGGGTGAGTATTGGCAATACTTATTCTTGCGGAATAACTGAAAATATCAAAAATGGAGAAGATGGAAAAACGGTTACTTTTAAAAATATTTGTCTTATCGGTGAGTATCGCGCTCCCAAAAATCCAGCCAATTAAAATCTTGCGGATTTTTTAGTAAAGATAAAATGCGAAATTTATAGAATAAAAACACGCCTGAATCAGTGCGTGTCTTTATTTTTATAAGTTGGGGATGAGTGGATTTCCGCGTCGCAATTCCGCCGTCGCTCAGTTGCTTCTTGTCCTGATCAGAGCTGAATGCTCCTGTGGTCGCATCCATCTGCGCACACTGCGTTTTTATTCTGCTGAAACGCCAACTTGTTTAGCTTCTGACCGTTCGAATCCCTACCCAAACTAAATAAAAACAAAAACACATCCTTAGTCGGATGCGTCTTTATTTTTATAAGTTGGGGATGAGGGATTCGAACCCCCGCATGACGGGATCAAAACCCGTTGCCTTACCGCTTGGCTAATCCCCAAGATAATTTTCAATTTTTAATCAGTATTCAATAATTAAATTTAGAAACAATTAACCTGATTTATTTAGACTTATTTTTTGTTAACTTTATAAACTTTATGAAAATTAGAACAATTTCAACACTTAGAACATCTTCAACACTATTATTCAGTTACCACCGTTCCACCCATCATTGCCATAGCATCGGAAAGGAGAGATTCTTGAATATTGTTACCAGTACCGCAGGCACCATCTATCATATCGGGCGTTATATTGGGTAAAATCCTTTTCAATTTTACGCCAGATTCTTCTTCAGTAACCGCTACTACTTTTAGCACCAACCCTGTGATTTTATTAGAAATATCACTAATTGTCAACCTGTTCTCAACTTTATTGATTAAATCCTTTTGAAAAGAGTGACGAATTACTATATTAATTGTGTCGGATTTGGTGCTTTCAATGGGTATAGAGTTAGAAAGCATCATTGCCAAAGAACAGTTTTCGTTTCGCAGTTCATCAATTATGACTTTCCATTTTTTTTCAACTTCATAAATATTTATTTTTTCTCCATTATATTTCTGCGGGATATTTTCAACAGTTACAACACTCGTTTCTTTGATTGGAAAATTTTTAACTGCCGATTTAACTTCTTCAATCGGTTCAATTTCTAAAATTTCTTTTTTAACAGTCGGCGTAGGATCATTTTTTTTTGGAGCACTGGTTACTGGTGCGGTTATAATAGTCTGAGGAGTGGGGGTTGTTAGTGAGGTGGAATTAGTCAAATCAGATTTAGTTAACTCTACAATCATAGATTCTAGCGGGAGCTGAGAGATAAAAGATTCTTTAATTTTAGGAATATTTTCAGAAATTTTATTAACACAAAGAATGATAAAGCCGAGAGAAGTTTTTTTGGAAACCATTATGATTTTTTCTTTTTGCTCTTTGGTCATTTTTGAAAATATTTTCTTATCCATACTTTCGTCAACGCTCAAAAGCATTACTTTGCGCAAATATTCCAGCCAACTCTTGGCTAAAAATTCTAAATTGTATCCGTCTTTATATATTTTGTTAACTAGCAGGAGCGCTTGGGCAGTTTTTTTATCAAAGACTAATTCAGTTAGACTTTCAACTGATTGAGTGCTACTAATGCCTAAAATATTGGCTACTTTTTCGCTAGTAATAGCATTTTTTTCCAAAGTTATAATTTGTTCCAAAAATGATTCCGCATCTCGCATCCCACCTTCGGCGCTGATTGCAATAAGTTCAAGCGCGTCTGCTTCAATCGTAATTTTTTCTTTTTTGGCGATAATTGAAAGTTTGCCAATAATTTCTTCAATATCAAATTTAGAGAAATCAAATCTTTGACAGCGAGAAATGATAGTTTCGGGAACTTTGTGAATTTCGGTAGTGGCGAGGATAAAAATAATATGAGCTGGTGGTTCCTCTAAAATCTTTAAAAGTGCGTTAAAAGCGCCCTGTGAGAGCATATGGACCTCATCTATGATATAAACTTTGAAATTGCCTTTTAATGGAGAGAGTCTAGCAGTTTCTCTGAGCTCTCGAATATTGTCTACTCCAGTGTTTGAAGCAGCATCTATTTCCACAATATCGGTAGCAGTATTATTTTTAAACTGCTGGCAATTCTCACATTTTAGACAAGGAGCTAAAAAGTTATCTTTGGATTTTTTAGTAGGAGATGTGCAATTGACAGTTTGAGCAAAAAGTCTAGCTAAGGTGGTTTTGCCAGTTCCGCGAGGTCCGGTAAAAAGATAGGCTTGGCCAATGCGGTTATTTTCAATGGCATTAGAAAGAGTACGGACGATATGTTGTTGGCCCACAACATCAGAAAAATTAGCAGGACGATATTTACGATAAAGGGTAGCGGATGACATAATAATTCACTTTAGTATATTAACATATTAGCATTTTAGCATAGTTAGGGAGATTCGGGAAATTGTTGGCAGATGTTCCGAATGTTGAAATTTTTACAGTTGTTCTGGATGTTCCAAATGTTTTTTTTCGTCTTTGCGAGTAATGCTTCTACTTAAAAATTGTGTGGCACTGCTTGCTTGCTTTGCCGAGGCGAGCCGGCAGGAATCTCCAAATATTACGAAGAGTTTACAACGACTTTTAATTTTATTTATCTAATTTAAAATTATTTTTTAGAAAAAACACCTCCGTTTTGGAAGTGTTTTTCTGGGAAGATATTTTCTGTAGAATATTACTTTTTAAAAACCCAAAGTTTGTAACCGACAAAGTTCCAAAGTAGGCCAGCGATACTTCCCATTGCTGCTCCGATTAAGCCCCATTGGTCAGGATTAAGTCCGCTAATTGGGTTGATGCTACCAAAAACATAAGAAGCAGTCGTGATATTGATGACAAATCCCAAGATGCTAACTGCAAAAAATTGGATAATTTCCGAGGAAGATTTTTTGACATTTTCTTGAAAAGTCCAATATTTATTCCAATAATAACTGTTAATATTGGCTACGATAAAAGAAAGTCCCTTATAAAGAGAATAGAAGGTTATAGTCCAAGCGCCTAGTGCAAAAAGAGTATCAGTAGAGTTTATATTTAAATAACTTTTTGTTAAAAAAATTATTAAAGCTAAAAATCCTATATCCACCACAGTGTTTAAAACTCCAATAACTCCAAATTTAGCGATCTGCCAAACAATGCTTACTTTCTGTCCAATTCTAAAAGCTATGATTATTCCTAATGGAGTGGCGATTAAAAAGAAAGGAACAATAGTAAAAAAAAGTGACTCATAAAGATTAGAATTGGCAGCTTTTATAACCGGCATAGATAATAATCCGATAAGAAGACCAGCAAGGAAGCTAAATTTTAAATCCTTATGACTCAGGTTTGCATTTTCTGACATAAATTTGGTCAATTTGACAATAAAACAAATGAGCATTCGAGCAAATAGTGCTCTAATTGTTTTCTGTTTTAATGTTATTTATTTTATTATTATTTTTTAAATCAAACCCCTCCCCAACCCTCCCCTTAAGTCAAGGGGAGGGGGTTAAAGATTTAAGAAAATTAAGCTTGAATATTAGTTTTTTCTTCTTGAATTTCTTTTTTGATTTCTTCGATGTCGCTCATCCACTCATCTATCATTAAATTTTTATCAGTGTCATCTTCAATCCCTGTTTCCTCGGTTGGTTTTTCCTTGGAAAAATCTTTTTTGTGCATAGCAATCGAGTCGTAGTCTTTTATCTCATCATTCTTTTGCAAAACGTTTTCAATGGCAGCCCAAATACTGGGTTTTTCAGCTGGTACAGTGATAACCACTTCGTCCCCCGGTTCTATTTTGAAATAAGTAATAGAAGCAAGCAGTATCTTATAAGGTACCCCTTCACTAATAACAAAATAATTTCCGCCCTCATCTTGACCGGCTACTCCGATTAAATTTTTTCTTTCTATCGGGCCGACTTGTTTATACATAAAAACACCGCCATTAATAGATAGCTTGAGCATATCTCCCTCTATTAGTTTTGATTTGGAAGCATAATTGGCTGGAACCGGATATTGCTTGCCATCGTCGCCAATCATTATTTGACCATCAAAGGTTCCATATATAACATCGCCCTCATCATTTTCAGCGCTTTCTTTGTGTCGACTAATTTTCTTTTTACCTTCAAGTTGAAAAAGCATAGCCCGAGCACTAGCGATAGTTTTTTCGGCGCTGGCAATGGTTTCTTTGAGAGCTTCTATTTGTAAAGATTTATCATTATCAAAAGTTTTTTTTGTCATTTTTTTGTATAAGATTTTATGATAAATTTAATATTAAAAAATATAAGTGTTTATCAAAAATCTTTCAATTTTTATTGTGTGTTTTTATTTTTATAATTAAATTATATAACATTCAACAGACATTGACAAGAGTTCTGTTATTTGCTATTATTTTTAGTTAACTAATGAGCAGATTAAATTATTCACTTTTTATGTCAAATAAGGATAAAAGAGGGTTTGGGAAAAATATTAACAGTTATTTCGTCTTTGTGGCGCTGGCTTTTGGCCTGAGCGCTTATCTTTTGTTAGTGGATAATTATAGCGGATACAAAGTTAAAACAAACATTTTGATTACACCTAAAAATATAAAAACATCCATTCATTTGGATAAGATAAAAGAAAGCATTATTGTAATTGCCAAAAAAAATAATCTTCTAGAGCCAGGTGTGATTTTAAAAAATGATAAAAAAACTGATTTAATTGAGATCCAGTCTAGCAATGAAAATAAAAAAGAAGCGGTTGCTTTGGCTGAAAAATCTGCTCAAAAAATATTAAATTTAAGTAGCCAACATTATGATGTCAAAAAAGATTTGACACTGGGCATTGTCTCTCGAGAAGTAACGGAAAGAACTTATTTTAGAGAGTTGATTTTTATGATGAGCATTGCTAGCGGTTTAATTTTAGCTTGGTTGGTTCAAATAATTTTAGGATTAGCCGAAAAAATAGGAGCATTTATCATAAACAAAAGAATTCAAAATAAAGAAAAAATCCTTCAATCTGAAAAATATTTGGGAGATTTTTTTAAAGTAAATAGAGAAAAAATTGAAAAACTTTCATCTTCTTTTCCTCTGGAAAGAAATAGAGTACAGAGGGAACAGGATGAGGATAAAATAAATAAAAATATTTTAAAAGAAAATTATTCTGAGCCAAATGACGAGCCATATATCAATTTTAAAAGAGCGGCATCTCCACCAAACTTACCAATTGCCCAAGATGATTTTGATAAAATAATTCAGGGCAAAGAGGATATTTCCAACGAGAAAGAAATAATTGACGAGTTGGGAATAATTTCAGAAGATGAAACGCATCAAATTTTTGGAGAAAAAACGCAAGAGAACAAAATAGAAAATATTCAACCGATAGATCAGGTTTATGCTGATAATTTAAAAGAAGCCTTGGGTGAGCCCACTGAAGAAGATTTTAAAAAAAGATTGAATCAACTATTAGGTAATAAGTAATTTAATTTTTCGGAAGTGTTTAAATTTATGAATAAAAATATTAAAAAAATTATAGCCATTAGCTTAATGGTAGTATTGATTTCTTCGTTGGGCTATTTCCTTTTTAGGAAACGCAATAATACGACAATAGATAGTAAGCCTTCAGCGAGTACTCTTACTAAAATAGTAAAAGAAATTATTTCGGGTGAAAAAACTTTTTTAGTCTTGTTGCAAAATAATATGGAGCTTCGTCCAGGAGGTGGCTATATCGGATCTTTTGGAATAATTAAAACAAAAAATGGCAAAGTAACTTCTTATGAAATTCACGATACTTCTAATTTTGACGGCCGCATTCCAGACAATCATGATATGCCCGATCCAATGAAAAAAGTTTTTAAAATTGAGGCTTGGAAATTGAGAGATTCTAATTATTCTCCAGACTATCCCACCAACGCCAAAAAAGCTCTAGAGTTTTATTATCAGGGGCAAGGAACGGAAAAGTTCGATGGAGTAATCGCAATGAATGCAGCGGTTTTAGAAATCGTGTTAAAAACTACCGGACCAGTTCGCCTGGAGGGTTATCCAAATGTATTTGAATCAGGTAACGCTTTGATTACTTTGGAAAAACAAGTGGAAATAGATTTTGCCCAACAAGGGATTACTCGAGGAGACAGAAAAGATGTAATGAATGATTTTTTGAAAGAATTATTAAAGAAAACCGTACTGCTTTCCAAGCTGGATAAATTAAAATTATCCAAAGATTTAATTGGCCAGTTAAAAAATAAAAACATTCAATTATATTTTACTGACAGCCAATTAAATGAACTGGCGAAACAGTCAGCTTGGGACGGGGCGATGGACACTACTTGGAAAGGCGATTATTTAATGGTAGTTGATGCTAATTTGGGAGCGCATAAAAGTGATTACTATATGAAGCGCACAATAAATTATTCTGTAGATATCAGCAAAGAAATTCCAGAAGCCACTCTTAAAATAAATTATTTACACACAGGCAAAGAAAAAAATTGGATGATTCAAGACTATCTCACTTATTTGAGGATTTATGTACCTAAGGGTTCTAAAATAAATCAATTTCAAGAAGGAGAAATTGTTTACGGAGAAGAATTTAATAAAAAATTTGCCGGAGGATTTATAAAAGTCCCTATTAGTTCTGAAAAAACTGTTGAAATTAAGTATACTTTGCCGAAAGAATTAAAAAACCAAGATTACAAATTAAAAATTCAAAAACAATCTGGAAGTGGCGTTGTACCTGTTAAAATAGAAGTAAAATTATCCAGTGGAGAAACTAAGAATTATAATTTAGAATTGGATGGAGATGAGATTATAAATTTGTAAAATTTATAATCTCAAGATATAAGTAACAAGAAAAAATATACAAATAAAATCTCAAATTAAAAATAATCAACCACGAGTATTTTTTACTTTGAAAATTGGCAATTGAATATTGCTTGGAAATCGTTTCTTGTTACTTGTATTTTGTTTCCTATTGTCTCGTTAAAACTATTCCATAAACTTTTTTTGCTCCAGCTTCTTTGAGAACTTTGGCGCACTCGAACAGTGTGCTACCAGTAGTAGCGATATCGTCAATGAGAAAGACAATTTTTCCTTTTATCATTTGACTAGTGTCTAAGTTAAAACCGAATGCGTCGTGCGTATTTATGGTTCTTTTTCGCCTGTCTTTTATCTCCATTTGTGGCTTAGTGTATCTTTTTCTTATTAAAATATCAGTACGAACAGGTATGTCTAATCCGGGAGTGAGATTTACTCCCAAATAATCAGCTAGGAGCTGGGATTGATTAAATCCTCGCCACCGTAAACGACGAGGATGGAGCGGTACCGGAATGAGTATTTCGGGCAAAGGCAAAGTGGAAGCTAGGATTGATTTTTCTAAAATTTTTCCCAACACCTCACTTATTCCAGAGACAAAACGATATTTGTAATAGTGAATAAGTTTGGCAACATTGGTTTTTTGTTTATTTTTTTTATAAAAAGAAGAGACTAAAATTCCATCGATGTCGTTTTTGTATTTACATCCAAAGCAAATTTCTCCATTGGGAATGGTGGCCTTTTTACAGATTGGACAAGTTTGTTCTATTTTAAAAATTATTTTAGAAAAGCATTTTTCGCAAAACCAAGCGCCTTCTTTATCGCAACTAATGCAATAAACAGGAAAAACAGTATCTAAAATAAATTTTTTTATATCCATTGTAAAAACAATTAAAGATGTCCTAAGTGTGCAATATGTTACAAATGTGCTATCTAATCATTCTTGAAAATTTCGAATGAATTCAAAATTATATAATGACTGATTGTAAACGGGTGATGTCTTGAATAAATAAAATTCTTAGCGACTAATTATTTTTTTATTTTGAACGTCGATGTTTAAAGCGTTCTTTTTTATTTTATTATGGGTGAGTTTATATGCAATTTCATTTTCCACAAAGTCGCGGATATTTTTTTTGATGTAGCGGGCGCCTTTTTCAGTAGAAAGACTTTTATCCATCAAAAATTTGAGCAGATTTTTAGAATAAGATAATTTTATTTTTTTAGTGGCCAGTCTTTGCGCCAGCTTTTTCAATTCTAAGGTAACTATTTGTTCAATGTCTCTTTCTGCTAAAGGGTTAAAAACGATAATCTCATCTAGTCTATTTAATATTTCAGGTTTCATTTTTTCCTTAAGCTCAGTTAAAACTTTCTGTCGAATGGTTTCGAATTTTCTTTCTAAGTTGTTTTTATTATTTGAAGAAAAACCAATAGAGGAAGCGGCGGTAAACTCTTTGGTCCCAATATTGGAAGTTAAAATAATTATGGTATTTTTAAAATTTACTTTTCGACCCTCAGCATCAGTTAGAGTTCCTTCTTCTAACAATTGAAGCAAAATATTAAACACGTCCGGATGAGCTTTTTCTATTTCATCAAAAAGAATCAAACTATATGGTTGACGCCTAACTTTTTCAGTTAATTTTCCACCTTCGCCATAACCGATGTAGCCAGCGGGAGCACCGATTAACCTGGAAACATTATGTTTTTCTACAAATTCACTCATGTCTATTTTAATCAGGGCGTGAGCATCGCCAAAAAATTCTTGAGCCAAGGTTTTGGCGCTCAAAGTTTTCCCTACTCCGCTGGGTCCTAAAAATAAAAATGATCCAATCGGTTTTTCAGTATCGCTAATCCCGCTTTGAGAACGCAAAATAGACCAAGCTATCTTTTTAAGAACTTCTTCTTGACCAATAACAATGTTATTTAATTTTTCAAGGATGTTTTTGGTTTTTTCTGATGATTGAGCTAGGATTTTTTGTACAGGAATATTGGTTGCGAGAGAAACAGTTTGTGCGATATCATTTTCTAGAATAGATAGTCTATTTTCTTTTTCGTATTTTTTTTGAATATTTTTTAGATTGGATATTTGAGCAGTGAGGGCATCTTCTTTTTTTCTAAGATTAAGAGCCTCGTCATAATTTTCGTTAGCTACTAAGATATGTTTCTTTCCGATTAATTCGATTAATTTTTTTTCTGCTCGCTTTAATTCCTCAGTAGCTGGAGATATGCTTACTTGGTTTTTTATTCGAGAAGCTGTTTCATCAATTAAATCGATTGATTTGTCCGGTTGAAATCTGTCTTGGGTATAGCGAGAACTAAATTCAACAGCTGCTTCGATGGCTTCGTCAGAAATTATTACGCGGTGAAATTTTTCATAATTTTTTTTGATGCCTCTGATAATTTTTAGGGTATCTTTTTTGGATGGTTCTTTGAGTATAACAGGTTGGAAGCGGCGCTCAAGTGCAGAATCTTTTTCAATATATTTCTTGTATTCTTCCAGTGTAGTGGCTCCGATACAACGGATAGAGCCTTGAGTAAGAAGAGGCTTGAGGATATTAGCCGCGTCCAGTCCTCCCGAAGCGTTTCCTGCGCCCACAATCCCATGGATTTCATCAATAAAAATTATCACGTCTTTATTTTCAGAAGCTTCTTGTAGTATGTCTTTTAGGCGTTGTTCAAATTCTCCGCGAAAATTAGTACCAGCTACCACTAGTGCAATATCCAGAGATAATATTTTTTTATTAAGTAGATTTTGCGGTACTTGTCCTTGATTAATTTTCTTTGCCAAGCCTTCGACGATAGCTGTTTTGCCAATGCCCGGATCACCTATTAAAAGAGGGTTGTTTTTACTTTTTCTTCCCAATGAATTAAAAATTCTCTCCATATCTTCCTCTCGTCCAACCAACACCACTTCCTCCTTACGCACTTTTTCATTCAAATTGTTACAAAAATAATCCAAGTTGGGAGTGCCACGATCTTTTTTTGAGTTGTTGGAAAAAGAAGGAAAATCAAGCTCGGGTAAATTTAAAGCTTTAAATATTCCAGACAAAAAGCTTTTATCCAATATCCCATTCCCCCCTAGTGGAGAGGCTAGCGCAGTTTCGGATATACTTTTGCCATTCATTTTTTTTTCAATAGATTTTTCTCCAGTGGCTAAGATTTGTTTGATGTTTTCGTTGGGAATTTCCATAATAGAAAAAACTAAATGTTCGGTGCCAATATAAGAATAGCTAAATTTGCTAGCCAAAGAATAGGCACGAGTGAGAATTTTTTTTAGTTCTGGAGAGACTGTCAAATTTTTTCTTGTTTTTTTTGTTGCAGAATTCTTTGCTCTGAGAGCTTTATCAAAAGATTCTTTGGTTATTTTCAAATCAGTTAAAATATTGCTTCCCAAACTGCCTTTCTCTAAAAAAATAGCCAACAGTAAATGCTCAGGACAAATGAAGTCACTGTTATAAAAATTGGCGATATTCAATGATTCCTGAAGACTGTTTTTGGCATGAATAGTGAGTTTTTCAAATATTTTATTATCAATCATATTTTTATAATTATAGAATTTACATGTTTGAATGTCATGATTTATTATGGGGGAAAGAGGGGGTTTTTGCAAGGATCGGGAGCCGAAAGAGATTGTTCTAGATGTCACAATTGTTTTTGAGAATTTAGGAATTTAAGATTATTAATTGTCCAAGTGTTTTAATGTTAAATTGTTTTCATGTTAGTTTAATGTTTCTATGTTAAAGTACTCCATGTTTCATGTTATGTGTTGTGTACTGTGTGCTTCATGTCGCATGCTCCATGCGCTATGTTTCATGCTCTATGAATTTTGTGGTATACTTTAACTGATTAAAATAAAAAATATTTTTATGCACACACAAACAATAAACAAAAAAGACAATCGAAATGAGTTAACAGACGAAGATATTTTGAATGAAATTAATCCTACTGATAATTCCATTGAGGATATAAAAATAGTTAAAGACAAAAAAGATGATAGCCCGGTAGAGGGGAGCGATTGTGTTGACAGCTCTTTATTTTTCCTGGGAGAATTGGATGCAGAAGAGTTAACTGAAAATGAGCAATTATCTCCCAAACAAGATATCAAAAATACTCAACAAACGATAAAAAATACTGATATTCAAAAGCCAAAAACAGTTTTCATTGATAATGTGCCAAAAGTGCAAGGCCCTAAATACGAAGAAGCAATTAATAATGATGAAGTTTCCGTAGTTCAAGATGATGTTGTAATTATTAAAGGCAATGAAACCGATGTGCATGGGAGTCTCAGATGGATAAAGATAATTTTAATAGTAGCAATTTTAATTGTGCTGGTTGTGGGAGTATATCTATGGATAAATAATAAAGAAGAAGAAAAAATATCAAATCAGGTAGAGGCTACGGTGAGTGAAAATATACAAGATAGCAAACCGGAAGAAACCCTAATAATTAAAGAGTCACAAAATGAAATTAACGATTCAGAAATTCAAAAAATTAATCCTTTGAAAATGAAAATAGAAGTTTTTAATGGGGGTGGGGTGGCTGGAGCAGCTGGCAAGATAAAGGATTTATTGGTAGCAGAAAAATATGAAAATGTGGAAGCAAAAAATTATCCTAGTGATAAAAAAGCCGAAACAATTGTGTATTATAAGGAAGATGCCATTAAAGAAGAAGCTCAGAGAGTTGTTGATTTATTAAAGATGGGCAATGTTGAGATGCAAATTAAATTAGCTTCCAAAGACGAAGAAAAGACCGCAGATATAGTAATTGTGCTGGGAAAATAATTAAAGAATGTCTTCCAAAATTAAAATAAAAAACCATCATTGCCATGAAACTGATGGTTTTTTATTGGCAAAGTTTGTTTTATTTTTTTTCTTTGACAAAGGTCATAAATAAAACAGGAACCAAAAATAATGTCAAAAAGGAAGATAAAATTAATCCAAAAATTACAGCACTTCCTAGGGCACGCCACAATTCATTGGAGAGCGTGATAGGGATGATTCCAAAGATAGTACAAATAGAAGTTACAAAGATAGCTTCTAACCTGGATTTTCCAGCATCAACGATCGATTCTTTAAAGGGTATTTTGGTTTTGATATTGAGATTTATCTTGTCAATGAGGATTATGGCGTTTTTGACTACTATTCCAAAGAGAGCCAGAATTCCTATTAGACCAGGAAAACTAAGACTAATTCCAAAAATAGCTAATCCGAGAAAAGTTCCAATCAATGCCAAAGGAAGAGTAACCAAAACTATAGTGGCTTGCTTAAATGAATTAAATTGAATTATCATGGTGGAAAATATTAATATTCCAGCGATAATCATAGCACGCAAAATAGATGCGACCGATTCGGCATTTTGTTCATTTTCTCCTCCGTAGGTTATTTCATAACCTTCGGGCAATTGATATTTTTCATCCATTTTCTTTTGAAATTCGGATAATATCTGATTGGAGTTGGTGCTTTTGGTAGCCCCAGAGGTTAGCAACACGGTTCTTTTTTGGTCAATGCGATTGATAGTTTCCACTGAAGGCTTAAGTTCAATTGTGGCTACATCCTTTAGATAAACTGGTTGCCCAAGTGCATTTAAGACTTGCAAGTTTTGAACAGAATCTAAAGTTGGTATCTTATCTTCATCAAATCTGGCTATCACATCAATGTCATCGTTACCGCGAATAATAGTAGAAATATCATTGCCAGAAATAGCGGTGCGCAAGGTCATACCTACTAGGGCAGCATTTAAATTGTAAAGCTCCATCTTGGCTGGATCTAACACAAAGGTATATTCTGCCGGCGATTCTTTGAGAGAGATATCGCTATTTATAGTTCCTTCGACAGAATCTAAGATTGATTTTAGATTCTGGGCAATTGTATCTAGTTCCTGTAAATCGTCTCCTGAAATTTGCGCTTGAAAAACTGCTCCTGCTGGCGGACCTCCCGAAGGACTGCTTACTTTGATGGTGGCGCCTTGGATATCAGCTATGTCATTTCTGATGCTATCAGTGATTTCATATGATTTGCGTTCCCTTTTTTTGACAGGAGAAAGTTTAATAGTAATAGAGGCAGTATTGGAAGTACTTTGCACTATGCCAATATCTCCGCCTGCGCCGGGATTTCCCACTAAAGTGGAGAAGTTTATTATTTCAGGATAATTGTAAAGTTTTTCTTCAACTTTTTGGATAATTTTATCGGATTCTTCCAAATTCAATCCGGCGGAAGCGCGCATACTGACATAAATTTCTTCTGCATCAGAGATAGGAAAAAATTCAGTCTTAACTATACCTAAAACAGGAAGAGAAACTGAAAAAATAAACAGAATAACTACGGCACCAATAAAGTTCCAGCGAGATTTTTTGGTAAGAATTATTTTGTTTAAATATTTTTCATAAATAGGCAGAACTCTGTCAAAGTGAATGATGCCGTGAACTAATCTCTGAGTGAAATTTCCTGATTCATAATTACCTTGTTCATAAAGTTTCTTTTTGATAAGTTTGTCGTCTTTCCATTCCGCTTGAGTCAATAATTCATTTTGCTTTAGGATAGGGGTGCCTTTTTTGAAATACCAATAAAACATCCAAATAATTATAAAGAAGAATAATCCACTGAAAATATAGCCATAGATATTGTGGAAACTCATACTAAAAACTCCCAGTATTAAAAATAGTCCCATAATTAAAAAGAAAAATCTCTTGGTCATTCTGATTCTTTCCAAAACAGCCGCTAGCGGATGATTAATCATTAAGGCAATAATTAAAGAGGCAAATAAGGTAACGGAAACAGTAATAGGGATAGATTTAATATATTCTCCCATTATTCCGCTAGACATCAATAGGGGTAAGAACGCCCAAATGGTGGCTAGGGTAGTAGTCGTTAAGACAACTTTAAAATCATTAAGAACCAAAAGTACCGCTTCTTCGGGGGTAAATTTTCCGGTCTTCATGTATTGTTTGGTGGCACTTACCACCACAATAGCATCATCTACTAAAAGTCCTAGAGCTAAAAGGAGTGAAAAGATAGAAAGGAAATTTAAAGATGTGCCAGTGGCTAACATTACTCCAAAAGTACAAAAGAATACTAGTGGAATAGCTAAGCCAGCGACAAAGGCCTCTTTTAAACCTACAACTAAAAATAATACTCCCACCACCAAAACTAATGTGATAATAAAATCATGAGCCAATTGTTCAAAATCTTGCGCTATTAAATCTGCCATATTGATAGTGGGGGCATAAGTCAAGCCGGCAGGAAAAGTTTTGAGCTGTTCGTTAATTGTATTTTTGGCTTTGTCTACGGTGTCCAAAATAGAACTTCCGGTTCTCTTAATTATTGAAATACTGATAGAATTCTGTGGTGGATTTCCATTTTGAGAAAATCGGGAAATTATAGTTTTCTCAACAGCTTTTTCTTCAACTTTAGCAATATCGCGCAGATAAACAATCGCTTTATTCTCCTGATGACTAACGGGAATATTGCCCAAAGTTACTGCATCATAAAAGCGCGCGTCGGCTCTTACTGGGTAATTATATTCTTGGCCTTGAAAATTACCGGCTGGAATAGCTTGGTTGGTAGCCATTACCGCTTGATTGGCTTGATCTAGGGAAATATTAAAAAAAGATAGCTTTTGCGGATCATAGGCAATGCTAAATTCCTTTTCATCTCCTCCAGAAATTTTTACTTCCCGAATCCCAGAAATTTTTTCTAGTTCATCCTGGATTTTTTCGGCATACCCTCTCAATACAAAACCGTCAAAAGGACCAGTTAACTCAAAAGTAATAATCGGCGTATCATCAAAAGATATTTCGGTGACCTGGGGATCATTGGCATCTTCCGGCAGATCATCTTTCATAGCGGGTAATTTATCTCTTAACTTGCGTATAGCGTCATCAATATCTTCGCTAGCATTAAATTCCACCGTGACTGAAGCAAAAGAATTGGTGGACTGGGAAGTTATTTTGTCTATGCCAGAAACGCCAGAAATATTGGTTTCAATTTTTTTAGTTACTAATTCCTCTACGTCGGAAGGGGAAGCGCCGGGATAAACAGCAGTAACAACCGCAATCGGAATTTTAACTTCCGGGTTGGACTCGCGAGGAAGTTTGATATAGGAATAAATTCCCCAAGCTGACATTAGGACAATCAACAAGATAACCACTCTGAAATTTACCACAAAAAAATTCAGCCAGCTTTTACGCAGTTCTGGATTAAATTCTAGTTGTTCCAGATAGGCTAAATCACTGGATTTAATTCTGGCGGGTTTGTTTTTATCATTATTTGAAAAAGATTCTTTGTTAGACATGGTGTTTTTTACTTATATGGTAATTACTTTAAATTGTAAAACTGTTTTACTCAGCAAGGAGGGGAGGCTGGAATTAAAGAGGAAAAATTATGTCTTATTTGATATAATCAAACCCCTCCCTAGCTCTCCCCTTGCTAAGGGGAGGGGGGCTAAAGATTTATTTTTTTATCACTATCTCATCACCTTCCTTGATTATTCTACTCCCATCGGTAACGATTTCATCTTGAGGAGCAAGGCTTGTTTTTATTTCTGCCATTTCTCCAAAAACTTTTACTATCACAACACTTACTTTTTGAACTTTCTGATCTTTAGCGATAAAAATATAGCTTTCATTTTGACTGATAGTGATAGCTGAAAGAGGTAAAATTATATTTTCATTAGATTGAGGCAGATAGTCTATGCTAAATTCTACACTTACCACCGAACCAATGATTAATTGTTTGTTTTCAATCGGCGTAGCTTCAACTAAAAATCTTTTGGTGGTTTCATCAGCTTGCGGAGATATTAGGGTTATTTTTCCTGGATAAGCAAGATTATTTTCTTTAATAGATATTTCATCGCCTATTTTGAAATAAGATAGTTCTTCTTTGTTGACAAAAAATTGAATTTCTATCTTATTTAATTTGGAAATAGTAGCGATAGATTGACCTGCGTTGATAGAATCTCCAGTGGATACAAATTTTTGAGTGATAGTTCCTGAGATGGGCGCGCTCACAAATCGCTCATCCAGGGCGCCGTTTAATGTGGCGTGGGCGCTAGCTAGATTGGCCTCGGCTATTTCTTTAGCTCTTTTGTTGGCGTAATTTTCATGGTGTTTGTGAGTTTTTTTGGCCAAGCGGTAACTTTGATCGGCTGATTCCACTGCTAATTCCAAAGCTTGGATTCGGCTGTCCTTGAGTCCGTTTTCGCCTCTTTTGGAAATTGTCCCCACAGAATCAATAGTAGCCAAGCGTTGTCCTTGCGAAATATTTTTTCCCAAGTCAAAATTTAGACTAGTTACTGTCCCGTTGGTGGCAGCCGCAAGAGTAATTTGCTGGTCGCTAGCAATGATAGCAGGATAATTAATTGTTTTTTTGAACTTGTTGCTATTAGCAACCGTTTGAGCGGTTACTTCTACGGGTTTTTTAAGAGCAGTTTCTTCAACGGCGGGCTTTTTTTGAGTAAATCTAAAAGCCAAAATAGCGATAAGAATTACTGCGATAATTGAAATGATAAATTTCGGTTTCATAATATTGTTTTAATTTAAATTATTTTTTATTGAAAATTTTCTTTAATTTGGTGTCTTCTTTGTCTAGAAATATGGATAATTTTTTCATAAACTTGATATGTTCTTGAATTTCTTTTGGGGTAAAGAAGTTTTCTTTGGCTAAATGAAGTTGTTTTACTTTTTCGAAAGCTTCTCTTAACTTGCGTTTGCCCAAAGGGGTTATTTTTAGAAATATTTCTCTTTGGTCTTTATTTCTGGGAGCCTTATCTTTGGTGATAAGTTTGTTTTTTTCTAAAATATTCAGCCGTTGAGTGATATTGGACTTGCTTTTGCCGGTTAGAAAAATTAATTCTTTGGCAGTAGTCACCTCCTTATTTTCTAAATAGCTTAAAATTCTCATAGAAGAGAGGGTAAGCCCCATGGGATGGAACACGTATTTATTGGCCATGGACTCTATTTTTTCGCCGATAAAAATAAAGTCTTCGGAGGGAATTTTTATACATTTCATAATAAATTCAAATATTTAATTGTATGGATTAACTAAACTAGTTTACTAGTAAACTAGTTTTTTGTCAATAGTTTGTAATAGGTAAAGGGAAAAATTCGTAGTGATTTTAGTTTACTTAAATCCTTTCCTATATTACAATTAGTAATAAACAAAGAAGTTTGAAGATAATTATATGGATTATAGAAATTCCAAAAAATTAAAGATTTTTTTAGAAATTCTATCTCTGATAGTGGTTATTTTGGGTTTGAGCATATTTTTTTGGCATAAAAAATCAGCGGATACCCCCAAAGATAATAAAATTGTCTTTGAAAACAAGGGTGATGAATACTGGGAGGATGAGAATATGTTAAAAAATCTGTTACCAGTAGATGAGGTTATTCCGCCGCCTCCGCCACCCAATATTGATAAAATGAAAAGTAACGGTTGTGTAGTGGATGGTTTATTAAACGGTTATGTAGACGGGACAGGAGGACTTTTAAAAATGATTAATCGCTCTAATTGTTATTATTTACATCGTTCTATTGAGACATGGTTACAAGCTCCAGATTTTGAAGAAATAAAGAAAAACATGGCTCAGATAGAAAAAAAAGATGTAGTGTATGGAATGTTTATCGCTGAAGCTATTAGTACTAAATCAGACTATTATTACAAAATTGGAGAAAGAGACTTTGATTTTAAAAAAATGTGTCGGCCGGGCAGTAAAAATGATTGGGGAGAGCACACGTGCAAACCATCTTTGGAAAAAAAAGAATATCAACGCTATGTTTTAGACATTACTAAAGAAGCCATGGATTTAGGTGTCCAAATTTTTATGTTTGGTCAAGTTTTTTATCAGGATTATATTTCCGATCCATCAATTAACATAGTTTTGGAAAGAATGAGAAAATATGCAGATTTGAAAGGAATGGAAATTGTGATTGGCGCGCAAACTAATGATATTGAAGATGAAAATTATTTGCGTCAATTTGATTTTATTGAGGGTGGGGTAGGCTTGAGTTCTAACGGAACCATTGAAGATGGCCCCTGTTACTCACGTTGGTATAAAAAAGAAGGTGATTGGTGCTGGGCGTTGCTCTGGCACGATAGATTTAAAAATAAAGCTAATAATGTTTTTGCGCATCTAGATTGGAGTGGTAAACTTGGAGATGATATGAGTACTTTTGCTCAGATGTCTGATGAAGAAAGAGCTAGCTCGCTTAAATATTTGGATAGTTATTTTACGCAGAAAAATGTGGGTTTTTTGATGCCGATGGTGGCAGTATTACCCAAAGAAAATGGTGGTTGTCATGGTAAGTCTAAAAAATTCTATTCGGCTGATAATGAATATTCTTGTGATGATGAAGATGTGATAAATAGTTTACTAGACGAATAGTTTTTAAAGTTATTAGTCAAAAGTCATTATATTATAAGTCATCAACATTAAAAAATGTATTTCAATAACTCAGTGACTTTTGACTGATGACCCGACCTTGGTTTTTTGCTACTTTGTTTTTATATTATGAATATAACTCGAATTTACGAACAAGAAATCGAATTACTCGAATAAGATCCAAACAAAGAAAATATAAATTCGTATATTCCTGCCTACCGGCAGGTAGGCGAGTCTTTATTCGTAAACCAGAGTTGTTTTGATGTTAATATGTTAAAGTGCTAATATGCTAATATGATTATAATTGAAATCGAAAGTAAAGAGAATAAAAAAATAAAGGAATTAAATAAATTAAAGCTCAAAAAGTATCGCCAGTTGAGAGGAGAGTTTACCGTAGAAAATTGGAAAATTATTCAAGACGCTTTTAAAGACGGAATTTTTCCGAAGGAACTTTTTTTAACTAAGTATTTTTTGGATAAAAACAAAGAAGCTTTGGAAAATATGGCGGGAAACAATGGAAGCATTTTTTTGGTTAGTGAAAATATAGGAAAAAGTATGTCTGCCTTAGAATCTCCGCAGGGTGTAGTGGCAGTTTATCAGAAAAGAGAAATGAATTTGGATTGGAACAATAATATAATTTATCTCAACGGAATCAATGACCCAGGCAATTTGGGCACTATCCTAAGAAGTGCGCTAGCCTTTGGATTAAAAAATATTATTTTGGATGAGAGTTGTGTAGACTTATATAATTCTAAGACTATTCAAGCTGCCAAAGATGCGATATTTAAATTAAATATTGTTTTTGATAAAGATAGAGAGGTTTTTAAAAAAATTAAAGAAAACAATTTTATTATTTGCACAACCAATGTAAAAAAGGGCGTAGATATAAAAGAAGCTTTTAAAACAAAAGAAAATAGATGTATCGTTTTGGGGAACGAAAGTCAGGGTGTGGAAGCTTCGTTGGAAAAAGAAGCGACAGAACTAATCAATATAAAAACCACGTCGAGCATAGAATCTCTAAACGTGGCCATCAGTGCAGGGATAATTTTTTATGAATTATTTTGAGTTACTGAGCCCCCTTGTCTCATCTATTTAATCCACTCCTTGCCGAGGAGAGGAGAGCCAGAAATTAAAATAAAATAGTGTAAAGCATAATAAATAAAATTAAGTTTACTGCGGAATGTTTGTGGTGAAAACTTTTGGTTTGAATGGTTTTTAAAACTATATCTTTTAGGACAATTAAAATTGCTACTAAAGCAACAGTCCAAATTATGTTGTTGGATTGTTTCTGGACTAATTTAAAAATTTTATTTTCAGCAGTTAATTGATAGAAAGAATTTTTTTCTGTAATTGAAAGAGTGTTTTTAGTTTTATCCGATTGAACTCCCAAGATATAGCTATTCTTGCTCATTGTCGGGGACTTTTTAGATATAGCTAAAATATTTTCAGTAGGCGTGCCAAAAACAGTTACAGTAACATAAGATTTTTTACCATCAATTATTCCCCTTGAAGTGGCAATACCTATTTCATTAAAATTGTAATTAAGAATATTTTTTTTGTGAGCTAGGCTTTCCATCCAAGCTCGATGTTCTTCTTCGGCGCTGTCATAATTGATGGCTAAATTTTCTCCGGCGTATTTATAAAAATAATTATTTTTTTCAAACCAGTACCAGGGAGTTATTCCTTCTGGAGAAGTGTGTGAGAAATAATGATTCTTGGTCATATCAATTGCTTTGGCTTGAGCTACTTTTGAAAGAATAGGATTTTCTATGAGTGGAAATAAATTATTTTCTAAACGACTTTCGTTGATTAATTCAATAATATTTTCTGAATTTATTTCCTTAGCCAAGGCCGATATCGGTAAGTTAAGATAAATAAAAACACCAGCACTAAAAATTAGGACTAGTTTGATAATATTTAATTTTACTATTAGTGTATTTTTCATAAAAATAAGCGCAATTGTTTAAATAGTAATTTTTGTTCTAGTTTTTGAAAAATATTATTTTTTAGAAACTTAGTTTGCTTTGACGGGAGTGTGTTTTTTCATAAAAATCAAATAAAAAAAGCCGTTTCACCCATTGATTTTAAGCCCTTTTGAGGCAAAAAAATGCGAAACGACACTATCTTTTAGCTTTTTATAATTCACTACCTTAAATCAATTATAGCATAAAATAAGGATAAAAGCAAGGAAAAGGCTCTTTCAAAATATAAAAATATGTGTTACAATGGTTTAGTTGAAAGATGTAGTTAGATTAACGGAAGTTAAGTCTACGAATAAAAATTATTAATATTAACATAAATTTTCTAATAAGATTTGCGTATCTTTATTTTATGATGCGTAACTTCTTTTGTTTTATATGGCGACAGCAGATAGTAAAAATAAAAGTTCCTATGGAGCTAAATCAATTCAAGTTTTAGAAGGCTTGGAGCCAGTAAGAAAACGACCCGGAATGTATATTGGAGGAACTTCTCTGGAAGGTCTGCATCATTTGATTTGGGAGGTGGTAAATAATTCTATCGATGAAGCGATGGGAGGGCATTGTAATAATATAAAAGTAGAATTGCTTCCAGAAAATATAGTGCGGGTGACTGATAATGGGCGAGGTATCCCAGTAGAAACTCATCATCAAACCAAAAAATCCACACTCGAAACTATTATGACTGTCTTACATGCCGGAGGTAAGTTTGGCGGAGAAGGATATAAAGTTTCTGGAGGACTGCATGGAGTAGGAGTTTCTGTGGTAAATGCACTATCTGTTTGGACCAAAGCTGAGATTCGTCGGGATGGTTTTGTTTGGACCCAAGAATACAATCGTGGTAAACCTAAAGGAAAAGTGACTAAAGGAGAAAAAGCAAAAACCAATGGAACTTCGATAACTTTTCAAGCTGATCCGCAAATTTTTCCCAAGATTGAATATAGCTGGAATAAAATATCAGAGTACGTAAGACAGCAGGCTTATTTAACCAAGGGAGTTAAAATCCTTTTGGAGGATAGACGCAAAGTCGAAAATGAAAAAACAGATGAATACAAAGTAAGACGAAGCGGATTTTATTTTGATGGAGGAATTATTTCTTTTGTTAATTATCTTAATCGTGGCAAGGAAGTAAAAAATATCGTGCCTTTTTATGTAGATAGAGAATTAGAAGGCGTGCAAGTGGAGCTTTCTCTTCAATATACTTCAGGTTTCAAGGAACATGTTTACGCGTTTGCCAATAATATTTACACAATTGAAGGCGGGATGCACGTAACTGGTTTTCGAACAGCTCTCACGAGATCTCTAAATACGTATGCTAAAAAGAATAATCTTTTACGAGTAAAAGATGAAAGTTTAACTTCTGAGGATACTCAAGAGGGTTTAACGGTGGTAATTAATGTAAAATTAAGAGAGCCTCAATTTGAAGGGCAGACTAAGGCTAAACTTGGTAATGGTGAGGTGAAAGGAATTGTCTCAACTGTCACAGCTGAAGCTTTGCAAGATTATTTTGATAATAATCCCAAGGATGCCAAAGAGATAATTAACAAATGTATCTTGACTGCCAGAGCGCGACTTGCAGCTCGAGCAGCCAAGGACGCCGTAGTTCGAAAAGGATTGTTGGAAGGAATGACTCTACCAGGAAAACTGGCGGATTGCTCTAGTCGTAAGATGGAAGAAACTGAACTTTATATAGTAGAGGGAGATTCAGCTGGTGGTAGTGCCAAGCAAGGACGCGATCGAGAATTTCAAGCTATTTTACCGCTTCGGGGAAAATTGGTAAACGTGGAAAAGACTACTTTGGATAAAGTGGTAAAATCAGATTCATTAAAGCCAATTATAATTGCCTTGGGCGTAGGAATCGGAGATCATTTAGATATGGCCAAATTGCGTTACGGAAAAATTATAATTATGGCCGATGCCGATATCGACGGAAGTCATATTCGAACTTTGCTTTTGACTTTCTTTTATCGATATTTTGAGGAATTAGTAACCACGGGACACGTATACGTCGCTCAACCGCCACTTTATCAAATTAAAAAAGGTAAGCAAGTTCAGTATGCTTATAATGATAAAGAAAAAGAAGAGGTTATGAAAAAGATGGGGCTTACTCAAAAAGAAATTGAATCCATGGAAGCTAAAGATGTCGATGAAAATGGAGAGGCGGAAGAAGCCGAAACAGAAGAAGTAGAAAAGAAAACAAATATTAATATTCAGCGTTACAAAGGTCTCGGAGAAATGAATCCAGATCAACTTTGGGAAACTACTATGGATCCAGAAAACCGCAAGATGCTTCAAATTACTATTGATGACGCCGAAGCAGCCGATAGGACTTTTGATTTACTTATGGGTAGCCAAGTAGAACCTCGTCGAAGATTCATCCAAACACATGCCAAGAGTGTAAAGAATTTGGATGTTTAAAAACATAGAGCATAAGACATAAGGTATGCAATAAAAAAACTCTCCAACAAAATGGAGAGTTTTTGAATTGGATCTGGCTAGTTAATATGGATAGAGCTGAGTTTATGAATAATATTCTTGAACTTTTAAAATCAGGATGGGAGCATTTATTTTTTCCTTTTTATTCTTCAATTCTTAGTGCTTTGCCTTTTACTATCGCCTTGGCGATTTTTAATCTGGCGGAGGCTAAAATCCTCTGAAAAGTACTTTGCGAAGTGTTCATTTTTTCTGCCGCTTCAGTTTGCTCTAATCTGTCAAAATCTTTGAGCTTTACCGCTTCCAGTTCTTCTTTTGTCAAAATTACCTCTCCCAATTGATGCATTGGAATTCCTTGCGGTTTAAAATAGTGAGCATTGGGCTTAAATCTCAACCTTCTGCAAAGTCTTGGTCTTGTCATAAAATTATGTTTACAAAGCTAACTTTCTTATATCATTAAAAACAATCGCCCTTTCTTGCTAGCTAAAGAAGAAGAGAGACTGCTTCTAATGAAAACTGCTACTTTTCCAATTCCTTTAGTTCTCCCTCCACCATGTTAAGTTCTTGTTTTAAATCTTCAATTTCTGATTTTAGTAAATCCTCTTTCTCGCCTTTTGGCATCGCTTGGTATTTTTGGTAAAACCAACCACACATTGCCCTGCCATAACCTCTACCCAATCCTAGTGCTGATCCTTGGTTCTTTTCGCAATGACCTATTCCTCTACCAGTTTTTGGACCCACTCCCATTGGACCTGTTTTATCTTGTCTTGGCATAATTATCACCTCTCTTTCTAGTTTGTTTATTTAGTTGATTCTATATAATGAATATATACCCATTATACATTTTTGTCAATACTTTGTATTAGAAGAGTACATCTTGGACACTTTTAAATATTTTTGATTAAAATTTATAGGGGTCATATATTCCAAGGTTTGATATTGTATTAGTTGTATATTATATACAAATCACCCATTTAAAAATTAAATAAATATTAAAAAAATTATTTGAACATACAACATCAATCTGATTCCCATAGTAGATAATCAAAAAGCCCCGTAAAATAGAGCTTTTTGTTTTTTGTAGCACTAAGGGGAATCCCTCTCATCTGTCGTTTTGCACGTGATTATCAGCACAGGCTTCGAACCTCCATTGGAGCCTAGGGTTTCAAAAACGCAAAGCAGTTTGCCTTTTTAAAATACCCTTCGATTCTCTTCACACCCAAAAATAAAACAAGATTGAGCCAAAGGCGCAATCTTATTTTATTTATCTGAGCGGGTGAAGGGAATCGAACCCTCGTCCTCAGCTTGGAAGGCTGATATAATAAGCCACTATACGACACCCGCTTTCGTTTTATTTCATCGAGACAAAGAGCCCATCTACACTTTACTGCGGCGAGACAAAGTTCGCTT